>CAZMBS010000248.1:0-4721 GCA_964564295.1 uncultured Streptomycetaceae bacterium
TCAATCCCGGGGTCCACGGCCAGATCCGCCGCTACAACCTCGATGGCACCGGCATGGAGATCGTCGCGCGCGGCGTGCGCAATTCCGTGGGATTCGATTTTCATCCGAAAACCGGTGAGCTTTGGTTCACGGACAACGGCCGCGACTGGGCGGGCGAGGACGGCTTCGAGGATGAACTGAATCGCGTTCCTGCCGACCGCGTCGGCGGACATTTCGGTTTTCCCTACTGTCATGCGAACGGACAGCCGGACCCGGACATCAAGGTGCCGAACCCGTGCGCGAACGTGATCCTGCCGGTCACGACGCTCGGGGCGCATACGGCTTCGCTCGGCATGCGTTTCTACACCGGCAGCATGTTCCCGGCGGAGTATCGCGATACGATATTCGTCGCGCGGCGCGGATCGTGGAACCGCACCGAGAAAAACGGTTACGACGTGCTCGCGGTGCGCGCCACGCCCGACGGTCGCAATGCCCGAGTGACGCCGTTCATCACCGGTTTTCTCGACAAGACGAAAAACGCCTTCTGGGGCAGACCCGTCGACGTGTTGCAGATGCCCGACGGATCGCTGCTCGTGGCCGACGAGGACAGCGGCGCGATCTATCGCGTGAGCTACCGGAAGTAAATGCCGGCGTGGCACGCGGCGCGGCGGATGCCGGTCATCCCCCGCGCCGTCTGTTTGCTGGGGGCGCTGCTTGTCGCCGGCACTGCCGTGGCACAGGTGCGGCCCCGGGGCGATCCTGCCCGAGGTGCCACGCTCACGGGCACTTGCATCAGTTGTCACGGACCGGCGGCCGGGGCGCCGCGACCCGGGACGCCTGCGCTTGCCGGCCAGCAGGCCGAATTTCTCGTGCTGCAGATGTTTCTGCTGCGGGAAGGACTGCGCGACGTTCCGGTCATGGCAGGAACGCTGACCAAATTCGCGGACCGGGATCTGACGGATATCGCGGCCTATTTCGAGTCGCAGTCGCCGCCTGTCGCGGTGGAAGGTCGGGATGCGGCCCGCCATGCGCGCGGCGCGGCGATATCGCAGGCCATGGGCTGCGGCAGTTGCCACATGACGGGATACTCGGGACAGCGCCAGGTGCCGCGGCTTGCCAATCAGCGCGAGGATTATCTGGCGCTCGCGCTGAGAGCCTATCGCGACAACCGGCGCAGCGGCACGGACACGAGCATGAACGCCGTCATGTACAACGTGAGCGATGCCGATATCGAGGCGCTTGTCTACTATCTCGCGCGCCAGTAGCGCGGGCTATTTCGCGAGGCCGAGTTCGCCCAGCAACCCCCTGAGGTAAACCGCCTCCTTCTCCAGTTCCTTCGTGAGCGCGCCGCCCGTCAGGAACTGCTCGGTCCAGTGATTGCGCTCGAGGTCGGTCTTCCACTCCGGCGACTCCGACATGCGCCGCAGCGTGTTTTCCCAGTACGCGACCTGCGCCGGCGTGAGTCCTTTCGGACCGAAAATCGCGCGCCAGTTGCCGTAGACCACGTCCACGCCCTGTTCCTTCCACGTGGGCGTGCCGGCCAGAGGCCCGGACAGGCGCTGGGGTGCCGCGGCCGCGAGAGGCCGCATGCGCCCGGCTGCGACGTGCACGTTGGCGTTGACGGCGCCGATCACGACGGCGTCGATATGGCCGCCGAGCATCGCGGTGATGGCCTCGGCCGACCCCTTGAACACGACCGGTTTCAGATCGCGCGCGTTGCCGCCCAGCGTCTTCACGAGCAGCCCGAGCGCGATGTGCCGGCTGCTGCCGAACGCGTTGGCGAACCCCACGACGACCGATTTCGGGTCTTTCCGGAGCCGGTCGGCAAGATCGCGGCCGGTCTTGAGCGGGGACTCCGTGCGCACCGCGAAAACCGCGTGATCTTCATACAGCATCGCAAGCGGCGTGAAATCCGCGAGCGACAGCGTGCTCGACCCGTTCACATGGTTGGTGATGAGTCCGCTGCTGGCGATGTACAGATAGTGCGCATCGCCCGGATGCTGGCTTACGTAGGTGTAGGCGATGCTGCCGCCGCCGCCCGGCTTGTTGACGACGGTGACCGGTGCGGCGACGAGCTTGCGCGCGCTGAACACACGCTCCATCTCGCGCGCGGTCTTGTCGTTGCTGCCGCCGGGCGCGGAGCCGGCGACGATTTCGACGTTTTTCTGCGGCGACCAGCCTTGCGCGATCCCGCTGCCGCACGCCGCGGCGAGCGCGATGGTGGCGGCGATACGACCGAGCAGCGGCAGTCCGCGCGCCACGGCGGCTACGACGTTGCCCTGGGCACCGTCACGCCCACGAGCGTGTCGCGCGTGAGTATGCCCGTCAGGCGCTCCTCGCTCCAGCCTTCGGTGCCCGGCGGGCGCATCGGGATCACCACGTAACGCATGTCTGCGTTCGAATCGTGCACGCGTATCGTGACGTTGTCCGGAAGTTCGGTGCCGAACTCCTTCAGCACCGCGCGCGGCTCGAACACCACGCGCGAGCGGTAATTGCGGCTCTTGTACCAGGTGGGCGGCATGCCGAGCAACGCGCGCGGATAGCAGGAACACAGCGTGCAGACGATCACGTTGTGCACGGCGGGCGTGTTCTCGACCGCAATCAGCCGTTCGGACTCGAGCGGTATCCCGAACTCCGCGCACGCCTTGCGGCCGTCGTCCAGCAGCCGTTGCCTGAACGCCGGATCGGTCCACGCATGCGCGATCATGCGCGCGCCGCGATACGGAAAGTCTTCTTCGAACACTTCCATGCGGCGCCGGATTTCATCGGCCGTCACGATGCCTTTGGCTTCGAGCAGTTCCTGCATCGCGCGGCTCATGATCTCGAATTGCCCCGGCGGACCCGCGTCATCGTCCTTTTGCGGCGCGTGCGGATCGTGGTCGTGGCCGTGGTCGTGCGGGCGTTTCGCGTAGTAGTCGAACGTGGTGGACATGGGGCTTGCCTCGCGTTACCGGCCGTCGTCGGGATCGAGCCAGTGTTCGTAGATTTCCATTTCGATGACGTCGTGCGCGGGTCCCCGGTAGCCGGGCCACACGTGATGCTGCGCGAAGCGCACGCGGTAGAGGATCCTGTGCGGCCCGCCGTCGAATCCGTAGGCGAGTTCCTCCGGATTGGGGAACGCGCCGCAAATGCGCTCGATGACGCCGCGCTTGCCGCGTATGTAATACGGCGTGCGGCGATGCCCGGGTGGATGGATGTTTTTCACCCGCACGCGGTCGCCGACGTTGAAGCGGTGGCCGGGGGCAGGCGTGTAGCTCGATTGCGCGCCGGATGCGGCGGACTGCGGCATCATTTCGCGGCCTTTTTCTTGACCGGCGATGTCATCTCGTCGGGAACGCTGAAGCGTTGCCGGATTTCGGCCATTTTCGCGTTCAGTTCCTGCTCGGTGAAATAGCCTTTCTCCTGCAGGATGATCCGCAGCGCGCTCGTCGTGATCTCGAAATACGCGAGTTCCGAATAACGCGTGCCAAGGCTTTCCGCCGCGCGCCGCAACTCGTCCGTCTTCACGAGACCCGAGCGCGACAGCGTGCTGCGCAGGGCGTTCGCCTGACGCTCCCAGAATTTCATTCCGTGGTCGTGCGTGTCGACCGGTCCGGCGGGATCGCCGCCGATGTCCTGCGGGCCGCGGTGGGCAGATTCGCTCGTCATGGGTGTGCCGTTCGCTGAAATCCGCCCCGTGCGGGACGGTAATCTTTAGAATAGCACAGGCCGATTTCCGGCGGGAAAAACAAGAAGGGGAGGAGACCCATGATTTTGTTGGGAAAAGCAATCCCGTGGCTCCTGGTGCTGGGCGCGTTCGCCGGCGTGTGGATTCCGGGCGATGCGCCGGCGCAGGCGTGGCCTTCGAAGGCCATTCGCGTCATCGTGCCGTGGCCGCCCGGCGGCGGCACCGACATCGCCGCGCGGCCGATGGTGGCGCGGCTCTCCGAGGTGCTGGGACAGCAGTTCGTCGTGGACAACCGGGGCGGCGCGAACGGGCTGATCGGCACCGAAGTGCTCGCCAAGGCCGCGCCCGACGGGCACACGCTGGTCATCAACACGCTGTCGGCGCACGCAATCAATGCGACGTATTACACGAAGCTGCCGTACGACACGATCCGCGACTTCGCGCCGGTGTCGATATTCACCTACATCGGCCACGTGCTGGTCGCGCATCCGTCGTTTCCGCCGAACAACATGAAGCAGATGGTTGCACTCGCGAAGGCGCGCCCCGGTGAGGTCGTGTTCGCCTCGTTCGGACAGGCGAGCACGTCGCATCTCGCGGGAGAACTCTTTCGCAAGCTCACCGGCATCAAGTGGCTCCACGTGCCTTACAAGGGCGGGGGGCCGGCGATGATCGATCTCGTGGCCGGCCAGGTGCCGTTGCATTTCGCGGGCGCCGCGACCGCCAAGCCGTACCTCGCGAACGGCCGCATCAGGGCACTCGGCATCTCGACGCTGAAACGCTCGACGCTGTTGCCCGATGTGCCCACGATCGCCGAAGCGCTCAATCTGCCCGACTACGACGTCACGGCGTCCTACGGCATGATCGCGCCGGCCGCCACGCCGCGTGCGATCGTCGACCGGCTCTATGCCGAAATCCAGAAAGCCGTGCGCGAGCCGGAGATGAAAAAGCGCTTCGAGAACGTCGGCTACGAAGTCGGCGAGGCGATGTCGCCGGCGCAGACGGCGGAATGGATACGCCGCGAAGTCGACAAGTACGGCCGGCTTCTGCGCGAAGCCAACCTTCGCGCCGATCTGTA
>CAZMBS010000249.1:0-4682 GCA_964564295.1 uncultured Streptomycetaceae bacterium
GCAGAACGGACAGCGGCGCGTGCAAAGGTCTCCGAGGATCATGAACGTCGCCGTACCCTTGCCGAAGCATTCACCGATGTTCGGACAGGAGGCTTCCTCGCAGACGGTATGAAGCTTCTGCTCGCGCAGGATGCGCTTCACGTCCTGAAACCGCGCGCTGTTGCCGAGCCGCACGCGGATCCAGTCGGGTTTCCTGAGCGGCGCGACCGGCACAATCTTGATCGGAATGCGCGCGGTCTTGGCGCGCCCCTTCTGTTTTTCGCCGATGGCGCTCATGCGAGTCGCGTTGCGAGGTGTTGCCCGAGGCGGGCCGACAGCCGGTCGAGCGGATCGCGAACGCCGAGATCGCGCAGTTGCGTGACCGCCATGCCGGGATAGCCGCAGGGGTTGATCGCGAGAAAGGGCGCTAGGTCCATGTCGACGTTGAGGGCGAGCCCGTGATAGCAGCATCCGTTGCGGATCTTGAGTCCGAGCGCCGCGACCTTCGCGCCGTTGACGTAGACGCCGGGCGCGTCCGTGCGACCACGCGAATCGATACCGTGTTCGGCGAGCAAGTCTATCACGGCCTGTTCCATGCGCCGCACGAGCGGACGCACCGCTAGCGCGCGCCGCCGCAGGTCGAGCAGCAGATACGCCACGAGCTGTCCGGGACCGTGGTACGTGATCTGCCCGCCGCGGTCGATGCGCACCACCGGGATGCCGTTTTCCGCGCGCGGCAGGTGTTCGGCTTTTCCGGCGACGCCCAGCGTGTACACCGGCGCGTGTTGCAGCAGCCAGATTTCGTCCCGTGTGCCGGGTCCGCGAGCCGCCGTAAACGATTGCATGGCGCGCCAGACGGGCTCATACGCGAGCGGCGTCGGGCCCCTGGCGATGATGTCCGGGGGGACGACGGGCGGCAATGTCGGTGCGGAGCGCATGGATTCAAGCGCGGGAGTGTCGGCGGTTGTGCATTGCGGGCAACGGTAGCACAATGCGGCAGTTTTTTCGGGCAACCACCATGTTCAGAATATTGCGCGCAGGCGGCGCGCCGATGATGTTGGGAATCATCCTCGCGGGATCCGCCGCGACCGCGGGCGCGCAGTCCGACGCAGGATACGGCCGCACGTTGTCGATGGTCTACAACGCCCACCAGCGGCTGATCGCGGTCAAGGAAGCCTGCAGCGAAACGTATCCGG
This sequence comes from uncultured Streptomycetaceae bacterium, assembly GCA_964564295.1. GTDB lineage: Bacteria > Pseudomonadota > Gammaproteobacteria > Burkholderiales > SG8-41 > CAZMBS01. The sequence continues at coordinate 1,176 of CAZMBS010000249.1, forward strand.
ATACGGCAGCCGTCAACGACAAGGCCTACGGCGCCTGGCGTACGCGCTACCGCGTGCTGATGGACGAGATCGACCTCCGATTCGACGCGCTGATCCGCGGCGCATCCACCGATGCGCAGGACTACGCGCGCAATTACGGCAAGTACCATGGCGCGGTCATGGCGGAACGGCAGGAGTACAAATCTGCCTTTTCCGCGCAACCGCGTGAGGAAACGCTGCCGCTGTGCCGGGAGTTTCCCGCCTACCTCAAGGGTGCTGACGCCGATTTCGGCAAGGTCTATGCCGCTGAGATCAAGCAGCTGCGCGCGCAGCGCCCGTTGCGGAAACCCGTGCCGAAAAGCGCGGCAAATTAGCCTGCCGCCGGGACGCTACAGAACCATAACAACCATCGGGTGGTCGCAGAGATCCTGGTACAACGCGTCGAGTTGCTCGCGCGAGGTCGCGCGGATCACGCAGGTGAGGCTCAGATACTTCCCCTTGCGGCTGGGTTTCATGCCCACCGCCCCGGGGTCGAAATCGGGCGCGTGCCGGCGCACGATATCCATGACCGATTGCGCGAATCCCGCCTGTGTGTGGCCGAGGATCTTGATCGGAAAGTCGCACGGGTACTCGATCAGCGATGCGTCGACCATGAAGCCTCCCGCACCCGCGCGCGTTCAGACCCCGGCGCGCATCCTGCTGCGCTTGAAGTCCTGATACAGCCCGTGCATGCGCCGGAACACGGCGCCCGGTTTTCCACCACCGACGGTCCGCTCGTCGAGCGTCGTCACCGCGAGCACCTCCTTGGTGGAGGACGTGATCCAGACTTCGTCCGCCGCGCGTACTTCCTGCTCTGAAATCGCGCGGATTTCGTACGGCATCCCGTTCGCCCGCGCGAGTTCGAGCACGACGTCGTAAGTGATGCCCGGAAGCACCAGGTGATTCTTCGGTGGGGCGAGCAGCGTGCCGTTCTTTACGATGAACACGTTGCTTGCCGACGCCTCGGTAAGGAACCCGTCACGGAACATTACGGTCTCGACCGCGCCCGCGTCCACGGCCATCTGCCGCGCAAGGCAGTTGCCGAGCAGCGAAATCGATTTCACGTCGCACTTCAGCCAGCGGAAATCCGTGGTCGTGATCGCATGCACGCCGGTTTCCACCTGTTCCGCGGGCGGCGTGACGAGCGGTGTGCTCATCATGAACACGGTCTGTTTCACGTTTTTCGGGAACGCGTGATCCCGCCGGGCGACCCCGCGCGTCACCTGGAAGTAAATCGACTGATCGTCGCCGGCGTTGCGCGCGATCATCTCCTGCGTGAGACGCGTCCACTCCGCGTCCGTCAACGGATTGTCGAGGCGGATGCTGTCGAGGCTGGCCTGCAGGCGGCGCAGGTGCTCCGGCAGCCGGAACGCGTGCCGGGAATACACCGGCACAACCTCGTACACGCCGTCGCCGAAGATGAAGCCGCGGTCGAGCACCGGTACGCGCGCGGATTCCAGCGGCATGAATTCGCCGTTGAGGTAGACGATCTCGCTCATGCAATCATCCTCACTTGAAAAACAGCCGCAATGCGTCCCAGCCGCGCCCGAAAATCCCCGCGAGCGGCACCGTTTCGAGGGCCACTACGGGAATATCGCGATACGGCTTGCCGTCGAGTTCGAGTTTCATGACGCCGAGCTTCTGCCCGCCCGCGATCGGCGCGAACAGCGGCTGCGCGCTTTCCACGCGCGCTTTGAGCCTTTCGGCCTGGCCCTTCGGAATGCTGACGTGCACGTCATCGAGAAATCCGGCCTTGACGCTGTTCGCCGTGCCTTTCCAGACCTGCAGCGTGGCGGCGGGCTGCGCCTTCTCGTAGACGCGGACCGTATCGAAAAACTGGAAACCGTGATTGAGCAGCTTCTGGCTCTCGGTCGCGCGCACGGATTCGGATGCCGTGCCGAGCACCACGGAGAGCAGGCGTCGCGTTCCGCGGCGCGCGGACGTGATCAGGCAATAGCCCGCGGCCTCGGTGTATCCGGTCTTCATGCCGTCCACCGGGGCATCAAGCCACAACAGGCGGGTGCGGTTGGGTTGGGTGATGATGTTGTAGCGGTATTCCTTGAGCGAATACAGCGGGTAAAACTCCGGAAAATCGCGGATCACCGCGGCGGCGAGCAACGCGAGATCGTGCGCGGTCGAGTAATGGTCCGCGTGCGGCAGGCCAGTGGCATTCATGAAACGCGTGGACTTCATGCCGAGGCGCTGCGCCTCCCGGTTCATCATCTGCGCGAAGGCCTCCTCGCTGCCGGCGATGACTTCGGCGAGCGCGATGCACGCGTCGTTTCCCGACTGCACGATCATGCCCCGGAGCAGTTCGTCCACCGTGACGGGTCGGTTGGGCTCGATGAACATGCGCGAGCCTTCCGCCTTCCACGCGCGCGTGGAGACCGGCACGACCTGCTCGGGCTTCAGTGTTTTTTGCCGGAGCGCTGTGAACGCGAGATACGCGGTCATGAGCTTGGTGAGCGACGCGGGCTCGAACCGTTCCTGCGCCTGATGGCTCGCGAGCCACTGATTGCTCGTCAAGTCGAGCAGCAGGTGGGCTTTCGCCGCGATGGTCGGCGCCGGAACCGCGGGAGGTTGCTGGGCGTGAACCCCCAGCGTGGCGAAGATCAGTACAAGGGCTGCTGCGATTCGCATGACGAGTGCGGAAAAAGGCGGATTATACGCTTGCGCCGTCGCGCACGTGCTGAAAGAATGCCGCTTTTGATCGGAGCATGGCATGAACCCAGGTTGGAACGGATGTCTGCAAAGCGTGGTCGCCCTGCTCTTGTCCGTTGCCGCGGCATCCGCAGCCGCGCAAGGCCTGGAAGTGAAGGATGCCTGGGCACGCGCAACCGTTCCCGGACAGAAAACCGGGGCCGTGTACATGGATGTCGCGAGCGAGCGCGACGCGGCCATCGTGGCCGCGGAGTCGGCGGCGGCGGACCGGGTCGAACTCCACCTGATGACCATGGACGGCGGCGTGATGCGCATGCGCGCGGTTCAGAAAATCGACGTGCCCGCGGGCAAGCCGGTCAAGCTCGCGCCGGGCGGCCTGCACATCATGCTGATCGGGGTGAAACAGCCACTCAAGCCCGGCGACAAAGTGCCGCTTCTGTTGCGCGTCGAGGAATCCGGCGGACGGAAATCAACCCACAACGTTGAGGCGGTCGTTCGCGCCGCCGACGGCGCCAAGGCACACGCGCACCACTGACCCCGGCGTGCCGTCAGCGCGGCGGCCCGTCCCTGAAACGGCGCAACGCCTCGCGCATGAATGCAAGCTGCTGCTTGAAGTTGCGACAGCCCTCGCAGAGCGGCAGGTGCACGTGGAGATCGAATCGCTCGCGCAGGGTCAATGGGCGCTCCTGTGCCAGCGACAGCAGTTTCGTGACATCCTTGCAGGATCGTATCCAGGTCATCTCTACGTTTTTCCGAACCAGTTGTGCTGCAGTCACTCGCGCAGCGCGAGCCGCGCCCGGTGGAGCATGACCCAGCAATTCGTCGACG
>CAZMBS010000250.1:0-4647 GCA_964564295.1 uncultured Streptomycetaceae bacterium
AGCGTCACGTAGCGCGGCTCGTTCAGGCGCAGGTCGGTGGTGACGATCGCCGGCAGCTTGATCGACAGCGTCTCCAGGCCGCCGTCGACTTCGCGCGTGACCTGGGCCTTGCCGTCGGCGGCAACGAGCTTCGAGGCGAAGGTCGCCTGCGGCCAGCCGAGCAGCGCGGCGAGCATCTGGCCGGTCTGGTTGGAGTCGTCGTCGATCGCCTGCTTGCCGACGATGACGAGCTGCGGACTTTCCTTGGCCACGATGGCCTTTACGAGTTTCGCGACAGCGAGCGGCTGCGCTTCTTCGACCGTTTCGACGAGGATGCCGCGATCTGCGCCCATGGCCATCGCCGTGCGCAGCGTCTCCTGGCATTGCGGCGCGCCGACCGAGATCGCGACGATTTCGGTCACGAGCCCCGCTTCCTTCATGCGAACCGCCTGCTCGACCGCGATTTCGCAGAACGGGTTGATCGTCATCTTTACATTAGCGGTTTCGACGCCGGTGCCGTCGGACTTCACGCGCACCTTCACATAGGGGTCGATCACGCGCTTCACCGTGACCAGGACTTTCATCGGGTCTCCTTGCCGTGCCGATTCATGGGAAAACTGCCGGGGAAACGAACTGCGGAAAAGGCGCTATTTTAGCCGAACCCGCCGCCCGCGGAAACACCGGCGCCCCGCGCTCACCAGCGGAAAAGTTCTCCGGCGTCGGCAAGCGCATCAAATCCCCACGCGGTCGCGAGCAATGCGGCGCAGCGCGCCTCGCCGATCAGCGGCTTGCAGTTCACGAGGAACTTGTGCTCGAGGTCCGCGTCGGTCATGGGGTTGTCGCCCTCGCCCTTGGGATCGAGCACGCGCATGTCCAGCATGCGGCCTCCGCGCAGCGTGATTTTCACCGCGCCGGAACGGCGGCCGGGGTAAATGCGCTCGCACTCGTCGTCGAGGCGCGCGTCGATGCGGTCGATGAGACTCCGGATCGCCGGGCGCCCCAGGCTCTCCGGCAGAAAATTCCGCGCGGCGATGCCGCCGTCTTCGAGCGCCAGTGCGGCCGCCACCGGCGCGCTCATCTGCGCATCCAGCAGGCTGTCGCAGTGCTTGTGATCGTGCCCGGTCACGCCCACGCCATACAAGCCGAGTTCCACGCGTTCGACGTCCGCGGCCCGGAACCCGTGCGCCGCCTGCAGCGCGAGTATGCCGTCCACCGCCGAATGGTAATGGCGGCAGCACGGGTACGGCTTGAAATACGCGCTGCTGATTTCGTATCGCGTGCCCAGGCCTTCGAAAAAACGGTCCCACTTGACCTGCCCGTCCGCCGCGACCCGGAAAAATCCGTGCCGCCCTTCGAGCACCCGGGACGGGCCCGTGATGCCGCGACGCGCGAACTCGGCGCACAGCAGTCCGTCGCGCGCGGCTTTGCCGGGATGGATGCGCTTTATCTCCGCGCCCTCGTCGAGATACTCGCGGATGCCGCCCGCGAAACTCCCGGCGAGGCCCAGCGCGTTCAACGTCTGCGCCGCATCGAGTCGCAGCAGATTCGATACCGCAGCCGCCGCGCCGAACACGCCCGAGATCGGCGTGTTGTGCCAGCCGCGGCGCGCGGAAACCGGATGCATTGCGGCAGAGATGCGCGTCATCACGTCGTACCCGGTCACCACGGCCGCGACGATTTCGCGCGGCCCCGCGCTCGACTGTTCGGCCGCCGCCAGTACCGCAGGAAAAATCGCCCCGGCCGGATGACACGAGCCGTTCGTGTGCCCGTCGTCAAAATCGAGACCGTGCGTGTTCGCGCCGTTTACGAGAGCCGCGTTGGGCGCCGACAGTTTCGCGCCGACGCCTATGACGGTGGCGGTCCGCGTCGCGTCGTTCTCGACGAAGTACGACAGCAGCGCTTTCGACACCGGCATGGCCGAGCCCGCGACGGAACACGTCAGAAAATCGAGGCAGGCCCGCTTGAACGCATGCACCGCCGCCGGCGGCAGGATCTCGAATCGCGTCGCGACGACGTGCCGGGCAATGCGCGCGCTCGCGCCGGTTCCAGGATCCTGCGTCCCGGTCCCGCTCACGGCGATCGTCCCTCCGCTATTCGATGCGGATGCCGGCATCGCGCACGACCCTGCCCCACTTCGTCTGCTCGGACTTGATGTAGGCCGCGAATTGCTCCGGCGTGCTGCCCACCGCGACCGGACCGTCCGCTTCGAGCCGGTCGAACACGTTCGGCATGCGCAGCACCTTGACGATGTCGGCGTTGAGCTTGTCGACGACGGCGCGCGGCGTGCCGGCCGGCACCAGGATGCCGTTCCACGAACTCGCGTCGTAGCCGGGCAGACCCGACTCGGCAAATGTCGGAACATCCGGCACCGCGACCGAGCGCTTGGGACCGGTCACTGCGAGCGCGCGGATCTTGCCGGAACGAACTTGCGGAACGGCGGCAAGCATGGTGCCGAACATGACCTGCACCTGGCCCGCGACGAGATCGTTGATGGCGGGTGGCGCACCGCGATACGGCACGTGCACGAGATGGGTTTTCGTTTCGGCACGGAACAGTTCGCCGGCGAGATGCCCCGACCCGCCCGGCCCGGAAGAAGCGTAGTTCAGGTCGCCGGGCCTCGACTTCGCGAGCGCAATGAAATCCCGGACTGTTTTCGCGGGCAGCGACGGATGCACCATCAGCAGCAGCGGCGAGATCGTCGTCTGCGACACGGTCTGAAAATCCCGGAGCGGATCGTACGGCATGTTCCTGTGCACAAACGGCGCGACGGCAAGCGTCGTGATGCCGCCGAGAAACAGCGTATAACCGTCCGCCGGAGACTTGGCGGCGACCACCGCGCCGATCAGGCCGGCGCCACCGGGACGATTATCGATCAAGACATTGTGACCCCAGACCTCCCGCAGACGGTCGGCCAGCAGTCTGCCGAGAATGTCCGTGGGCCCGCCGGCGGGAAACGGCATCACGAGTTTCACGGGCTTCGCCGGAAACCCCTGCGCCTGCGCCACCGTGCCGGCCGCGACCGCTACCACTGCCGCGGCCGCGACCGCGAGCATGACCGGCATCGGCTGCACCAGGATCTTCATCGCGCGATGTCCGCAGCCGATCAATGCCCGGTAAACCGCGCCGCGCGCTTGTCCCGAAATGCGGTCACGCCCTCGCGGTGGTCGTCGGTGAGTTTCGCGACCGTCTGGCTCAGGTTCTCGACTTCCAGCAACGCTTCGAGCGTCGGAACGTACATCGACTGGAACATTTTTTTCGCGAGCGCAAGCGCGTGCGTCGCCGACTCCGCCATTTCCAGCGCCAGCGCGCGGGACGCCGACTCCAGCTCGGCATCGGGCACCACGCGGTTCACGAGCCCCCAGTCGCAAGCTTCCTGCGCGGGCAACATGCGTCCGGTGTAGACGAGTTCCTTGGCACGCGCGAGACCGAGGCGCTGAGTCAGGAAAAAAATCGACCCGCCGTCCGGAACCAGCCCTATCTTCTTGAAAATCTGGGAGAATTTCGCCGTGTCGGCGGCGACCACGAGATCGCACGCGAGCGCGATCGAGAAGCCGATGCCGACGGTCGCGCCGCGCACGGCCGCGATCACGGGTTTTTCGATCGCGGCGAGCGCAGTAATCATGCGATGGCGCACCTGCATGCGCGCGCGCCCGGACACGACGTCGATCTTGCCCATGCTCGTCACGTCGCTGCCGGAGCAGAACGCGCGCCCGGTGCCGGTGACGATCACGGCGCGCACGGCGTCGTCCGCATTCAACTCGTCGAAATAGCCGGTCAGCGCACGGTACATGTCGTCCGTCAGCGCATTCAGCTTGTCAGGGCGATTCAGCGTGACGGTTGCAATCGCGCCGTCGCGCGCAAGTTCCACGGTCATGGGGCGCGGGCTCCTTCGGTTGCCGTCCGACGCGAAAAAAATCCGCCTGTGTTGCGCCGGCTGACGGAAATTGGAAGGCCGGATTCTACCCGCCGCCGCGGGACACCGCCACCGCGCGCACGAATGTATTCTATGGCTCGAACCCGTCGCGAAACCGCACGACGGCTTCTTCGATCCGCCGCACGGGGAATACCGCCAGGCCGGCGATCGGCTGCTTCGGACGGTTCGCATGCGGCACCACGGCATGCGTGAAGCCGAGCTTTGCCGCCTCCTTCAGGCGTTCCTGCCCGCGTTGCACCGGCCGCACCTCCCCGGCGAGGCCGACTTCGCCGAACACGACGAGCTTCGGCGGCAGAGCGCGATTCTTCAACGACGACACGATCGCCATCAGCACGGCAAGATCCGCCGCGGGTTCGGTGATGCGCACGCCGCCCACTGCGTTCACGAATACGTCCTGGTCGAAGCAGGCGATGCCCGCATGGCGATGCAGCACCGCGAGCAGCAACGCGAGCCGGTTCTGCTCGAGCCCGACCGACAAGCGCCGCGGATTCGGCGCGTGCGCGTCGTCCACCAGGGCCTGGATTTCCACGAGCAGCGGGCGCGTACCTTCCTGGGTCACCATGACGCAAGTGCCCGCCACCCGGGAGCCGTGATGGGAAAGAAACAGCGCCGAGGGATTGATGACGCCTTTCAGCCCTTTTTCCGTCATGGCGAACACGCCCAACTCGTTCACCGCGCCATAGCGGTTCTTGAAGGCCCGGATCAGACGGAAACTGGAATGGGTGTCGCCCTCG
>CAZMBS010000251.1:0-4643 GCA_964564295.1 uncultured Streptomycetaceae bacterium
CAGGTGAACCCCGTGCGCACGTCGCGCTCGACCGTCGGCACGATGACCGAGCTGAACGACCACCTGAAGCTGCTTTACGCGCGCGCCGGGGACCTGCATTGCCGCGGCTGCGGAAGTCCGGTTCGCCGCGATACACCGCAGTCGATCCACGACGCGATGGCGGACCGCGCGCGCGCAGCCGGCGACCCGCGGCTCATCATCGCGTTTCCGGCGGCGGTGCCGAAGAATTTCTCTGCGACGGAAGTAAAGCAGCTCCTCGCGGCGCAGGGTTACACGCGTTTTCTTGCCGAGGATGCGCAACACTTCGAGGTCATCCAGGACCGGCTGCGCATGGGGGCCGCCGGGCGCGCGCGCGTGATGGAGGCGCTGGAGGCGGCGCTGAAGGTTGGACAGGGGCGCGTAAGCGTTCACGTGGTGCCGGAAGGCGAAAATCTCCCTCACCCTAACCCTCTGCTCCGCTTCAAGTGTTCCCTTGTCCCGGGGGGAGAGGGAATGTTGGGGAACCCGCTCCCGGAGGCCGGGCACAACAACGTATGGCGCTTCTCCACGGCGCTGCACTGCGCGGAGTGCGACATCCACTACCAAGAGCCGACGCCGAGCCTGTTTTCGTTCAACTCGCCGGTGGGTGCGTGCGACACGTGCCGCGGCTTCGGGCGCGTGATCGGAATCGATTACGGCCTCATCGTGCCGGACGAAACGAGGTCGCTGCGCGACGGCGCGGTGAAGCCGTGGCAAACGCCGTCGTTCCACGAGTGTCAGGACGAGCTGATCCAGTATGCGAAGAAACGCGGCGTGGCGATCGACACACCGTGGCGCGATCTTTCCGCGCGCGACCGCGGCTGGGTGCTCGAAGGCGAGCGCGAGTGGATCAGCTGGAAAAAGTCCTGGCCGGGAACATGGTACGGCGTCGCGCGCTTTTTCCGGTGGCTGGAAACCAAGGCCTACAAGATGCACGTGCGCGTGCTGCTGTCGAAGTATCGCGCCTACACGGCGTGCGACAGCTGCGGCGGTGCGCGGCTGAAGCCCGACGCGCTGTCCTGGCGGCTCGGCTCGCGCGAGGATGCAGACGCCGCGCTCGGCGCGGGCCGGCGATTCCGCCCGCGCGGCACGACCTGCGACGACACGGTGCTGGCGCAGTTGCCGGGACTCACGCTGCACGACCTCATGCTGCTGCCGATCGAGCGCACCCGGCGCTTTGTCGACGCTCTGGTGCTGCCGAAACCGCTGGACGAGGCTACGGTCCTTCTGCTCCGCGAAATCCGGACGCGGCTCGCGTACCTGACGCAGGTCGGACTCGGCTATCTGACGCTGGATCGTCAGTCGCGCACGCTTTCCGGCGGCGAAGTGCAGCGCATCAACCTCACGACTGCGCTCGGCACGTCGCTCGTCAACACGCTGTTCGTGCTCGACGAGCCGTCGATCGGGCTGCATCCGCGCGACATGAGCCGCGTCATCGAGGTCATGCACCGGTTGCGGGATGCCGGCAATTCGCTCGTCGTCGTCGAACACGAGCCGCAAATCATGTTCGCCGCCGACCGCATTCTCGACATGGGTCCGGGGCCTGGTGAGCGTGGTGGTGAGGTCGTCTGCTTCGACTCGCCAGAAAAATTAATGCAATCAAGCACTTCCATTACCGGGCGTTACCTTTCCGGACGCCTGCGCGCGGACGCCGGAATCGCGGCGCATCCGCCGCAGGCCGGCGCGCCGCGCATCGAATTGTTCGGTGCGGCCGAACACAATCTGAAAGGCATCGACGTCGCGTTCCCGCTGGGCTGCCTCGTGTGCGTCACCGGTGTGTCGGGTTCGGGGAAATCGACGCTCGTGCAGGACGTGCTGTACGCCGCGCTGCGGAAAGCGAAAGGCAAACCGGCCGAGACGCCCGGCGCGCATCGCGCGCTGAACGGACACGAGCACATCGAAGATGTCGTCATGGTCGACCAAACGCCGATCGGCCGCACGGCGCGGTCCAATCCCGCGAGTTACGTCGGGGCGTTCGATGCGATCCGCGCGCTGTTCGCGGCGCACCCGCTCGCGAAAGCGCGCCGCTACACACCGGGCACGTTCAGCTTCAACAGCGGCAACGGCCGCTGCCCCACGTGCAGCGGCACCGGCTTCGAGCACGTGGAAATGCAATTTCTGTCCGACGTGTACTTGCGATGCCCCGATTGCGACGGACGGCGCTACCGGCGGGATACGCTCGACGTGACGCTCGACGGCCGCAGCATCGCGGACGTGCTCGACATGACGGTTTCCGAGGCGGCTGCGTTTTTCGTCCGCGACGCGCAGGTGCTGCGCGTGCTGCAACCCTTGATCGAGGTTGGGCTCGAATACCTCCGGCTCGGCCAGCCCGTGCCCACGCTGTCCGGCGGCGAGGCGCAGCGGCTCAAGCTCGCGGGGCACCTCGCGCAGGCGACGGGCGGCAGCGCGACGTCGGGCGGCAAGTTGTTCCTGTTCGACGAACCGACGACCGGATTGCATTTCGACGACGTGGCGAAACTGCTGCGCGCGTTCCGGCACCTGATCGCCGCGGGGCATTCGCTGATCGTGATCGAGCATAACCTCGATGTCGTTCGCTCCGCGGACTGGGCCATCGATCTGGGACCGGAAGGCGGCGACGCCGGAGGCGAGATCGTCTATGCCGGGGCCGTTGATGGGCTCGTCGCGCATGCCGCCTCCCACACGGGTCGCGCCTTGCACGACTACGAAACGGCACTGCATGCGCCTTTTCCCCCACCCTACCCTCCCCCGTCAAGGGGGAGGGAATGCAATTCTGAGAGGAACGCCACACGGCACTCTCCTTCCCCCCTTGCGGGGGAAGGCCGGGATGGGGGGAAACGGATCGCGGCCGGACCGCAAAACTCGATCCAGATCCACCATGCCCGCGAACACAACCTGAAATCGATCGACGTCGCCATTCCGCGCGGCAAGTTCACGGTGATCACCGGCATGTCGGGCAGCGGCAAGTCCACGCTCGCGTTCGACATCGTTTTCGCCGAAGGTCAGCGGCGCTACCTCGAGTCGCTCAACGCTTACGCCCGCCAGTTCGTGCAAACCGCCGCGCGCCCCGACGTGGATGCGATTTTCGGCATTCCGCCGACGGTCGCGATCGAACAGCGGACCAGCCGTGGCGGGCGCAAGAGCACCGTCGCGACGCTGACCGAGATTTATCATTTCCTGCGGCTGCTGTACGTGAAGCTCGGCACGCAGCACTGCCCCGACTGCGATGCCGCGATCGAGCCGCAAACCGTCGACCAGATCGTGGCACGACTCCTGCGCGAACATCGCGGGGATCGCATCGGGCTGCTCGCGCCGCTGGTCGTGAACCGCAAGGGCTACTACACGGACCTGGCCAAATGGGCCGCCGCGCGTGGGCATACGCATCTCCACGTGGATGGTGTGTTTCTGCCGACCGCGCCGTGGCCGCGGCTGTCGCGTTTCCAGGAACATTCGATCGAGCTGCCCGTCGCCGACGTGCGCGTCGCGCCGGAGAACGAGGCCGCATTGCGCGCCGGGCTCGCGCAGGCACTGGAGCTCGGCAAGGGCGCCGTGCACATCCTGGGCGGCCTCGACTCGCTCGCGCGTGCGATGGAAAAGCGCGAACCGCGGCTCGCCGCGCTCACGCGGACGACGTACTCCGCAACGCGCGCGTGCCCGTCGTGCGGGCGCAGTTTTCCGGAGCTCGATCCGCGGCTGTTCTCGTTCAACTCGAAACACGGCTGGTGCGGCGCCTGTTACGGCACCGGCCTCAAGCTCGACCGCGTCGGCTGGGACGACGAACGCGCGAAAACCGGCGCCGAGGATCACGTGCTCGATTCGTGGATCGACTGGCTCGAGGTGGACGAGCCGTGCCCGGACTGCGACGGCAGGCGCCTGAACCGCGAGGCGCTCGCCGTGCGCTATCGCGGGCGATCGATCGCGGAACTCACCGCGCAGCCGGTTGCGAAGCTCGCGGCGTCGTTCGACGCCGTGCGGGTTACCGGCCGCGAAGCGGAGATTGCGCGAGATATCCTCGCGGAACTGCGCGCGAGGCTCGCCTTCCTGCAGGAGGTGGGACTCGCATATCTCGCGCTCGACCGGTCGGCCCCGACGCTCTCCGGCGGCGAGGCCCAGCGCATCCGGCTCGCCGCGCAACTCGGCTCGAACCTGCGCGGGGTCGCTTACATTCTCGACGAGCCGACGATCGGACTGCATCCGCGCGACAACCGCATTCTGCTGGATGTGCTGCAAAAGCTCGAGGCGAAGGGCAACACGCTGATCGTCGTCGAACACGACGAGGACACCATACGCCGCGCGGCGAACGTCATCGACCTCGGCCCCGGCGCCGGCAGGCTCGGCGGGCACGTCATCGGCGAAGGCACCGCCGCCGATCTGATGCGCAATCCGGACTCCGTCACCGGGCGCATGCTCGCGCAACCGCTGCGCCATCCGTTGCACGCGCGGCGCGCGGTCGGGCGCGATACCGCCTCGCTCGCGATCGAGAGTGCGCGCCTGCACAATCTGCGCGGCATCGACGCGCGGTTTCCGCTCGGCCGGCTGACGGTCGTCACCGGGGTATCCGGCTCCGGCAAATCGACCCTTGCGCGCGACATACTCCACGCGAACCTGGTTCGCCTCGTCGCCGAACGCCGAAAACACAAGACGGT
>CAZMBS010000252.1:0-4617 GCA_964564295.1 uncultured Streptomycetaceae bacterium
CCGAGCGACTTCATGCGGCCGATTTTCGGGTGATCGATCTCGACCACCATGTTGCGCGCGCGGATGTGCGGATCGTCGAGAATCTGGGCGTAGGTGTAGACCGGGCCGCCGGGCACTTCCGCCTTGTCGAGCAACGGCACCCAGTGCGCGGTGGGCTGCGTCTGCAGCACTTTTTCGATTTCGTCCTGCAGCGCGTCGATATTTTTCAGCCGCGACGGCAGATCCTTGAAGCGCGGATCGGACATCCACTCCGGCTTGTTGCAGACGATGGTGCAGAAATTCGTCCAGAGCTTGGTGTTGTTTGCGCCGACGGTGACGTAGCCGTCCCTGGTCTTGTAGGCCTGGTACGGCGTCGAGCGGCGATGCCGCGTTCCGGTTGCGACGGGTTCCTCGCCGGAGCCGAAGTACGCGCCCGACTCCCAGTGTGTCCACGCAAGGCCCGCTTCCAGCAGCGAGGTCTCGAGATACTGGCCCTTGCCCGAGCGCAGCCGCCCGATGTACGCGCCGAGTATGCCGTACAGCGCGGTGACGCCGCTCGAAATGTCGTTCATCGCAATGCCGACCTTCGCGGGGCGGCCGCCGGCTTCCCCCGTCATCATCATGATGCCCGACATGCCCTGGGCGACGATGTCGAAGCCGCCTTTCCTGCCGTACGGGCCGGTCTGTCCGAATCCGGACATCGAAGCGTAAATCACGCCGGGATTGAACCGGCTCACCGCTGCGTAGTCGATGCCGAGTTTCGTCACGACGCCGGGGCGGAAATTTTCCGTGATGATGTCCGCCTTCGCCGCGAGCTTGAGAAATGCCTCCTTGCCGCGCGGGTCCTTCATGTTGAGCGCCAGGCTTTTCTTGTTGCGATTGAGCACCGCGAAGCAGTACGACTCGTCGTTCACCTTGGGATCGAACCGGCGGGACGAATCGCCTTCAGGGAAGTTTTCGACCTTGAGCACGTCGGCGCCCATGTCGCCGAGCACCATGGTGCAGTAGGGGCCTGCCATGACGCTGGTGAGGTCGAGCACACGCACGCCTTCGAGGGGAAGTGACATCACTTTCTCCGGAATGCCACGAATTGCGGCCAAGTGCATGAATTTTATCCGGTATTCAATTCTCGGGACAGCCATTGAACCCGCGCGCCCAACTAAACGATAATGCGGGCGCTGGGCGTCGAAACCTGCGGAGGAAATCGGGATGATCGTGCGATGGGTGATGGCGGCGATTGTGGGCTGCACTGCGCTGTCGGGTGCGGGCGCAGGGTCGGCGCAGAACTATCCCGTGAAACCGGTGCGCGTGGTGATACCGTGGCCCCCGGGCGGATCGAACGACGTCGTCGGGCGTCTTGTCATGCAGAAACTATCCGAATCCCTGGGCCAGCAGTTTGTCATCGACAATCGCCCCGGCGCGTCCGGCGCGATCGGCTCGGAGCCGGTGGCGAAGGCGCCCCCCGACGGTTACACGATCATGGTCCATTCCACGACGCACCTCGGCAACGGGCATCTGTACAAGAAACTGCCGTACGACGTCGTGCGCGACTTCACGCCCGTCGCGATGCTGGCGGCGCAACCCGGTGCGCTGACGGTGCATCCGTCGCTGCCCGTCAAGTCCGTCAGGGAGTTCATCACGCTCGCGAAAAAGCGGCCCGGCGATATTCTCTATTCTTCGTCGGGCAACGGCAGCGCGCCGCATCTGTCGATGGCGCTGTTCACCTCGATGAGCGGCATCCAGCTCGTCCACGTGCCGTACAAGGGTGGCGCCCCGCAGGTGACGGCGCTCGTCGGCGGTGAAACGCAGGCGTCGCTCGCGACGATATCCACGGTCATCACGCACGTGAATTCGGGGCGATTGCGCGCGCTCGGCGTGTCTTCGGCCAGGCGCTCGGTGACGATGCCCAACGTGCCCACCATTGCGGAGGCCGCCGTGCCGGGCTACGAAATGAATCCGTGGATCGCGGTGTACGGGCCGGCCGGCCTTCCGCGCCCGATCGTCGACCGGCTCAACGCCGACATCAACCGGGCGCTCAAGCAGCCCGACATCGCGCAGAACCTCTCCAATCAGGCGCTCGACCCGTGGGGCGGTACGCCGGAAGAATTCGCGGCGCGCATCAAGGTGGATTTCGAGAAGTACGGCAAGCTGATCCGGCTTACGGGCGCCAAGGTGGACTGACCGGCGCGGCGCACGCAGAGAAAACAGGGAAAATCATGACACGCAGCACCGGGTGGGTAATGGCAGCGGCAGCGGCATTGGCGATGGCGGCCGGCATGGCGGGCGCGCAGCAGTATCCCGCGAAGGGCGTGCGCGTGGTGATTCCATGGCCGCCGGGTGGCGCGAACGATGTCGTCGGGCGCATCGTGTTCCAGAAAATGTCCGAGCAACTCGGCCAGCAATTCGTGATCGACAACCGCGGCGGCGCGTCGGGCACCATCGGCGCGGAGGTCGTCGCGAAAGCCCCGCCCGACGGTTACACGGTCATGGTGCATTCGGCGGCGCACATCACGAACCCGCACCTCTACAAGAAAATCCCGTACGACACGCTCAAAGATTTCATCGGGGTCACCGCGCTCGCGCTGCAGAACGGCATGTTGGTCGTACATCCGTCCCTGCCCGCGAAAAGCGTGAAGGAATTCATCGCGCTCGCCCGCGCCCGGCCGGGCGACATGGTGTACGGATCGTCGGGCGCGGGCAGTTACGTGCACCTCGGCATGGCGCTGCTGAATTCCATGACCGGCACCAAAATGATCCACGTGCCGTTCAAGGGCGGCGGACCCGCGGTCATCGCGCTTGCGGCCGGCGAACTGCAGGCGATGACGGCCACGATCGGATCGGTGATTCCGTACGTGCAGGCATCGAACCGGCTGCGCGCGCTCGCCGTGCTGTCGGAGAAGCGCACCGCGGCGTTTCCCGACGTTCCCGCGATCGCCGAAACGGTGAAGGGGTTCGAGTTCACGGCATGGATCGGGCTGTTCGTCGCCGCGGGAACGCCGCGACCCATCGTGGATCGCCTCAACTCGGAAGTGCGCAAGGCGCTCGCGCACGCCGACGTCGCGAAGATACTGGGCGGCCAGACGCTCGATCCGATGCCCATGACACCGGAGGCGTTCGATGCGCGGCTCAAGGTCGATTACGCGAAGTACGAAAAACTCATCAAACTGACCGGCGCGAAGCTCGACTGATGGATCTCGGCATCCGGGGTGAAACGGCGCTCGTCGTGGGCGCGAGCGAAGGCATCGGCTTCGAAAGCGCGAAAGGCCTCGCCGAGGAGGGCGCGAACCTTCTCATCTGTTCCCGCAACACGAAAAAGCTCGCGTCGGCCGCGCGCCGCATCGAAAAGGCGACGCGCCGCGATGTGGCGACGTTCGCCGCGGACATCACGCAGGCCGCCGATGTCGCGAGACTCGGGAAGTGGCTCGCGAAGACCGCGCCGCGGCTCGACATACTCGTCACCGCGGTCGGCGGCAGCCGGCGCGCGCTGTTCGAGGAGCTCGATGATGCCGCGTGGACGGCGAACTACGAATTCAACGTGCTCGGCAACGTGCGCGTGATCCGGACCGTGCTGCCGCGCCTGAAGAAGGCGGGCGGGGCACGCATCGTGATCCTCGGCGCCGCGGGCGCGCGCATGCCGTATCCGAACCAGGTCGTGTCGAACGTGCACAAGGCGGGTCTCATCGCGCTCACGAAGACGCTGGGCGCGGAGTTTCAGCCGTCCGGAATCCGCGTGAACTCGGTGTCGCCGGGGCGCACGCTCACGTCGCTGTGGACCACACGCATCGCGCAGATGTCGAAAGCGGAGCGGGTGCCGCCCGCGACCATCCTCAGGCGTTTTTCACACGAAATTCCACTCGGCCGATTCGGCCGGCCGGAAGAGATCGCGCCCATGATCGTGTTTCTCGCCTCGCACAAGACGAGCTACGTGACCGGCCAGTCGATACTCGTGGACGGCGGCATCGCGCGCGGGCTTGTCTAGCGGTACGCGCTGTGCGCGTGGCGCCGTGCGTTCGGAATCGTCTTGCACATCCGTCTCCGCAACGATGTCCAGCGTGACAGCGAGTGCGGGCGCCAGCGCGTGATGGCCCGGCGTGCCGATTGCAGGAACGATGTGGTAACGGTACTGCCGGCCTTCGCGCACGGCGTAGTCCCCGTAATGAAACGACTGGGCCGGGCGCGAGACCGGCGCAGCGCCGGTCCTCGATGAGAAACGATCGGGCGTGTAGCGGCGGGCGTTGCATTTCAGCCAGCGAAATTCGCTGGCGCTCGCGCTGCTGATATCGAGGCGCTGCAGGGAAAACGCAACGATTTTTCCCTCAAGGGAGTCGATCTGGTACTCCCAGGACAGCCAGATTATCGAACCACCCGAAATGGCATGGGCGCTGAGGATGTTGTTTCGCGCGTCCGCCCGCATGGGAGTCACCGGTAAGTTGGGCCATTCACTATAGGTAACTTCCGTGAACGTCTGATGACAATAATTTTCCTAAAATAGTTGTATTATCAATAACTTACGAATCCGCACCCGTATTCGGTTACTGCGCGGCGCCGATCAGGAGCCACGCTTCGGCGTGCGTTTGCGGTCGTCCGGGTGGTCCCAACCTTTGAAGTTGGGCTTGCGCTTTTCGGCGAACGCCTTGC
>CAZMBS010000253.1:0-4566 GCA_964564295.1 uncultured Streptomycetaceae bacterium
CGCACAGGCACCACGCGTGCTCCGGCCGATGGTCCGGCGCCGTGCGCAGGCCCACGACCGTGTCTTCGCCCAGACGCGCGCGCAACCGTTCGACCAGGCGCGCAGCCGCGGCGGCATGCTGCCCGGTTTCCGGCAGGAAAGAACGGCTGCCGGCGGCGAGCGGCACGAATGCTTCGACCGCCAGCGCCACGGCCGTGGCCGGGCAGGGCAGTTCGACACGATGCAACCGCTCGCGCAGCACCCCGGCAAGATGCCCGGGATCGCGACTTGCAGCGACGAGCGACAGCGTGACGGTCGTATCGGGACCGTCGTCGTGCGCGAACGAAAACAGCAGTTGCCGCGCACCCTGCATGGTCGCGGCAAGCAGGCCGCACAACTCGTCGATCAGGCGGCGCGTGGCGAACAGCAGCGCCTGCGCGTCTTCGACGGGCGCGGGCAGCGGCAGGCTCGCGCGAAAACAGGGGGGCGGCACATGCGGTTTCCGGGGATCGGGAAGATCACCGAACGCCCGGTCAAGATCGAGCAGCACCGCGGTGCCGAGCCTGCGCGCAAGCCCCGCTCGCGGCAGCCGCAGGCACTCGGCAAGCGTGCGCACGCCGAAACCGTCGAGCGCGGCCGCAACCGCCGGATCGTGACCGAGCAGCGCGACCGGCAATCTGCCGAGTGCGGCGCGCAGGGTCTCGCGGTTCGTAATGCGCGCGGCAAGCCCGGCACGGGCCAGCAGTTGCGCGGCGCGCGGCGTGGGCGCGCAGGCGTGCCGGGCCGAGTAACCCAGTCCGCGCAGGCCGTTGCGGATGCGCGCGCACAATGCCTCCAGACCGCCGAACAATTTCAACGATCCTTCGATTTCCAGCAGCACGTCGGCCGTGCCTGCGATATGCACCAGCGGCGTGAACTGCAGGGCCCAGGCCGCGATGCGCCCGATTGCCTCCGCTTCGGCGCATTCGTCGCGCGCGAACGTGGCGAGCTCGGCGGCAAGCGCCCAGGCCGCGGTGAGCGCCATGCCGGGTTTGATGCCGCGTGCCTGCGCCGGCGGATTGCATGCGACGATCCGTGTGCCGCCTCCGGATCGGGAAACCACCGCGAGCGGCCCGGGCTGCGGCGTTCCGCGCGCGAATATCTCGAGCGGCATCGCAGCGAAATGCAGGCCCAGCCACAGCATGGAAGGCGCAGCCGCAGCGGCGATTCAGGCCGTCTCGGAAACGCGAACCGCCGGAACATCGTGCCGCGGCGGCATGACGTCGCGGTGCAGCGCGACATCATGGAGGTCGAGCGCCACGGGAGCCGGGATGCCGCCGCCGCGCCGCTTGAGAACGCGCACCATGGTGCGGCTTTCCGCCTTGCTCACGTGCAGGCGCAACGCGGCGGTCGTGAACGGGGCGGCCCGGGCCGGGCGGAACATCAGGGCGACCGTGCCGTTGCGCTCGGCCACGTGCTGCAGGCGACGCAACGCGCGGTCCGGCACGCGATCGAGCCAGATCGCCACGGCACCGCAGCCTTCCAGCGCCTGCTCGCAGGCCCACAGACGTTCTTCGAGCGTTCGCGGTCGCACCAGCATGAGGCGGGCAAGATTCACGCCCTGCGCGGCGAGCGCGGGCGCATAGGGGATGTAGGGCGGGGCGATCATCGCGACCCAGCGTCCGGCGCCGGTGAGATGCGCAAGCGCCGGAACCACGAGCTTCAACTCGCCGATGCCGTTGCGCTCGATGTGAATTTCGGTGAGCACTCCGGCAGGCCAGCCCGCCCCCGGCAGCACGACGTCCAGCTCGGCAAACCCGGTCGGAAGGCCGGGCACCGCGACACGCGCGCAGTCGCCGCCGCGCCAGATCGCGGGGTGACGGAGGACAGGATCCAGCGCGGCGGCGGCCAAGCGGAAGCGCTCACAGTGCCTTGCCGTTGCGGATGACGCCCACGGCGACGCCTTCGATCACGAGCGGCTCGACGCGCGTATCGACGACGAGCGTCTTGAAGGCGGGGTTCTCCGGAATCAGCTCGACCGTGCGGCCCTGACGGCGGATGCGCTTCACCGTGACCTCGTCGTGCAGGCGCGCGACGACGATCTGGCCGGAGCGGAACTCCGTCGTGCGGTGCACGGCGAGCAAGTCGCCTTCGTGAATGCCGGCATCGCGCATGCTCATGCCGCGGACCCGCAGCAGGTAGTGGGCGCGCGGATTGAACAGCAGCGGATCGAGCCGGTAGCGCCCCTCGACGTGCTGCTGGGCGAGCATCGGGGAGCCGGCGGCCACGCGGCCGATGACCGGGATGCCCGGCTGGTTCGTGAGCCGGATGCCGCGCGAGGCGCCGGGCGTCATCTCGATGGCGCCTTTGCGCTCCAGCGCCCGCAGATGCTCTTCCGCGGCATTGGGCGAGGCGAATCCCATGGCCTCGCAGATTTCGGCACGCGTGGGCGGAAAACCCGATTTCTCGGCATGCGTGCGAATGAAACGCAGAATTTCCGACTGCCGGCGCGTGAGCTCTTCCATGACCACCTCCTGTATCTGTGATTATATACAGTATTTCGGCCGCCACAAGCCGTCCGTCGCCGCCGGGCGCCGCACCAACCGGCCGCCGCCCGGGGCGGCCATCGGAAAATACATCGTAACCAATTGATTATTATGATATTTTAAATACGCCCCCTCTTGGATGCCACCGCGAATAGTCTTGGAATTCCCGGCAATACTTGTTATACTTCAAGGCTCTGTAGCGCAAAAAGATGGGCGGTTCGCCCATTTTTTGTTTGTGGCATTGATGTCATGGTGGATTTGGCGGAATTGCTGGAACGCACGCTGGCCGGACTGGGCTACGAGCTCGCGGATCTGGAACGATCCGGCCGGGGCCGGTTTTTACGCGTTTTCATCGACAAGCCCGCCGGGATCAATGTCGACGATTGCGCGGCGGTGAGCCACCATCTTGCACGGGTGCTGGCGGTCGAAAACGTGGATTACGACCGCTTGGAGGTTTCCTCCCCCGGGCTCGACCGGGTGCTCAGGAAAGAACGGGATTTTGTGCGGTTCACCGGCCAGAAGGCGCGCGTCAGGCTGCGCGTCGCGGTCGAGGGACAGCGGAATTTTACGGGGATTTTGCGGGAAACCCGGGGCGGAACGGTGCAGTTGGAAGTCGAGGGCAGGCTGCTGTCGCTCGACCTTGCCAATCTGGACCGGGCGCGGCTGGTACCTGCGATTTAGGCTGTGATCGAGTAGGCTGCGATTGAGGCGGAGAGTGCGATGAGCCGGGAAATCTTGCTGCTGGTGGATGCGTTGGGGCGCGAAAAAAACGTCGAAAAAGACATTGTCTTCGGCGCGCTCGAACTCGCGCTCGCGTCCGCCACCAAGAAAAAATTCACCGAGGACGTCGAGATCCGCGCCGCGGTCGATCGGGTGAGCGGGGACTTTTCGTTCTTTCGCCGCTGGCAGGTCGTCGGTAACGACGAGTTCGAAGTGCCCTCGCGCCAGTACATGCTGCACGAGGCGCAGGAAATCAAGCCGGACGCGCAGCTCGGAGACTACATCGAGGAGCCGCTGGGCGGCCTCGAAATCGGGCGCATCGGCGCGCAGGCGGCGAAGCAGGTCATCCTGCAGAAAATCCGCGACGCGGAGCGCGAACAGATCCTGAACGATTTTCTCGCGCGCAAGGAGCATCTCGTCACCGGCGTCATCAAGCGCATGGAGCGCGGCAGCGCGATCGTGGAATCGGGGCGGCTCGAGGCGCTGCTGCCGCGGGACCAGATGATTCCGAAAGAAAACCTGCGCGTGGGCGACCGCGTGCGGGCAACCGTCTGGAAAATCGACAAATTGAACCGCGGCCCGCAGCTCATGCTCTCGCGCACGATACCCGAGTTCATCGTGCGGCTGTTCGAGCTGGAAGTGCCCGAGCTCGAGGACGGATTGATCGAAATCAAGGCTGCGGCACGCGACCCCGGGTCGCGCGCCAAAATCGCCGTGCTGTCGAAGGACCAGCGCATCGACCCCATCGGCACCTGCGTCGGGATGCGCGGTTCGCGCGTGCAGGCCGTGACGTCGGAACTGGCGGGCGAGCGCGTGGACATCGTGCTCTGGAACCCGGATGCCGCGCAGTTCGTGATCAACGCGCTTGCGCCGGCCGAGGTGAGCAAGATCACGGTGGACGAGGAAAAGCACAGCATGGACATCGTCGTGGACGAGGAAAACCTCGCCCAGGCCATCGGCCGCACCGGCCAGAACGTGCGCCTCGCGAGCGAACTCTCGGGCTGGGAACTGAACATCATGACGCCCGAGGAATCCGAGAAAAAGACGGAGGAGGAAACCGTCCGCACGCGCGCGATTTTCATGGACAAGCTCGATGTCGACGAGGAAGTCGCCGACATCCTCGTGCAGGAGGGCTTCTCGACGCTGGAGGAGGTCGCGTACGTGCCGCTCACCGAAATGCTCGAGATCGAGTCTTTCGACGAATCCACCGTGAATGAACTGCGGGCGCGGGCACGCAATGCGCTGCTCACGCAGGCGATCGTGAGCGAGGAGAAGGTCGAGCACGACATCGAGGACCTGCTGAAAGTCGAGGGCATGGACAACGACACCGCCCGGCTGCTCG
>CAZMBS010000254.1:0-4563 GCA_964564295.1 uncultured Streptomycetaceae bacterium
CGCGACACGTCCTCGGGACGCATCGCCAGCACGTCCGCGGCCGACGCCTGCGCGGGCACCACGGTAACCCGGCACCGGCGCGCCGCCAGCATGCGCAGAATATTGCGCTTGATGCCGAAGTCGTACGCCACAACGTGAAAGCGGGCCTCGGCCCGCGTGCCGTACCCGGTGCCCAGATTCCAGACGCTTTCGTCCCACGCGTACGGTTTCGGACAGGACACCACTTTCGCGAGGTCCATGCCGACCAATCCGGGAAATGCGCGCGCCGTGGCGAGCGCTGCACCTTCGTCAATGTCGCCTGCCATGATGCAGCCGTCCTGCGCCCCGCCGTCGCGCAGCTTGCGCGTCAGGCGCCGCGTGTCGATATCCGCGATGGCGACGATGCGTTCGCGCTCGAGATACTCGCGCAACGTCCACTGCATGCGCCAGTTCGACGCGTGCACGGGCAGGTCGCGGATGACGAGTCCGGCCGCATGCACCCGGTCCGATTCGACGTCCTCGCCGTTCGCGCCGGTGTTGCCGATGTGCGGATAAGTCAGAGTGACGATCTGACGGCTGTAGGACGGATCGGTGAGAATTTCCTGGTATCCGGTCATCGCGGTGTTGAACACCACTTCGCCCGCGGCCGAACCCGCAGCCCCGATCGACGTGCCGCGAAATACCGTGCCATCCCTGAGTACGAGGATGGCGGGCACACGCGAAGGCACGGCAAGCTCCTGATTTTTCGGGGTTAGATGTGACAAGCGGGACCGGCTCGCCGCCCGTCCCGCTGCTTGACGAGTGCATTATACGCGAACGACCACCGGCCTTCAAACCGGCGCGGCGCCATCAAAGCCCGGTCAGTGTCCCAGGGACTTGCGCAGAAAGGCCGCCACGCGCCTGGCCGCGTCTTCCGTCGCGAGTTTTTCTTCGGGCCGCTGGTCCGGGCGAAAGTCAAACGCGCGGCGCGCGAACGGGTAGACCACGATGTCCGCCGCCACGCCCCGTTCGAGGAGCGCGTAATACGCGCGCCGTATGCCCATGCGCCGGACCTCGAACTCCTCTTCGCCCAGTATGAACAGTACCGGCACCCGGATGCGATCGACTTCGGGCGCATAGCGATACACCTGCCACGGTTCGGGCGCATTGGGGTTCACCATGTGTCCGTAGTAGGTCGCGATGCAGGTCACTTCGGGACGTTTCGCGGCCAGCAGCACCGCGTGATACCCGCCGCGCGAAATGCCCACGACGCACACGCGGTCGCCGCGTATTTCCCTGAGCGTCGCGAGGTAGTCGAGCGCGCGTTCCACGTCGATTTCCGTGTCGGGATCGTGCGCCTCGGGCCACGCCGGAATGAAGCGCGAGTTGTGATAATCCGGGGCCAGCACCGCGTATCCCCGCGATGCGATGCGACGGGCCTGACGATCCGCTTCATCATCCCATCCGCGCCGCCCGTGCACGAACAGCACGGCCGGCGCGCGATTGCCGCCGGAAGGCAGGTAGAGCTTCGCGGAAATATCGACATCCTTGCCGCGATACGTGACGTCGCGCACGGCAAGCTCCGCGCCGCACGCCACGCCGGCTGCGAACACGGCAAGCCACGCGGTCAACCCGATGCCGATGCTACGCCGCATGGCGCGCCGCGCGTTCCATGGACGCTCAACGCAGTCCCAGAACATCCCGCATGTCGAACAGTCCGTGGGGCCGGGTCGCGATGTAGCGCGCCGCCCGCAGCGCGCCGACCGCGTAGTTGACGCGGCTCGATGCGCGGTGCGTCAATTCCACGCGTTCGCCGCTGCCGATGAACATCACGGTGTGGTCGCCGACCAGGTCGCCGCCGCGAATCGTCGAAAATCCGATGGTGTCGTCCTTGCGCTCGCCGGTGACGCCCTCGCGCCCGTAGAGGGCGCATTGCCGCAGATCGCGTCCCGTCGCCTGCGCCACGACTTCGCCCATGCGCAGTGCCGTGCCGGACGGCGCGTCCACCTTGAGGCGATGGTGCGCCTCGATCACCTCGATGTCGTAGCCCGGGCGCAGCGCATCCGCCGCGAGTTCCAGCAGCCGGAAAATCACGTTGACCCCCACGCTGAAATTGGGCGCCATTGCGATCGGAATGTCGCGCGCGGCATCGGCGATTGCCTGCTTTCCCGCCGCATCGAAGCCCGTCGTACCGATTACCATGCGCACGCCGAGCCTGCGGCACACCGCGAGAAGATGCAGCGTGCCCTCGGGGCGCGTGAAGTCGATGACGACATCGCAGCCTTTCAGCGCCCGTTCCGCGTTATCGCTGACCGGCACGCCGCACGGCGAACCCGCGAGTTCGCCCGCGTCCTTTCCGACGTGGGAATTGCCCGCGATTTCCAGCGCCGCCGCGAGCGTGGTGTCGGAACTTTTGAGCACGGCTTCGATAAGCGTGCGTCCCATGCGGCCGGTGCTGCCGGCGATTGCCACTTTCATCATGTTCAGAATCCCATGCGCTCCAGCATGCGGCCGAAAAACCCGCGTTCCGCCTTCTGCGGCTCCGGCTCCGGCTTCGGTTTCTGCGCCTCCGCCGGTTCCGGCGCCGGCGGCGCACCCGCGACCGGCTCGCTGGCCGACGTCGTGAGCGACGATCCCGCGGTGTCGGCGGCGGGCCTGGCAGGCGCCGGCGCGCCTTGCGGCGTGCGCGGCACGGCACCGCTCGCCGTTGCGCCGCCCGGAGCGGCGCCACGCGCAGCCGGAACCACGTCGCCCTCGATGCGATCGAGTTTGTCGTCCTTGAACACCACGATGATGCGACGCTGCTCGACGGTGGTGCCACGCTTTTGCAGCACGTAGAAGTAATCCCACCGGTCCGAGCGGAACGGATCGACGACGAGTGGTGTTCCCAGGATGAATCGCACCTGGCTGCGCGTCATGCCCGGCTGCAGCTTCGCGACCATTTCCTGCGTCACGAAATTACCCTGCTGGATTTCCATGCGGTGCGGTGTGATCGTCGGCAGCACCGGGACTTCCATGCACGCGCCCAGCATGCACAGCGACACGATCGGGAGCAGTCGCATGACGTTCGGCGCGCCGGCGTGCACGCGGATGACGCCTTTCTGAGACAAATCAATCATTTGCTAATATGATAGCCGAGACACCCACGTTCTGACAGGGCGGCACCGGCATGAGTTCACCCAGCGACCTGAAAACGATCGGCCTCAAGGCGACCGTGCCGCGGCTGCGGATACTCGAACTGTTCGAGAAAAGCCCGGTTCGGCACCTCTCGGCCGAGGACGTTTATCGCACGCTGATCCGGGAGGGCACGGACACGGGGCTCGCGACAGTGTATCGCGTGCTCACGCAGTTCGAGCAGGCGGGACTGCTGATGCGCCATCATTTCGAATCCGGCAAGGCGGTGTTCGAACTCAACAAGGGCGAGCATCACGACCATCTTGTCTGCGTGCAATGCGGCCACGTCGAGGAATTCGTCGATTCCGAGATCGAGAAGCGCCAGGAAACCATCGCGGCCGAGCGCGGCTTTCGCATCCACGATCATTCGCTGCACATTTACGCCGACTGCACGCGCAGCCACTGCCCGCACCGGGAGAAAGCGTAGGCATGGCAAGAGCCGCCGCCATATTCGCGCTCGGTGCGGTATTGGGCGGCGCGGGCGGATTCGCCATGGGCATATTCGTCTACCCGTACGTGTTTCTCGCGGACATCGTCGGAGCCGACAAGGTCGAGAACCGGTCCGCGCGCAAGACCGTCGCGCGGGGCACGTTCATCCACGCCAATCCGTCCGACCCGATACACTACGGCAAGGGCGCCGTCACCGTATACGCCGATCTGCTGCATCTTGAAGCCGATTTCGAGGTCGGCCCCGGCCCGAAATTCCACGTCTATCTCGTGCCGGACACCGTCGTCACGCCGAAAACCGAAGTTGCGAAATCGATGTACGTCGACCTCGGGCGACTGAAAGCCTTCAAGGGCAGCCAGAACTATAACGTCCCCCCGGGTGTCGATCTCGCGAAAGTCGGCAGCGTCGTGATCTGGTGCGAACACTTCGGCGTGCTGATCTCGCCCGCGACGCTGCGGCGCTAGCCGCGTCAGATCTGGACCTGCGTGCCGAGTTCGATCACGCGGTTGGTCGGTATGTTGAAGTAATCGACGATGCTGCCGGCGTTGCGCGCCATGGCCGCGTACAGCCGCTCGCGCCAGAGCGCCATGCCGCCCTCGAGGCCGGCGACGGGAATGACCGTTTCGCGGCTCAGGAAAAACGAGGTCTGCATCATTTCGAACTCGAGGCCGTGCGACGGACAGAGCTCGGTCAGGGCCTGCGTCACGTCCGGGCGGTTCTTGAAACCGAAGCTCAGCATGATGCGCCAGCAGTCGCGGCCCAGCGGCTCGACCTGGACGCGCTCGTCGAACGGCACCCACGGCACGTCTTTCATCTGCACGGTCAGGAATACCACGCGTTCGTGCAGCACCTTGTTGTGATTCAGATTGTGCAGCAGCGCGTGCGGCACGGTGTCGGGCGTCGATGCGAGAAAGACCGCGGTGCCCGGCACGCGCGTCAGGGGTTCCCGGCGCAGGGATTCGAGAAACGGCACGAGCGGCAGC
>CAZMBS010000255.1:0-4560 GCA_964564295.1 uncultured Streptomycetaceae bacterium
CCGGTGCGCCCGGCGCGCGCAATACCGCCGCGCGATCCTGGTGGGCGTGATAACGCTGCCATTCGTGACGCAGCGGCCCGAAGCCGGACCGGGAAAAAGCGTCCAGCACGGATATGAGTTCCATCAGCACGGTCGCCAGCACGCGGTTGCGATCCGGCACGAAGCCGCAAATCTCTTCGAGATCGGCCACCGGCTGGTCGAGCGGCGTCACGTCAGTCCGTAACGGCCGGACATTGAGCCCGATCCCGATGACGACCGTGCTGGGCCCCAGCGCGTCACCCTGCACCTCGAGCAGGATCCCGGCAAGTTTTCTGTCATGCCACAGAACATCGTTGGGCCACTTCAGCCGGATGTCCGCCGCGCCGAGCCGCGTGAGCCCACGGACCACGGCAATGCCGGTCGCAAGGCTCAGCCCGGACAGGAATCCCGCGCCCTGGGGAAATTGCCACAACATCGAAAACGTCAACCCGACGCCGAGTCCGGCGTGCCAGCGGCGCCCCATCCGGCCCCGACCTTCGGTCTGCAGTTCGGCCGCGATCACGGTGCCTGCGGGGGCGTTCCGGTGCGCGTGGCGCATCGCGACCGTGTTGGTCGATTCGACGGTATCCTGCACGTGCAGCACGCAGCGGTTTGCCGCGGAACCGAGCTCGCGGCGAATCGCGGTCGCATCCAGCATCGAGATCGCGCTGGCAAGCCGGTAGCCGCGCCCCCGCACCCGAAACACATCGATGCCGATCCGGGTCAGTCGATCGACAGCATTCCAGACGCTGGTGCGCGATACCCCGAACGCCGACGCCAGGGTCTCCCCGGAGTGAAACGCCCCGTCGGACAGCTTGCGCAACACGTTGAATGCCAGATCGGACATGACGCCAAGTATAGAATAGGGCGCGCGTCTTGCCGCGGATTCACGATGTCGGGAAAGAGGGGAAGAAGCATGCAGCAGATCATCGCCATGGGCGGCGCCGCACTGCCTCCCGAACTCGACAACCTGCGACTGATCGAGTATTTCCTGCGTCAGACCGGAAGGCGCAATCCCACCGTCTGCTTCATCGGAACCGCCAGCGGCGATTCGGAAGCGGGTCGCGCGCGTTTCTACGCGGGGTTTCGCCGGTTCCGGTGCCGCCCCACGCATCTGCCGCTTTTCGCGCGAACGCCCCGAGACCTCGACGACTTCGTATTGAGTCAGGACGCAATCTATGTCGGCGGCGGAAATACGAAAAGCCTGCTCGCCGTCTGGCGCGAATGGCGGCTGGACCGCATTCTGCGCCGCGCGTGGGAACGGGGCGTCGTGCTGGGCGGCGCGTCGGCGGGCTCGATCTGCTGGTTCGAGCACGGTATCACGGATTCCATCGCGGGCCCCCTGACGGCGCTTGAATGTCTCGGATTCCTGGCGGGAAGCAACTGTCCGCACTATGACGCCGAGCGCCAGCGCCGGCCCGCGTTTCGCAGGTTGATCGCCCGCGGTGTGATTCCTTGCGGCGTTGCCGCCGACGACGGTGTCGCCCTGCATTTCGTCGGCACGCACCTGCGCCGCGTGGTCGCCAGCCGGCCCGGCGCTTTCGGCTGGCGCGTGCGAAAATCCGGTACGATGGCCACCGAATCCCGGCTGCGCACCCGCAATCTTGGAGCGCGCTGAGCAAGACAGGACCACTCGATTTTCCAGGAGGAGAACGGCATCATGAATCGGAATCCCGCATTGCTGATTTTGACGTTGCTCGTTGCCGCGTCGGTTGCGCAGGCGCAGCAGGGGTACCCGACGAAACCGATACGCATGCTGATACCGTACCCGGCCGGGGGCACCTCGGACATACTCGCGCGCATGATCGGCCCCAAGTTGACGGAAGCGTGGGGGCCGCAGATCATCGTGGACAATCGCGTGGGCGCCAACGGCGCGATTGCGATGGAAATCGCGGCGCGCGCGCCCGCCGACGGGTATACGCTGGTGCTCAACGATCTCGGCAATCTCGCGATCAGCCCGAGCATGTACAGCAAGCTGCCGTTCGACATCCTGCGGGACTTCGCGCCGGTCGGGATGGTGTCGTATTCGGCGCATTTGCTGACCACGCATCCCAGCGTGCCGGCGAAATCGCTGAAGGAACTGATCGCGCTTGCCAAGGCCAATCCCGGCAAGCTCAACGTCCCCGTCGGCCTGGGCGCGGCGGTGCATCTCGCGGCCCTGTCGCTCGAACAGCGAACGGGTGTGAAATGGGTGTACGTGCCCACCAAGGGCGGGCAATCGTCGATCATGACGGTGGCGACCGGCGAAGGCGACCTGCTTTTCATGGGCATGCTGCAGACCATGCCGCATGTGCGCGCCGGCCGGCTCAAGCTCATTGCCGTGTCGAGCGAAAAGCGCGATCCAACGCTGCCGAACGTGCCGACGGTCGCCGAAACCCCGGGGCTCGACGGATTCGTGACCGGCTCCTATCAGGGCATCATGGGACCGGCGAGGATTCCGGCGGACATCGTGACCAAGGTCAACGCCGAGCTCAACCGCGTCATCGCCCAGCCCGATTTCCGGGAGAAACTCGCGGCGCACGGCACGACGCCGTTGCCGATGTCGCCGCAGGATCTCGGCAAGTGGCTTGCCGGGGAAAAGGAACGCTGGGCGAAAGTCGTAAAAACCAGCGGTTTCAAGATTGAGTAAATCTCAATGAAAACAACAACATGCGTCACGGCGACGGTGTTGGCTGCCGCGTGCGCGCTGCCCTGCCAGGCAGCGCAAGCCGCTTTTCCGTCGCGGCCGATCCGCGTCGTCGTGCCCTATACGCCGGGCGGCATCACCGATGTCGTCACGCGCATCGTGGCACAGGAACTGGCGAAAAACGTCTCGCAAAACGTGCTGGTCGACAATCGTCCCGGCGCCAACAGCATACTTGGCGTGGAAATCGTTTCGAAGTCGACGCCGGATGGCTACACGCTTGCGTCGGTCATCGCGGCGCACGCGGCGAACCAGACGCTGTACCCGAAGCTTCCTTACGATTCGGTCAAAAGCTTCTCAACGATATCGCTGCTGGTCACGGCGCCGTTGATCGTCACCGCGACCAACGCACTGCCCGCGAAAGACGCGAAGGAACTCGTCGCGCTTGCCAGGGCAAGACCCGGCGCCATCGCGTTCGGATCGAGCGGCATCGGCGCCGCTGCGCATCTGACGACCGAACTGCTGATGATCACGACAGGCATCAAGCTCACGCATGTGCCGTACAAAGGCACCGCGCCGGCGCTGCAGGATCTGGTGGGCGGCCAGGTACAGGTTCTGCTGGACACGCCCTCGTCGATGCTGCCGCACGTGCGCGGCGGGCGCATCAAGGCGCTGGGCATGGCCTCCGATAAACGCATCGCCACGGCGCCCGAAATTCCGACACTCATCGAATCCGGTGTTCCGGTCGTCGGCGGAACGTGGGTGGGCTGGCTCGCGCCCGCAGGCACCCCCAGGTCGGCCATCGACAAACTGAGCACCGAAATCATGGCGATCATGAAGCGTTCCGATGTTCGCGACAGACTCGTACAGATGGGCATCGACCCGGTCGGCAATTCGCCCGCGGAATTCGACCGCTTCCTCAAGGATGAAGTTGCCAAGTGGGGCAAGGTCATCCGGCAGGCGAACGTTCGCATCGAAGGCTGAAACGCACGAGATCGGATCGCGCGAGCCCGTCGCGCGGAAATCCGCACGATCGCCGGGCGCTTGCCATGCATGCGGCGCGCCCGTTCCCGGGAGCCCTTCGGCACCGGGGTAAAATACGCCGACCATGAGCGAGAAGAAAAAGCCGCCGTCCGGCGGCGCGCCGGCCGTTTCCAATTTCATCCGTGCCCACATCGACGCCGATCTGGCGAGCGGCAAGCACGCCGGTCGCGGCTGGGGCGGCAGACCGGGCCCGGCGAAAATTCACGAGAACGCGCCGGCGGACCCCGCGGTTATCCGAACGCGTTTCCCGCCGGAGCCCAACGGGTATCTGCACATCGGCCACGCGAAGTCGATCTGTCTCAATTTTGGACTCGCGCAGGATTACGCCGGCGCATGCCACATGCGCTTCGACGACACGAATCCCGAAAAGGAAGAGCAGGAGTACGCGGATTCGATCCTCGCGGCGGTCAAATGGCTGGGCTTCGACTGGGGGCCGCACCTCTATCATGCGAGCGATTATTTCGATTTCATGTTCCACGCGGCGGAATGCCTGATCGAAACCGGGCACGCCTACGTCGACAGCCTGACGGCGGAGCAGATGCGCGCGCTGCGCGGCACGCTGACGGAACCGGGAAAGAACAGCCCGTACCGGGACCGCAGCGTGGAGGAAAACCTCAAGCTGTTCCACGGCATGCGCGACGGCCTCTACGCCGAGGGCGAACACGTGCTGCGCGCGAAAATCGACATGTCGTCGCCCAACATCAATCTGCGCGATCCGACGATCTACCGGATCCGCAAGGCGGCACATCACCGCACCGGCGAAAAGTGGTGCGTTTATCCGATGTACGCCTATGCGCACCCGATCGAGGATGCGCTGGAGCGCATAACGCACTCGCTGTGCACGCTGGAGTTCGAGGATCAGCGCCCGTTCTACG
>CAZMBS010000256.1:0-4433 GCA_964564295.1 uncultured Streptomycetaceae bacterium
CCGGCGAGGCGCTCCTTCACGTCGGCCGCGCCGAGAAACGCCAGAATGTCGGCGTTCACCTTGTTGGTGATGTTGCGGGGCAGCGCCTGCGGTCCCACCACGCCGTACCACGACGACACGTCGAAGCCGGCAAGGCCGGATTCGGCGACGGTCGGCACCTGCGGCAGCACCGGCGAGCGATTCGGCGTGGTGACTGCGATCGGCCGCAGTTTCCCCGCGTTGACCATGGGCACCGCCGGCGGAAACCCCATCGACGCGAGCTGTATCTGACCCGCGATCAGGTCGCCCATCATCTGACCCGAGCCGCTCTTGTACGGAATGTGCACCATGTTCGCGCCGGTCATCGATTTCACGAGTTCGATCACGAGATGGTTGGGCGAGCCGTTGTTGGGTGACGCGAAGTTCAGGTCGCCGGGCCGCGCCTTCGCGAGCGCAATCAGCTCCTTCATCGTCCGGACCGGCAGCGACGGATGCACGACGATCAGCGACGGAAAGGTCGCGATCGGCGAGATCGGCGCAAAATCCTTCTCGAGGCTGTACGGCAGCCTGGAAAACAGCGTCATGTTGATGGCGTGCGGCGCGCCCACCACCAGCAGCGTGTAACCGTCCGGCGCCGCACGCGCCCCGACTTCGGCGCCGATGTTTCCGCTTGCGCCGACGCGGTTTTCGACGACCACGTTCTGGCCCCAGCGCGTCGTCAGCTGCTGCGCCGTGATACGCGTCAACACGTCGGTCGATCCGCCCGGCGCGAAAGGCGCGATCATGCGCACGGTCCGGGTCGGATAGTTCTGGGCCGATGCCGCGGCTGCGACGCATGCCGCAAGCAGTGCCACTGTCGATGCCGTCAGGCGTTGCATGATTTCTCCTCCGTGAAAGTCCGTTTTCATGGCGATGCCGGCGCAGGGGTCTAGTGTAGAATCACCAGGCGCACCGGCACAATGGTTGCGCGTCATTTTCGACATCGCAACGGCGGCGAACTCGCGGACGGGAAAACTGCCGGCGCGTCGCAGCACATCCGGAGAACACATGGATCTGGGGTTGGCCGGCAAAACGGCGTTGGTGACCGGCGGCAGCCGCGGCAACGGGCGCGCGATTGCGGCGGCGTTGTTGCGCGAAGGCGCGCGCGTGATGATCACGGCCCGCGACGTGCGGCGCCTCGAAGCCACGCGCGATGCGCTGTCGGCCGATCCCGGCGGCGACGTGCGGTGTGTCGCCGCGGAACTCGAGCGCGACGCGGATGCGCGCAGGATGGCGGAAACCACCCTTGCCGCTTTCGGCCATATCGACATTCTCGTGAACTGCGCAGGCACGGTGAACCCGGCGAACTTCGAATCGCTCACCGAGGAACGCTGGGGCCGGTTGTTCGAGGAGAAACTCAGTATTTACGTGCGCTGCCTGCGGCACGTCGTGCCGGCGATGCGGGCGCGCCGGTCCGGCCGCATCATCAACCTCGCCGGCGTCGGCGGTCGCGAGGGCGGTGCGATCACGATACCGGTCGGTCTCAACAACGCCGCGGTGCTCAACCTCACCAAGTCGCTGTCGAAGGCGCTCGCGCGCGACGGCATCCTCGTCAACGCGGTGGTGCCGCATATCATCGACACCGACCGGCAGGACGAAACGATGCGCGAGCTCGCGACGCTGACCGGCAGGCCCGAGGCGGAAATCCGCCGCAAGCGACTCGACGAACTGCCGCTCGGGCGCATGGGGCGGCCCGAGGAGGTCGCCGATGTCGTGACGTTCCTCGCGTCCGAGCGCGCGAGCTTTGTCTGCGGCGCGGCATGGCACGTGGACGGCGGCGCGTACCACGGCATCTGAATCCGGAAACTCAATCCAACGTCGAAAGGACGGCATCATG
Source organism: uncultured Streptomycetaceae bacterium (assembly GCA_964564295.1). Lineage (GTDB taxonomy): Bacteria > Pseudomonadota > Gammaproteobacteria > Burkholderiales > SG8-41 > CAZMBS01. The sequence goes on from CAZMBS010000256.1 coordinate 1,856, forward strand.
GACGGCACAACCGGCACCGCGAAACTCGCGCACAACGTGAAGCGCATCGGCCATCTCGACCTGCCCGGCTCGGGACAGGTCTACGTCGACGGGAAGTACGCGTACTTCGGCCACATCACGAACAAGGCGGGACTCGGCACCAGCATCGTCGACGTTTCGGACCCGAAGAATCCGCGCGTGATATCGCAGATTCCGGTCGGCGACGCGACCTCGCACAGCCACAAGGCGCGCGTGATCGGCGACATCATGATCGTCAACATGGAACAGAACATGACGGCGATCGGCCGCAAGGCCGACGAGTTGCCGAAACTGCGCGCGGCGCTCAAGGCGGAACTCGCGCGCGACCCGTCGAACGCGGAACTCGCGGCGAAGCTCGGCGTGAGCGAGGCCGACATTCCCGCCGTGGAGGCGCTGGAGAAGCAGCCCTACGACCAGGGCGGCTTCAAGATTTTCGACGTGTCGGACCGCGCGAAGCCGAAACTCATCACACACCACAAGACGCACGGCCGCGGCGTGCACCGCTTTGACATGGATGCGAACTACGCCTACATCTCCACCGAGATGCCGGGCTATCTCGGCAACATACTCGTCACCTACGACATCCGGAATCCCGCGAAGCCGGCGGAGGTTTCGCGCTGGTGGATTCCGGGTCAGCACGTTGCCGGCGGCGAGCAGCCGGCCTGGCCGGGACGCCAGCACCGTCTGCACCACGCGTTGCGGTTCGGCGATCGCATGTACGCGGGTTGCTGGCACGGCGGCGTGCGCGTGGTCGACGTATCCGACATCCGCAATCCGAAAACCCTCGGCGGCTACAACTATCATCCGCCGTTTCCGGAGCCGTCGCATACGTTCATGCCGTTGCCGAAACCGATCGACGGCCGGCAAATCGCCATCGCCATCGACGAGGAGGACCACGCGCACTCGGCCGAGGAAATGGCGAAGCGCCGCGGCCGGCCGCACGGCTGCCTGTGGACCTTCGACATCACCGACGTGGCGAACGTGAAGCCGCTGGCGATCTACGAGGTAAGCGAACTCGATTCGCCGTGGAGCCGCACCGCGCCCGGACGCTTCGGCGCGCACCAGTTTCAGGAACACACGAAAGCCGGCGACACGCTGGCGTACTGCGCGTGGTTCGCGGGCGGACTGCGCATCGTCGACATCGCCGATCCGTTCGCGCCGCAGGAAGTGGGATATTTCATTCCCGAGCCCTGCGGCGGGAAACCCTGCCCGCAGACCAACGACGTCGATACCGACGAGCGCGGCCTCGTCTACGCGGCGGACCGCTACGTCGGCTTCGACATACTGGAGTTCAGCGGGCGGCGCTAGCCTAGTCGATGCCCGTCGCGGCGAAAATGCGCTTCGCCTCGGGCGATGCGAGCCTGCGCGCAAGCGCGGCCGCCTCGTCGCGCGCCGCGCCGGTCGCGCTGGCAGCCGCTTCGTAGCGGGTCACGTTCTGGATTTCATCCGGCACGGGCCCGGCAAGCTTCACCCGGCATCCCTTGTCGATCAGGACCATCGCCTCGGACATCTGCCCGACGCCCAGCGCGGCGGGCGGATGCGCGGCAACGAATTCCATGACGTCGGCGCCCCCCTTGACCACGACCGTGCGCGCCCCGAGTTGCTGCGCGAGACCCAGGCGGTCGAGCAGCTTCGCGACGTAGATGCCGCTTGACGCTTCGTTGTAGACCACGTGGCTCGCGGCCAGCACGGCACGTTTGAACGCCTCCGTGTCGGCGATCGTCGGCACCGGCGCGTCCGCATGCACGACGATGCCCATGCGCGAGCGCCCGACCGCGCCGCGGCTCGCGGCATCGATTCTTCCTTGCGCGGCGAATTCATCCATCGCCGCCGGCGTCGCCACGAACACGTCGGCACCGTCCCCGGCCGCGACGCGTTTTTTCAGCAGCGGGACCGGCGTGAATTCCACCGTCACTCTCGTTCCGGTCTCGCGCTCGAAATCCGACGCGATGGTCGCCACGCCGCGCTTCACGGCGCCCGCACTCAAAATCTTCAATGTAATCATGTAATTACTCTATGCCCGCCGCCACGAACAGCGGCTTGCCGACCGGGCCCCCGAGAAACTTCGCCAGCGCCGCCGCAAGCGCCTGCTGCGATCCGGCCGTCATCGGAATTGCGATGTAGCTCGTGTAGTTCTGGATGTCCGGCGGGAACGGGCCGACGAGTACGAGTCCCTTGTCTTTTTCGAGCAGGATTTCAGTCATCGGCCCGAACCCGATTTCCCGGCCCTTGCCCTTCAGCACGTGGTGCATGACCTCCGCGCCCGTGGCGTAGCGCGCGGCCTTGCCCTCGACCTGTTCGTATATGCCCCACTTTTTCAGCACGTTTTCGAAATAGAGCCCCGTCGATGCGCGGTTGAACACGATGGACTCCGCCTCCAGCACGGCCTTGCGCACAGCGTCGCCGCTGGAAATATCCGGAACCGCGGCGCCGGGACGCACGGCCACACCCGATCCGACGCGACCGATGTTGACGCCGCCGTCGCCGACCCGGCCCGCCGCCGCGAACTGTTTCACCGCGCCGGGCGGCGCGATGACGACATCGAACGTGTCGCCCGCCG
>CAZMBS010000257.1:0-4313 GCA_964564295.1 uncultured Streptomycetaceae bacterium
GGTGATGGAGCATGCCATCGCCTTTGCCGAGACCGGACATCTGGCCATGGGCACGCTCCACGCGAACAGCGCCAACCAGGCGCGCGACCGCATCATCAATTTCTTCCCGGAGGAGCGCAAAGCGCAGCTCCTGATGGACCTGTCGCTGAACGTGCGCGCGATCGTGTCGCAACGGCTCATTCCGAAGAAGGACAGCAAGGGGCGTGCCGCCGCGATCGAAATCCTGCTGAACTCCCCGCTGATTTCCGACCTGATCTTCAAGGGCGAGGTGCACGAAATCAAGGAGATCATGAAGAAATCGCGCGAACTCGGGATGCAGACCTTCGACCAGCATCTGTTCGACCTTTTCGAAGCGGACCAGATCAGCTACGAAGACGCGCTGCGCAACGCCGACTCGGTGAACGAGCTGCGGCTCATGATCAAGCTTCACGGCAAGGATTCGAAGGAGAAGGATCTCTCGAAGGGAATCGAGCATCTCAATATCGTCTGACACCCGTCTCCCGCCCTCTCCCGCGCGGCGGGAGAGCGGGACGGCCTGAGGGGCCGCCCGGCGCGCGATGCCCTTCGATTTTTCCGTCTATGCGCTTGCCGCGACCATCGTCGCTTTCTGCTACATCGTCTTCGGCATCTCGGCGTTCGGCGCGGCGATGTTCACCGTGCCGCTGCTCACGTACCTGTTTCCGCTGGAGTTCGTGCTGCCGCTGTGCGTGCTGCTTGACGTCGCATCCGCACTTGCGCTCGGCACGCGCTTCTCGCGCGAGGCGGACTGGGGCGAACTGAAGTGGATGGTGCCGCTGTCGGCAGTCGGAGCGGTGGCGGGCGTCACGCTGCTCGTGAATCTGCCGCGCGGCGCCACGCTGGGCGCGTTCGGGTGCTTTCTCGCGTTGTACGCGCTGTATTCGTTTCGCGCCGGCGACACGCTGTCGCGCGTCAGCCGCGGCTGGGCGCCCGTCGCGGGTTTCACGGGCGGCGCCGCGGGCACGATGTTCGGTGTCGGCGCGCCGCCGTACGCAATCTATCTGTCGCGCCGGTTCGACGACAAGGGCGCGCTGCGCGCTACGCTTTCCAACATGGTGCTGTTTTCCACCGGCATCCGCGCGACCGTATTCACGGTGACCGGCCTCATGCTGGCCGACCGGCTCGTCGCCTTCGCTTTGCTCGTGCCATTCGCGCTCGCCGGGCTCTGGGTCGGCAATCGCATCCACGGCCGCATCTCGCGCGCCACGCTCCAGCGCGTCATAAGCGGACTCGTTTTCCTCATGGGCACGTCGCTGCTCGTGCGCGCGTTGCGCGCATGAGCCCGCACATCAACGTGCGCACATCACGTCAAGTGGCCCGATAGCCGGCGCGCTCCTCCCGCGCGATCGGCGCGACGGCTTTCGGTGGATAGCGCAGTTGCGTCGTGACCTGGGTCGCGTCGAGTTTGCCGAGCCGCACGAGCCGCGCTTCGATCGCGGCGCGGCTGCGGTTGTGGGCCTGCGCGAGGTCGGCGACGGTTCTGCCCGCATCGAACGCGGCGGCGAGCCGCTCTTCCTCCTCGGGCGTCCAGCGCGTTCCGGTGTTGCCGAGCGCCGGGCCGGACTGCCGTTCGGCCGGCTCAGCACGTGCCGCAACGCCCTCCACCGCGCGGATCGCGGCAAATAGCGCCCGCACCGTGTCGGGATGCTGGTAGGGGCTGTCGGCTCCGAACTGCTCGCCGGTCGCCGGGTGTGCGCCCTGCGCGAGAGCTTTCAGGATGCGCAGCGTCTGTTGCTGTTCCATGATCTTCTCCTCCTGGGTGGGCGCGCCGCCACAAGCTGTAATTATCTACAGTATATGCCCGGCGCATGAAAGGTGCAACGCCGGCCCGGCTGTCGCGGTTGACAACCGGCCCGGAAAGGATCGGTCAACCGGCGTACCCCGCGCTGCGTTTGGGTTGCGGACGCGTGCGTAGCTCGAATGCTCGCCGCGCGCGGTGCACGGGTGCGCTGAGTGCGGGCACATGGCAGAATGACTCCTTCAGCAGCACCGGTTGCGACGGACCCACTGCGAGGACTTCCCGCCATGTTTCTGCCCCCGATCACGAACAGCGTGCTGCGACTCGGACTTGCGGCAGGCCTCGCACTCGCCGCCGCGTCCGCCCACGCCGATCCCGCGTATCCGGCGCGCCCCATCCGGCTGATCGTGCCGGTCACGCCCGGCGGCGGCGGCGACATCACGATGCGTTTCGTCGCGCAGAAGCTGCTGGAGGCCTGGGGCCAGCAGATCATCATCGACAACCGTCCCGGCGCCGGCGGAACGCTGGGGCTCGAAATCGGCGCGCGCGCCACACCCGACGGCTACACGATCGTGCAAGGGTCGATCGGGCCGCTCGCGGTGGATCCCAGCCTGCACAGCAAGCTGCCGTACGATCCCTTGCGGGACTTCGCGATGATCGCGCGGGCGGTCTCGGCGCTGAACATGCTGGTCGTGCATCCGTCGTTGCCGGTGCGTTCCGTCAAGGAGTTCATCGCCCACGCGAAGGCCAATCCGGGCAAGCTCAATTTCGGATCGTCGGGCCCGGGCCGCGCCGATCATCTCGCGGGCGAGATATTCAATACGCGTGCGGGCGTGAAAATGCAGCACGTGCCGTACAAGGGTGGCGCGCCCGCGATGACCGACCTGGTCGCCGGCAACATCCAGCTCATATTCGCGACGGTGTCGACCGCCGTCGGCTCTCTCAAGGCGGGCCGCATCCGCCCGCTCGCGGTCACGTCGGGGGCGCGCAGCGAACTTTTTCCGGAGCTCCCGACGGTGTCGGAGGCCGGCGTGCCCGGGTTCGTGGTCGACAACTGGTATGGCGTCGTCGGGCCGCGCGGCATGCCGAAACCGATCGTCGCGAAGCTGCACGGCGCGATCAACGGCGCACTCGCGCAACCCGATGCGCGGTCGAGACTCGAGCCGCTCGGGATATTCCCTTTTCCGTTGCCGACACCGGAGGCGTTCGGCGGTTACGTGAAGTCGGAAATCGCCAAGTACGCGCAGGTGGTCAAGGAATCGGGGGCGCGCGTCGATTGACCGCGTGGATCGCCCGGCTCGTGCCCGCGGACGGCGCATCGACAAGAGACCCGGATGAAACGGCCATGAAGCACATTCTCACCCTGTCATCATGCTGAAAGGCAAAACCGCGCTGGTGACCGGTTCGACCAGCGGCATCGGACTGGGAATCGCACAGGCGTTCGCAGCGCAGGGCGCGAACATCGTGCTCAACGGCTTCGGCGAGGCCACTGTTGTCGAAGCGCTGCGCGCCCGCATCGCGGGGGAACATGGCGTCGTGGCACGGTACGTCGGCGCGGACGTGTCACGGCCCGACGCGATCGAGACCATGATGCGCGAGGCGATTGCCGAGTTCGGCGCCGTGGACATCCTCGTCAACAACGCCGGAATTCAGCACGTCGCACCGATCGAGGATTTTCCGGTCGAGAAATGGAACGCCATCATTGCCGTCAATCTGGTGTCCGCCTTTCACACCATCCGGCTTGCGCTACCCGGCATGAAGCAGCGCCGGTGGGGACGCATCATCAACATCGCTTCGGCGCATGCGCTGGTGGCCTCGCCGTTCAAATCGGCTTACGTTGCGGCGAAGCACGGGATCGCCGGGCTCACCAAGACCGTGGCGCTGGAGACGGCCGCGAGCGGCGTCACGGTGAATGCGATCTGCCCCGGTTACGTGCTGACACCGCTGGTGGAGAACCAGATTCCGGATACGGCGCGCACGCGCGGCATCACGGAAGCGCAGGTGATCAACGACGTGTTGCTCGCGGCACAGCCGACCCGGAAATTCGTCACCATCGAGCAGGTTGCGGCGCTCTCGGTCTATCTCGCGGGAGACGCCGCCGCATCCGTGACCGGATCGGTCATATCCATCGACGGCGGCTGGACGGCGCAGTAGCGGGCCGTCGCGTGGCTCAGGCCGCGGTATTGGAGTGAAACACGAGACCCGCGTGTTCGCGCAGCACGTGGAAACGGATCGCGGGGTAGTGGTCGTGTGCGACTTCGATTTCGGCGGCGTGCGACGCAAGAAACGTCGGCGCGTCCACCGCATCGTGCGCGACGCGATGCGCGTTGGCCTCGATGAAGCGCTTGAGCTCGCGCGGATCGTCGGCGGTGACCCAGCGCGCCGCCGTATAGCGCGCGGGGGCAAGCCGTGCCGCGCAGCCGTACTCGTGCTTCAGCCGGTGCGCGACCACCTCGAACTGCAGCTGGCCGACCGCGCCCAGCAGCAGCATGCCGCCGGCGATCGGGCGAAACACCTGGATCGCGCCTTCCTCGCCGAGTTGCGCGAGCCCCGTGCG
>CAZMBS010000258.1:0-4307 GCA_964564295.1 uncultured Streptomycetaceae bacterium
CAGCAGCAGCCTCGGGCGCATCGTTCTCGCCGAACTGGGCGGCATCGGCGAGCTGCACAAGAACGACATCGAACAGGCCGGTTTCGCCGTCCTGAAGGCGCCGGACATCCCGTCGATCCTCGTGGAGACGGCGTTCATCAGCAATCCCGAGGAAGAAAGGCGGCTGAAGAGCGACGCCTACCAGAACAAGATGGCCGAAGCCATCGTGAAGGGCATCAAGCGCTATTTCGAGAAGAATCCGCCGCTCGCGCGCGAACGCATCGTCATGAACCCGTAGTGTCGGCGCCGGCCATCGGCGCTTCCGGCGTGCACCCGCGCCGCGATCGCCGTACAATCCGCCAGGCACGCGCGTGGCGTGCCGAACCCCGATCCAGCAGGAGCCGCCGTTGAGCCGCATCGCATCCGTCGACACTGTCATCGTGCAACTGCCGACACGCCGGGAACACAAGTGGACCGGCCTGACCGAACCCATCGGCCGCTACATCCTGACACGCATGACCGATGCGGACGGGCGCGTCGGTTGGGGCGAAGCGGCGGCGCTCAAGGACTGGGGCGGCGAGTTCGGCCGTTACTACGGGGAATCCGCCGCCATCGTGGAACTCGTCATCGCGCGTTACCTCGCGCCTGCTGTGAAAGGCGTCGATCCCGCGAACATCGTGGAACTGCACGCGCGCATGGATGCCGCCATCAAGGGCTACCCGTACGCGAAAGCTGCGGTCGAGTTCGCGGCCTACGATCTCGCGGGCAGGCGCCTCGGCGTGCCCGTGCACGTGTTGCTGGGCGGATGCGCGCGCGACCGGGTTCCCGTGACTCACTCGATCGGCCTTATCGGCATCGCGGAAGCGGAACAGGAGGTGGCGCGGGTCGCCGCCGAGGGCATCCGCACCATCAAGATCAAGATCGGCGTCGATCCCCGGCGCGACATCGCAATGGTGCGCGCCGTGCGCGCCGCCGCAGGACCGGACGTGGATCTCTGCGTCGACGCCAATGAAGGATATGCGACGCCCGCGGAAGCCGTCGTCGTGCTGAAGGAGATGGAACCCTACCGGCTGAAGTACGCCGAACAGCCCTGCATGGGCATCGAACGCATCGCCGAGGTCGCGCGCGCGCTCGACACGCCCGTCATGGCCGACGAGTCCGGGTGGAACGCCCACGATGCGATGCAGATCGCGGAGCAGCATGCGATCGACATCGTATCCATCTACACGACGAAGCCGGGCGGACTGTACCGTGCGATGGAAGTCGCCGCGGTCTGCCGCGCGGCCGGCATGCGCTGCAACGTCAACGGATCGATCGAAACCGGCATCGGCAACCTCGCAAACGTGCAGTTCGCCGCGGCATCCCCGGCGGTCACGCTCTCGTGCGTCATTCCGGTGTCGACGCCCGCCGAGGCGCAGCGCGGCCAGGTCGGCGGCATCTACTACCGGGACGACCTGATCCGCGAACCGATGACGCTCGTGGACGGCGCGATTGCCGTGCCGACGGGAGCCGGCATGGGCATCGATGTCGACGACCGCAAGATCACGCAATACACCGTAAAGTAGACCGACATGCGACAGGAAATCGTGGATCGGCAGGTCGCCGCCATGCGCGATGCGGGACTCGACGCGATGATCTCGTGCTCGCCGGAGAATTTCGCGTACCTGACCGGATTCGTGGTGCCGTCGCAGCCGCTGATCCGGCACCGTCACGCGATGGTCATCGTTGCCGCCGATGGCCGGACGGCGATATTCGGCGTGGACATGGAGGCATCGACCATCCAGCGGCGCGAGCCCGACACACCGGCGCGCATCTGGGCCGAATTCACCGACAGCGCGATGCAGGTGCTCGCGGACCAGTTGCGCGAACTCGGCCTCGCGTCGGCGCGCATCGGCATCGAAATGGATTACCTCCCCGCCGGCGATTTCGCGCGCCTGCAGACTGCGCTGCCCCGCGCGCATTTTGCTCCGGACGAATCGATACTTGCCCGGTTGCGGCAGGTAAAGTCCCGCGAAGAAATCGACCTGCTGCGACGGCTTTCACGCATCGCGGACCGGTCGATCACCGACGCGCTCTCGGCGGTGAAGGCCGGCGACACCGAAATGGACATCGCCGCGCACATGACGCGCAATATCTACACGCTCGGCGCGGAGCATTTCAAGCTCATGATCGTCGCGACCGGCGAACGCAGCCAGCTGCCCAACGTGGGCCCGTCGGAACGGCGCCTGCAGCCGCGCGACGTGTGCCGCGTGGAAATCTTCCCGGTGATCGCGGGTTATCAGGCCGGCGTCTGCCGCACGGCCGTCGTGAAGGAGCCGCCCGCGCACGCCGAGACCATCTGGAAGAACCTCGTGGAATGCAAGTACCGGATCATGGACATGATCAAGCCCGGCGCGAGCTGCCGCGCGATATACGCGGCATTCCTCGACAAGCTCGCGGAACTCGACCTGCCGCCGATCTCGTTCGTCGGCCACGGCATCGGGCTGCATCTGCACGAAGATCCGTACATCGGCGGGACCCCCGAGATCGGCAAGTCGGGCGACGTGCGACTCGAAGCCGGCATGGTGCTCGGCGTGGAACCCCTGTGCTACCGGACCGGGCACGGCTACGGCATGCAGTTGAAGGACATGATGCTCGTGACGGAATCGGGATGCGAACTGTTGTCGGACTACGCCGACACCGATCGCCTGCACGTGATCCGATAGCGAACCCGGAGCCCGCGCCAGCATGCGCGTAGCCATACTCGGAGCCGGCGCAGGCGGAGCCGCGGCGGTGGCCGAACTGATCGGGGCCGGGCACGACGTCTCGCTGTGGAACCGGTCGCCCGCGACGCTGCAGCCGTTCCAGGATGTCGGCGGCGTCGAATTCGAAGGCGTGCTGGGCGAAGGACTCGCGCGGCCGCGATTGATCACGAGCGACCTCGCCGCGGCGATCGACCGCTGCGAGGCGGCGGTCTGCACGCTGCCGACGTTCTCGCATGCGCCGGTTGCCGATGCGCTGGCGCGCTCCGCGTTTCATGGCACGATCCCGGTCATTCTGAATCCCGGCCATACCGGAGGCGCGCTGGAGTTTCGCGCCGCGTTTCGCGCCGTGCGCGGCACGGACCCGCTCGTTGCCGAATGCTCCACGCTCACCTATGTGGCGCGCAAGTACCGGCCGCAGCGCGTGACCGTCACCGGTCGCGCGAAAGCCGTGCGCGTCGCCGCGCTGCCGGGCGCCGCGCGCGCGATCGACGCGGCCCGGCAGTTGTTCCCGAGCGCGCAACCCGTCGACGACGTGCTCAACACGAGCCTCGCCAACGTCAACATGGTGCTGCACCCGCCGGGCGCGATTCTGGGCGCGGCCTGGGTCGAGGCGAAATCCGGCGACTTCACGTTTTACGTCGAAGGCATGACGCCCGGCGTCGCGCGCGTGATGCGGGCGCTCGATGCGGAACGCGTCGCCGTCGCGCGCGCGTTCGGCCACGAGTTGCCCAATCTCATCGGGGAAATGCAGCGCATCGGCACTGTCGACGATACCGTCACCGACATGCAGGATTTTGCCGCGGCGATTTCGGCCGGCGCCGCGAACCGCCGCATCAAGGCGCCCGGGGACCTTGCGCACCGTTACTACCGCGAGGATTTCGGCCACGGTCTGCTACCCTTTCTGGAACTCGCGGCGATCGCCGAAACGCCGGTGCCGACGGCCGCCGCGCTGTACGGTCTCGCCGAGACGCTGACCGGCTCGCGCTACCGTGACGGTGGACGCACCGCAGCGGCGATGGGCATTACGGGGTTAAATCGCAAGCAATTGATTTCCATGGTAAAAATGTGAGTGTTCCCTGGAGTCGACTCGTTATTGCGGTCGTGGCGGGAGACCGTCGCGAACAGGAAATCGCGCGCCTGGCTGCCGCAACCGGCGCACAGGTGCGCGCGTTCGGATTTCCGTGGCCCGACGGCGGCATTCCGGGCGTTGCGCAGGCATCGGAAGCCGCGACTGCGCTTGCGGGTGCCGACGTGGCGCTCTTCCCGATTCCAGGCATCGCAATGGACGGTGCGTTGTTCGCGCCGCAGTGTCCCGCGCGCATCGTCCCCGACCGTGCCATGCTCGCGGGCATGCGCAAGCCCGGCCACATCGTGCTGGGCTGGGCGGACGACCGACTCCGCGCGCACTGCGAGTCGCTCGGCATCACGCTGCACGAATACGAATCGGACAAGGCACTCATGCTGCTGCGCGGGCCGGCGATCATCGAGGGGCTGCTCAAAGTCGTGATTGAAAATACCGACCGCACGATACACAAGTCGCGCGTATGCATCGTCGGCCAGGGCACGATCGGGCTGCTCGCGACG
>CAZMBS010000259.1:0-4246 GCA_964564295.1 uncultured Streptomycetaceae bacterium
CATGGGCATGCGCGCGCCGGTGTCCGTCGGCGCAAGCCAGTGGGGCGGCATACGCGGGCGCATGGAATCGATCTGGAAATAGCGAGGTATCCGACATGCCAGTTGTGACCGTTCAGTTGTGGCCCGGGCGAACCGTGAACCAGAAGCGCCGGCTCGTCGCCGCGATGACCGAAGCGATGGTCGAACACGCCGACTGCGGCCCCGACCATCTGCACGTGATCATCCAGGACGTGCCGAAGGAAAGTTGGGGCCGCGCGGGCCGGCTCGGCATCGACAACGAGCCGGACGCACCGGGCAGTCCGAAACCGGCGCGCGCGCCCCGCATACTGGGTTACGCGCATATGCTGCTGCAGGTGGCGGATCTCGATGCATCGCGCCGCTTTTACGTCGAACTCGCGGGGTTTACCGAGCGCAAGGCGAAGCCGCTCGCGGACGGGCGGCCGTTCGTGCCGTTCCATCAAGGCATCGCGCTGACAACCGGCGGCCCCGGCACGCCGACGCAGATCGACCATATGGCTTTTCGCGTGAGCGGCCTGGAAGCGCTCACGGCGCGCCTGAAGGCGGCCGGCGTGAAGTTCTTTCAGGACTTGCACGATGGCATCTACGGGCGCACGATTTACGTCGCGGACCCCGACGGCAACAAGATCGAGTTCTACGAGGAACCGCGCTAGCCGCTCACGCACGCCGCATTTTTCCCGGGAGACGTCTCATGAAACAGTCATTGGCTGCTTACCCCATCGCCGCGGCAGTGGCATCGACATTGGCCGCGGGACTGGCGATGGAGGTGCACGCGCAACCGTATCCGTCGAAACCGGTCCGCATGGTCATCGGCTTCGCGCCCGGCGGACCGGCGGATATCGCCGGACGCCTGGTCGGCCCGAGACTCTCGGAAGCGCTCGGCCAGCAGGTTGTCGTGGAAAATCGCGGCGGCGCCGGCGGCACGATCGGCATGGACGTGGTGGTCAAGGCGCCGCCCGACGGCTACGTGATCGGGCTCGGCAGTTCCGGCAATCTCGTGATGGCGCCGCACCTCTATGCCAAGACGTACAACGTGCTCCGGGATCTGACGCCGGTATCGCAACTCGTGGTTTCCGCCTACGTCATCGCGATCAACCCGACCGTGCCCGCGAAAAGCGTCGGCGAACTCGTGAAGCTGGCCCGCTCCAAGAAAAACCTGCTTGCCTACGGCACCTCCGGCGCGGGCTCCACGTCGCACATCGCCGCGGAACTGTTCGGCCAGGCGATCGGCGCAGAACTCGTGCACGTGCCGTACAAAGGCACGGGGCCGTCGCTGACCGGTGTCGTCGCGGGTGAAATCGACATGATGGTGGCCGACATGACGCCGGCGCAGCCGCATGCCCAGAACGGACGGTTGCGGCTGCTCGCGACCGTCGGCAGCAAACGCGCGTCCGCGGCACCGCAGTTGCCGACCATGGCCGAATCCGGCGTCAAGATGCAGCCGGTCGATGGACGGTACGGCGTCGTCGCGCCCGCCGGCACGCCTCGCGAGATCGTCACGAGGTTGCACACGGCGATCGTGACCGCGTTGAAATCACCCGACGTGCAGCAGCGCTTCAGCCAGATCGGGTTCGACGTGGTCGCCGACGCGCCGGAACAGTTCGCGGCCACGCTGAAAACCGAGGGAGAGGTTTTTGGCGGCGTGATCCGCAGGGCGGGCATCAAGCCCGGCGGCTGATCGCGCGCGTCGTCGCATCGCCGCATCAACCATCGTTTCAGGGAGAACTGCCATCACCGCACCGATCTATCTGACCGCGAAGGAGTGCCAGACGCTGCTGGCGCCGGACGACGTGCTCGCCGAAATCGAGCGCGTGGTGTCGTGGGACGCCGCGGGCCACGTGCGCTGGCCCGAACCGCGCAACATGAACATGCGGGACCGTTTCGAGAACCACTATCACCTGAAGGCCTGCATACTCGACCGGATTTCCGTGGCCGGATTCCGGCTCGTCGCGCACAATGCAACCGACGAAACGTCGCAGGACGCGACCCGCTTCGTTGTGCTGGTCGATGTCGAGAGTTCGCGGCCGCTCGCGTTCGTCGACGAAACGTGGACGTACGCCCAGCGCACCGTGGCCTCGATCGTGATGGCGGCGCGGCGGCTCGCGCGCGACGGCGCAGGCACCCTGGCGCTCGTCGGCGCCGGCCGCCTCGCGACCACCGCGCTCGAGTACTACACGCGGCTTTTCCGGCTGAACGACGTGCGCATCGCTTCCCGGCGGCCCGAAACCCGCACGGCGCTCGCCACCCGCGCGCGTGCGCAGTACGGCATTGCGGCGCGGGCCGCGGACAGCATCGAAGCGGCCGTGCGCGGCGCGGACCTCGTGCTCACCGCCACCAACAGCGCGCGCGCGATGCTCGAGGAATCGTGGATTGCGCCGGGCGCCGTGGTCGCGGCGCTCGACAGCGCCGAACCCGGGCGGAACCTCGCCGAAAAAGCCGACCTCTTCGTCGTGGACAGCCGCGAACAGCTGCGCAAGGAACTCATCGAACTCTTCGGTGCCGATGCACCGGGCTGGGTGGATGCGACCGTCGCCGAGGTCGTCAGCGGAAAACACCCCGGGCGCACCAGTCCCGACCAGCGCGCGCTCATCATCACGCAGGGCATGGCGAGCCAGGACGTCGCGCTCGCGCACCTTGCCTATCGGCGCGCACTCGAACGTCGCCTGGGCCAGCCGATGGCCGCCGCGATGCCCGCCGGCTGAGCCCTGCCGATGCGTCGTTCGCGACCGTTGGCCTGCGCGGCCGCATGGCTCGTTCTGACCGCGGGCTGCGCGACGACGCCGACCGCGCCCGTGGAGGAATCGGTCGCGCTTCCGTACGTGCGCATCTTTTCCGAAAATGCGCCGGGAAAGCCGGTGCCCGACGGCTGGCGCGTCTGGACGCTGTCGCGTTTCAAGAAGCCGACGGAATACAGCCTCGTCGACTACGAAGGTCGTACGGTCGTGCAGGCGAAGGCGCGCTCGTCCGCATCCGGCCTCGTGCATCCGCTCAACATCGACCCCCGGCGCTACCCGCTGCTCACGTGGCAATGGAAGGTCGCGGATCTCATCGCGTCCGCCGACAACTCGACGAAACACGCCGAAGATTCACCCGTGCGCATCGTCGTGAGCTTTGCCGGCGATATCGACACGCTTCCGCTCGACGATCGCATCTTCTTCGACAACATCCGGCTCGTGACGGGCCAGCAGCTTCCCTATGCCACGCTGATGTACATCTGGGAAAACCGCGCACCCAGAAACACCGTGATACCCAACCTGCACACCTCGCGCATCAAGATGCTCGTGGCGGAATCGGGACGCGACCGCGTGGGCCGCTGGCACGACATCACGCGCAACGTGCTGGAAGATTTCCGGCGCGCGTTCGGCGAGGAGCCGGGCACCATCACCTCGATCGGCGTGATGACCGACACCGACAACACCGGGGAAAGCGCCCATGCCTACTACGGCGACATTCTGTTCCACCGCATCGCGCCGCCACGCATGGTGCACGTATCCGACTGATCGTTCGATGCCGTTCCGCCGTTCGGAGCCGACGTGCGGACAGCAAGAACCGATACTCTTCAGGGAGAGCGCCATGAAACACACCTCGGCATGGATCGCGATGCTGACCATTCTGCTGCCTACCGGCGCGACGTTGGCCGCGGACAAATACCCCTCGCGACCGATACGCATGGTCGTGCCCTATCCGCCCGGCGGCGGATCGGATATCACGGGGCGCGCGATCGGCACGAAGCTGAATGAATATCTGGGCCAGACGGTCGTGATCGACAATCGGCCCGGCGCGACGGGGCTCATCGGCACCGAAATCGCGGCCAAGGCGCCGGCCGACGGCTACACCATCATCCTTGCCGACGCGCCGCATACGATCAACGCGCTGGTGTACTCGAAAAAGCGCTACGACGCGATCGGGGATTTCACGCCGCTCAACCTCATCGCGACCTCGCCGCAGGCGTTGTGCGCACATCCGGGGTTTGGCCCGAACACGCTGAAGGAGTTGCTCGCGATGCCACGCGCGCAAACCGAAAAGTTCGCGATGGGATCAAGCGGACTCGCAAGCGGACCGCACATGCTGTACGAGTGGCTGCGCATTCGCACCGGGCTCACGCTGAACCATGTGCCGTACAAGGGCGGCGGCCCGTCGCTTTCCGATGCGGTCGCCGGGCAGATTCCGCTGGTCATGAACGCGGTGCCGGCCGCGATGCCCTTCATCAAATCCAACCGCCTGAAGG
>CAZMBS010000260.1:0-4230 GCA_964564295.1 uncultured Streptomycetaceae bacterium
AGAGTCGCGCCTGCTATGTTCGCCAGCACGACCGCGCCGGAGTCCGCGATGGCTGAACCACCCGTGAGCGAGAGCGTGCCGGCATTGACGGTGGTGGTGCCGGTGTAGGTATTCGCCCCCGACAGCGTGAAAGTGCCGGAGCCCTGTTTGGTGAGCCTGCCACCCGCGCCGCTTAACACGCCCGCAAACGTGGTGCTGCTCGCGTCCCCCGTGATCAGCGTGTTATTCCCCAGATTGACGTTGCCGCCAATCGGGCCACCGCCCGCCAGCGAACCTATGGTTTCGTTGATTGCGACATGCAGTATTGCACCCGTGCTGTTGGCCAGCACCACGGCGCCGGTGTTCGCGATTGCATTGCCGCTACCCAGAGTCAGCGTGCCGGCATTGATCGTGGTGGTGCCGGTGTAGGTGTTGGTACCCAGGAGTGTGAACGTGCCGGTGCCCTGTTTGATCAGTGCGCCTCCTGCGCCACTCATCTGCCCCGTGAACGACGTGCTGGTGTTGTTGCCGCCGGTGGTCAGCGTGTTGGCGCCCAGCGTTACATTGCCGCCCGTGGCGCCGCCGCCGGCGAGCGAGCCGATGGTTTCCGAGTCGGCAATATTGAGAGCCGCACCTGTCGCGTTTGCGAGCACCACCGCACCGGTATCCGCGATGGCTGAACCGCCGGCCAGCGTCAGTGTGCCCGCATTTACCGTGGTGGTGCCGGCGTAGGTGTTCGTTCCCGACAGGGTGAAAGTCCCGGCGCCTTGTTTGATCAACGAGCCGCTGCCGCTGATGACGCCCGCGAACGTCGTATTGCCCGCGTCGCCAGTCGTCAGCGTGTTCGCGTTCAATGTAACGATGCCGCCGGTGGCGCCGCCACCGGCGAGCGAGCCGATGGATTCCGGGTTGGCAAGATTGAGGGTCGCACCCGCGGCATCCGCGAGCACGACTGCACCGGTATCGGCAATGGCCGACCCGCCGGCGAGCGACAGCACACCCGCGTTGACCGTGGTCGTGCCGGTGTAGGTGTTGGTTCCCGACAGCGTGAAGGTCCCTGTCCCCTGCTTGATCAACGCGCCGCTGCCGCTGATCGCGCCCGTAAACGCCGTGCTGCCAGCATCGCCGGTGGTCAGCGTGTTCGCACCCAGCGCGACGCTACCGTTGCCGGCGAGCGAGCCGATGACTTCGGAACCGGCGGGGGCGAGACTGAGGTTGGCGCCCGCCGCGAGAACGACCGCGCCGGTGTCCGGAATGGCCGATCCACCCGAGAGCGTCAGCGTGCCGGCATTGACCGTGGTTGTGCCGGTGTAGGTGTTGGTTCCCGATAGCGTAAGCGTGCCAACATTCGCCTTGGTCAATCCACCGCTTCCGGTGATGGCACTGCCGACCGTAAGGCTCGCCGAGCCATCGCGCGCGAAGAACAGGCCTTCCGCGGCGCCCAATGCGAGCGCTGCTCCTCCGGTGATCGCGTTGGTCGCCCCACCGGTGAGCAATGCGCCGCTCGCGTCGGTCAACGTGACCCCGGGATCGAGCACCACCGTGAGTCCGGTGCCGTTGATGATGAGCGAGTTGATGGTCTTGTCGGCGGAGACCGTTTCGCCGACCGTGATCTTGACGTTGTCCGTCGGCGCGGCTGCGGCGATGGTGGAAGCATAGACCGTGGTGGCGATGAGGTTAGACCCGCTCTTGGTGGCGAAATCCAGCGCGTTGAGCGGGCCGGTCACGATGGCGAACGGATATATTCCGTTGGTGAGCACCGGTGTCGTGTTGTTGAACAGAATCTGGTTCGCAGCGCCGTCGAGGGCGCTGTTCGTTCCGACAAAATTGACCGTCGCAGCCGTGTTTCGCGTCAGACTGGTCGCGGCCCCGAAGGTGAGCGTATTGGTTGCGCCGGGAACCGTGCTGTGCACGGAATCAACGGTGGAAAAAGTTCCGGAAGCGAGCGTCAGATTTCCGATCGTTTCGGTCGTCGCAACGGCTGCGTCCCTTCCGACAAAGCGAAACGTTCCGCCGCTGAGCGTCAGTGTCGCACTGTCCGCGATTCGATTGCCGAGCAACGTTGCCGCATTGTCCAGGACAAGCGTGGCGCCGGTGTTGACGATTACCGAGGAACTGGCAAGTGCTCCTGAACTGTCGAGTGTCAATATGCCGCTGCTTGCCGATGTGCTCCCCGTAAACGTATTGGCCGCCTGCAGGGTCAGCGTCCCGGTTCCGTCTTTTGTCAGGGTTCCGGTAGCCGTGCCGATGACGCCGCTGACCGTTGTCGATCCTGCTCCGCCTACGTTCAGCCCGAACGTCGCACCCGTTATGCCACCGCTCAACAAGAGCGATCCGGCGTCCGTGTTGATGCGCGAAGCGCTTCCCAGGTTAATCGGGCCGCTCCATGCGTTGGCGCCGCTCACGCTGCGCAGTGCACCCGCGGACCCGACGCCGGTTCCGTTGAGAGTCAGCGTTTCCGCCGTCACCGCGATCCCACCGGACAATTCCAACGCCGCGCCACTGGCCACGGTCGTGCCGGTGGCAGCGGTACCCAGCGCAGTCGCGTCCTGAATCCTCAAGGTGCCCGCGCTGACCGTCGTAAGGCCCGTGTAGGTACTCGGGCCCAGGAGAGTCAGGCTGCCCGCGCCCGATTTGGTCAGCGCCGTGCCGGTACCACTGATGTCGCCGGAAATTGTGGAAGCTGTCCCTGCATTTATCGTAATCAATCCGCCTGCGGTTGCGAGACTGCCGATCGTCGCCGCGCCGGTCGTAATAATGTTCAGCGCGCCGCCGGCGGTGGTAATCCGGTCCGACGCGTTCATCGTGAACCCGCCTGCGCCGGTGTTGAATGTCACCGAATTGCCGGCGCCCTGCATCAAGTTGAGATTGTTGTCGGCGAGATCATTGATAACTATGCTGTTTGTCGACGCAAGAGCAATATTGGTCGTAGCGGAGATGCCTTGAAGTTCGGACTGGAACAGCGTGGATGGCGTTGTATCGGACGGCAGCACGGTTCCGGTGGCGCCTGACGGGCTTCCGGCAAACGAAGCAACGGACGCGTCCAAGTCATCGCCGTCTCCGGCGCCGTCGGCAATCACGATGTTTGCGGGGTCGAGGAGCAACGTCCCGGTTTTGCCGTGCGGCGCCGACGTGTCAATCCTGCCCCTGAACGCCAGATATTCCTTGCCGGACACTTCGACATTTCCACCATCGCCGCCACGTGCTCCGCCCCGAGCGCTGATGGACCCGGCGAACGCGGTGGCGTCATCGGCCCACACGACCACCTTGCCGCCATTTCCCCTCGAGATCGCGTCGGCGTTGATGGTCACGTCCCTGCCGACTATCGTGCGGAAGGCGTTCTGCACGCCGGGGTTGCTTCCCTGAAAATCGCCGCCGACAAGCACCGTACCGCCGCCGGTATCGCCGGAAGCGTCCAGCCTCGCGCCGTCGGGCAGCTCTACAAATCGACCCGTCACGGCGATGGTGCCCCCTCTGGTCCCGGTCCCCTCGACCATCGAGGTCGACCTGCCGGAAGTATCGAGTGTTCCGGAGTTGCTGACGATCCCGCCCTCCGCACCGCCCAGCAGAAAAATGCGTCCTTCCCGCTTCTCGATCGTCTGCGCGCGGATTTCGCCGGTATTGTTGACGACGTTGGCGAGCAGCGCATCGACTGCCCTGGCGGTGAGGATGACCTGCCCGCCGTCCGCGTGAATGGCCTGCTTGTTCTCGACCAGCGCATTGAGGACGGGCTTGTCCACGGTGACGTTGATGAGCGAACCGTCGTTGAAATTGAGGCTTACCTTGTCCCCCGCGGCAAGTGCGACCGCGCCGAGACGCGCAGTAATGGTGCCTTGATTGCTGACTTGCCGGCCTAAAAGTGCCGCATACCCGCCGGGCGCGACGTTTATTTGGCCCTGATTGATGACGGAAGCGGCCGTTCCCCGATTGCTGAATACGTAGCGTCCGGAATTGAAGTCATCGTCGGACAGCGCCAGAGTGCTCGCCACCAGCCCGGCGGTGTTGATGGCTGCGCCTTGCGCAAACAACACGCCGTGCGAATTGAGCAGGAACACCTGGCCGTTGGCATTGAGCACGCCGGCGATGACGGACTGCTCAGTACCCACCACGCGATTCAGCGCGATCGCCGTGGAAGAGGGCTGGACGAAGTTGACGGTTGCTGCGCTGCCGATGGAAAACGAGTTCCAATTGATCGCCGCCCTCGCACTGCCCTGGTTCACCGTCATGGTGTTGCCGGCGTTTTTAATAATG
>CAZMBS010000261.1:0-4126 GCA_964564295.1 uncultured Streptomycetaceae bacterium
AGGTGCTGCGCATGCGCTTCGGCATCGAAATGAACACCGACCACACGCTGGAAGAGGTCGGCAAGCAGTTCGACGTCACGCGCGAGCGCATCCGCCAGATCGAGGCGAAGGCGCTGCGCAAGCTCCGCCACCCGTCGCGTTCCGAGCGGCTGCGCAGCTTCCTCGACACCGAGAACTGACCGCCCGCGCGGCCCCCGGTCGCTATAATCTTCCCACGCGGGTCGTTAGCTCAGTCGGTTAGAGCAGGGGACTCATAATCCCTTGGTCGTTGGTTCGAGTCCAACACGACCCACCAGTTTGCGGTTGCGCGGCCTCGGCGGCGCAACCGCGGTTGCAGCCAGGGGGGATCCATGAAAATCGCTTTTGTCGTTTATAACGACCTGATGACCTCTCGCGTGATGACGTTGCTGAAGGGCGCGGGCATCGACTACTACACGCGCTGGGAGCACGTGACCGGCAAGGGGCGCGGCACCGAGCCGCATCTCGGAGCGGGCGCGTACGGCAGCACCAATTCCGTGCTGATGATCGCGTTTCCGGAAATTGCGCCGCTCGAAGCGCTGATTGCCAGCATCACGCAGGAGAATGCGGGCATCCAGCGCGCCGACGACAAGATACGGCTGTTCCAGCTGCCGCTCGAGCGCATGGTCTGAACGCGCCGCCCGTTTTCGATTTCCGGCCGCGGCCCGCGTTTCTCGATTCGCCGTACATGATCCATACTTCATGTCCGGTGGCCGTGCGATCGCGTGCGTACCGGGGGGTGAAATGTACAAACTGTTGATTCCATTCCTGTTTATTTCCGGCTTCGCCGTTCCCGGCGCGGCGCAGGAATTTCCGACGAAGCCGATCCGCTTCATCGTGCCCTATGCGCCGGGTGGAAGCTCCGACATTCTCGCGCGTCTGTTCGGCCAGCGGCTGACCGAGACGATGGGCCAGACGTTCGTCGTGGACAACCGCGCCGGCGCCGGCAGCATGATCGGAACGGAAATCACGGCGCGCGCACCGGCCGACGGCTACACGATCATCCTTTCCGACATGCCGCATACCATCAATCCGGCGGTGTACGGCAAGGTTCCGTACGATCCGGTGAAGGACTTCACGCCGGTCACGTTGCTCGCGCGGGCTCCGATGTGGCTTTTCCTGCATCCCGGCGTGCCGGCGAAGACCGTCGGCGAATTCGTCGCGCTGGCAAAGCCGCAGCCGGGCAAATGGACGATCGGCTCCGGCGGCAACGGTTCGGGCACGCATCTTCTCGCGGAGCTGCTGCAGCGGGGCGCCGGCGTGCAGCTCACCCACGTGCCGTTCAAGGGGGCCGGACCGTCCATCGCAGCGGTCGTCGGAGCGGAAATCCACGCATCGTTCACATCGATGCCCGCCGCGATTACGTTCGTGCAGGCGGGACGGCTGCGTCCGGTCGGCGTGTCCACGGCGAAGCGCCACCCCGCGCAGCCCGACGTGCCGACTTTCGCCGAGACCGGCATTCCGAACATGGTGCTGTTTCACTGGTTCGGCGTGCTCGCGCCCGCGGCGCTGCCGCAACCGGTGCTCGCGCGACTCAATGGGGAGTTCATCAAGGCCGTGAATCATCCGGCGATCCAGGAACGCTACAAGGCCATGCTCATCGAGCCCGCCACGACGACTTCGGCGGAATTCCGTGCGCTCATCGAGTCCGATCTGAAGCGCTGGGGTCAGGTCGTTCGCGAGGCCGGCATCAAGTTGCACTAGCGGGTGGTGCGGCGTCGACAGCGGTCGCTCGCCGCGTGACTTCGCGGATGTCGTCGCGGCGCCTGAGCCACCACGCATACGTGCGGGGCAGCAGGTCGTGGTAGTTGGCCACGCCCAGCTCGCGCGCCGCATGCGCGGCCCAGTGCGGGTTCCACAGAAATTCCCGCGCGAGCGCGATGAAATCGGCCTGACCGCCGCGCAGAATCTCCTCCGCATGGCGCGCTTCGGTGATAAGCCCCACGGCAACCGTCATGATGCCCGCCTCGCGGCGCACGCGCGCTGCGAACGGAACGTGGTAGCCGGGCAATCGCGGCACGAGCGTCGCGGTGCCGGCGCCGCCGATGCCGCCCGACGACGTGGTCACGACGTCGACGCCGCGTGCCTTTGCCTCGCGCGCGAGCCGCACCGTGTCGTCCATCGACCAACCGCTGTTCGCGCCGTCCACGGCGGAAACCCGCATGAAAACCGGCTTGTCGGCAGGCCACGCATCCCGCACAGCCTCGACGATCTCCAGGCACAGGCGCATGCGCCCCTCGATGTCGCCGCCGTAACCATCCGTGCGGCGGTTCGCGAGCGGAGACAGGAACTGATGTATCAGATAACCGTGCGCAGCGTGCACCTCGATGATGTCGTAGCCCGCCTGCGCGGACCGCAGTGCCGCCTCGCGCCAACGCGCGACGACGTCGCGGATCTCGTCGAGCTCCAGCGCGTGCGGACTGGGCGCATGCGCGGTGGCAGGCAACGCGCTTGACGAGACGGTTTCCCATGGCGGCTCCCCGCGCGCCGCATCGTCCGGCGTGAGGGCACGGTAGCCGTCCCATGGCGGACAGCCCGATCCCTTGCGCCCGCCGTGTCCGATCTGTATCGCCGGAATGGCCCCGTGCGCGCGGATGAAGTCGTTGATGCGCCGGTACTGCGGCACGTGCCGGTCGTCGTAGATCCCGGCGCAATGATGCGACTTGCGGCCGCGTTCCTCGACGGACGTCTCCTCGCAGAACACGATGCCCGCGCCGCCCATCGCGAATTGTCCGAGATGCACGAGGTGATAGTCGGACGGGCCGCCGCTGTGCGACGAATACTGGCACATCGGCGAGACGATGACGCGGTTGCGCACCCGGAGGCTTCCGAGCGTCACCGGCGCAAACAGCAACGGCGCGGCGGGTTCGAGGACCATGATTTGCTGCCCGATTTCGGAAGGCTGACATTCTAGACCCGGGCCGGCGCCTTGACATGCCGTCTGCAAGCGGTAGACTGCGAATCGAACTACGTCGGGGTGCACGCCCCCGGCGGCTCCAAGACGGCGGTCCGTCCAAGCGCTGCTTCACATTTCTTCGACAGGAGAAGAGCCATGGACGCATCCGTATCCGCCGCAACGCTCGAACAATCTCTGGACTCCACCGCGCCACCGCTCGTAATCGATGTCCGGCGCGAGCCCGCGTTTCTCGACTCACCGCACATGATCCCGGGCGCGCTGCGGCGCGATCACCAGCATGCGGCCGACTGGGCGAAAACGCTGCCGCGGGCCGCAAGCGTCGTCGTCTATTGCGTGCACGGTCATGAAGTCAGCCAGAACGCCTGCAAGGCGCTGCTCGCTGCCGGGCTCGACGCGAAGTTTCTGGACGGCGGCATCGAGCACTGGCGCGAGGATGGCGGTGCGCTCTCCGCCAAGCCCAAGGGCGCCGCGACCCGCTGGGTCACGCGCGAACGGCCGAAGATCGATCGGATCGCGTGCCCGTGGCTCGTGCGCCGATTCGTCGACGCGGCCGCGGAGTTTCACTACGTGTCGACGCAAGACGTGCGGCGCATCGCGCAGGAGCGCGAAGCGGTGCCGTACGACGTGCCCGACGTCGCGTTCTCGCACGACGGCGGCCTGTGCAGTTTTGACGCGTTCCTGCGGCACTACCGGCTGCGCGATCCCGCGCTCGAGGCCCTTGCGACGATCGTGCGCGGCGCCGATACCGGGCGGCTCGATCTTGCACCGCAGGCGGCGGGGCTGCTGGCGATTTCGCTGGGCCTGTCGCGCAATTTCGCGGACGATCACGACATGCTGGGCCATGGCATGACGATGTACGATGCGCTGTACGCATGGTGCCGGGAAGGCCGGGACGAAGTGCATACCTGGAATCCGGAGGCATACCGATGAGCGACCGGCCGGCGGGGGAACGCCCGGGACACGTGGCATTCGCCGACGCGTTCCGGTTCTGGCTCAAGCTGGGCTTCATCAGTTTCGGCGGCCCGACCGGGCAGATCGCGATCATGCACCAGGAGCTGGTCGAGCGCCGGCGCTGGATCTCGGAGAAGCGCTTCCTGCACGCGCTCAACTACTGCATGGTGCTGCCCGGGCCGGAAGCGCAGCAGCTCGCCACCTACATCGGCTGGCTGATGCACCGCACCTGGGGCGGCA
>CAZMBS010000262.1:0-4124 GCA_964564295.1 uncultured Streptomycetaceae bacterium
CCGCTTTCGCAGGCCGTGCGCACATAGTCGGCGTGTGCGGCCACGGCCTTCATGACGTTGACGGCGACGACCCCGCGGCCCTCCGAGCGTTCGAGCGCCATGCGGATTTCCCGATTGAGTGCCGCCAGATTCAATCGTCCCAGAACCTGCGCGTCACGCGTGGCTGCAGCGCGTTGCATCAGATCGGGGTGAAGATGCCGCAGGTCCACGCTGGAGATCGTGCCCATCGCGCCCAGTTTCGCGACGCTCCCCGCGAGGCGGTGCGCCGAAACACCCACGCCCATGCCGCCCTGCACGATCGGCAGGAGACCACGGCCCCTGAGTTTCCAATGCGGTAACGTATCCGCGGTCATGATGCTCCGTGATCGGGCTGTTTCGGGTAGGCGCGGAGCCCGGCCATGTCATACAGCAGGATGGACCGTCCCCGGACTTCGATGAGGCCTGCCGCGACGAGTTCGTGCAGCACGCGGGAGAAGTGCTCGTGGGTCAGGTTCAGGCGCGATGCGATGAGCCCTTTGCTGGCCGGAAGCACGATTCGGCGCAAGTCGCTCTGGCCTGCCTGGGCGGGCTGGTGCAGCAGGAAGCCGATGACACGCTGGGTGCCGGTCAGCAGCGTCAGCGCCCTTCTGTCGGAAATGAGGCTGAGCAGGCGGCGGCTCAATACCGTGATCACGAGTCGGGCGAACCGCGGGTTGCGATCTATTTCGCGCTGTATCGCTTCCCGCGCGATGAGCAGCAACCGGCTGGGACAGATGCATTGTGCGGTGGCCACGTGCGGCTCTTCGAGAAACAGGACGGTTTCCCCGAAAGTCTGGCCCGGGCCCGAAAGTTCCACCACCTTTTCTTCGCCGACGTTTCCTGCGAGAGAAATTTTCACCTGGCCCAGGATCACGGCGTGCAGGCCACGACAGGGGTCGCCTCTGCGAAACAACACGGTGCCCCGCGGCGCTTCGATGCGGGTGGTTTCATTTGCCAGTCGGGCGACGCAATTCGCATCGAGTTCCCGGAACATCGGCAGGCGCGACAGCATGTCCGTGATTCCGGAGTCGGCTCCGGAATTGCGGCATTGCACCATCGCTTTCATGCGCCGTTGGCGAAGCAGCGGGTTCGTGGTTGCGGTTTGACCTGAATCAACCGGCGGTTCCGGACGATTCGGTACAGTGCCCCGACGATCGGTCATGACACTTTTCTCCGCACAACGGCTTTCCGATTTCGAACGCCCCCTGGAGGTGCTGCTTGCCTGTCACGAGCGCATCTCGATGACGCTGGGTGCTCTGGACGGGCTGATGGAGCATCTGCATGTGCACGGCTGCGACGCGCGGGTTCAGCAGGCGGCATCGAATGTCATGCGTTACTTCGACAGCGCGGGCCGGCACCATCACGAGGACGAAGATATCGATCTGATCCCCCGTATGCGGAGCGCCGCATCGGGACTGAACGCCGAACGCTTTGCGCTCGTCGCGGAGCGTATCGCGCGCGAGCACGCCGACATCGCGTTGTCCTGGCGAGACTTGCGGGAGTATCTTGAAAGCCTTGCATACGGAGAACTGGTCGGACTGGATCGACCCACGCTCGGCCGCTTTTGCGCGGCCTACCGGCTGCACATGCGGCTCGAAGAGGCAAGCCTCATACCGCTGGCAAGGCAGATCCTGACGGCCGACGCGCTGGCAGGCCTTGGCGCGGCGATGGCCCGGCGCCGCGGTATCCGTTAGGGTAGTGTGGATTCCGGCTAGCCGCCGTAGGCGATGCATCGTTCGCATACCGTGCCCGACACGTTCTTGCGCAGGTGTGCGGCCCGCAGCGTCTGGAATGACTCCGAATTCCAGGCGTCCATGAAGGACTGCCGGTTGAGGTCACCCATCGTCCAGTGCGCGGTCGCATCGAAACAGCAGGCGGACAATTTTCCTTCGGACGTGACATGTCCCTCCGTGAACGCGGACCAGCACGGCAGCGGCTCGCGCAGGGCGCCGATGCGTCCCTGGTTGCCCGCTGTGGGTCGATATCCCAGTTCGCGCTCGCGTTGCGTCGCGAATGCACCCATGGAGTAGAGCGGCAGCCAATAGTGTGCATCCACCCACGGCGTCACCCGCTCGCCGAGCAGCCGTTCCATTCTGTCCCGCTGCCGGCCGTCGTAGCGAATCGAGGAGGCGTAGAGCCCGGTCCGGAATCCGCCGCGCTCGCGGACGGCCCATGCGGACTGTATGTTGTCGAGCGCGATGCGAAACAGACGCCCGGAGACCCCCATGATTTTCGTGAACTGCTTCTCGTCGGCGGCATTTACGGACCATTTCAGCGAATCCAGCCCTGCCTTCATGCAGGCCTCGACCGTCTCCGGGAACGCCATCGACGCATTCGACGTCAGGAACACGTACGGCATGCCGATGTCCTGCTTGAGATGCGCGATGCATTCGACCAGCAGCCGGGGATTCATGAACGACTCGCCGAGGTAGAAGACGCCGATTTCCTCCACGCCCGCATCGCGCATTTCGCGCGTCACGCGTTTGAACAGGCTGAAGTCGATGTTCCATTTCGGCTGCGTTTCGCGCGTGCGCAGAGCGCAGAATCCGCAGCGATAATTGCATCGCGGGGAAATCTCGATCTTTACGCTTTTCGGCGCCGGCACTTTCGCGCGGCGATACCGCGCGGGAATGCGGGTCACGTTATCGATGCGCTCCGTGATGCCGGACGAAATATCATTCATAAATTCAATGTGCGACGGCTACTGCTGCGCGAGCGCCCGGAGATAAATCACCAGTTGCCATATCTGCTGGTCCGACAGGTCCCGGGCCGGCGGCATCGCGGTGCCCGGCGATCCGTAGCGCACGATCCAGAACAGGTGCCCATCCGGAATGCCGTTCACGGTCTCCTTGCACGCGAAGTTGCGCGGCGGCGGGTTGTATTGCGTCGCGAGCGGACCCTTGCCGTCTCCCTTCGCGCCATGGCACAGCAGACACGGGATCGATTTGGATTTTCCCGCATAGAGATTCGCGCCGGCGGCAATGTTTTCCGCATCCGCGGTCAGCGGATTCGCGCGCGCAAGATAGTCGTCCGGCGCCTTGCCGGTAAAACGCGGTTGCGGACATTCGCCGGGCGGCGGCAGCCGGCCTTCAGCCGCGAGCGCCGGCACGACCGCGCACAGGCTCATCAGCAACGAAAAGACCGCACGCGGCCCGAATTTTCGATCCATGGTCATGGCCACTCCTGGTGTTCGCGGAGACATGACACCGGATGCTATCGAGTTCAATGCGGGCATACTTGCGCTAGATCAAGAACGCAGCGGACTGCCGCGATGAATCGTCGTGCATTGCAATACAGTAACGGGACATGTCGCAACTGGGGCGCATTTCGTCTTGACAGGCGATCGCACGCATGATGCCGGGCTGACGGCCGCGGAGGCAGCGGCACGTCTGGCCGCAGAGGGATACAACGAGCTGCCGGCCGCAACGCGGCGTGGAACCTTGGTCATCGCGGCCGAGGTCGTGCGTGAACCCATGTTCCTGTTGCTGGTGGCGGCGAGCATCATTTATTTCCTGCTTGGGGATCCGGGAGAGGCTCTGATCCTGCTGGCGTCGATCGTCGTCGTGATGGGTATCACGATTTATCAGTCGCGCAAGACCGAGCGCGCGCTGGAGGCGTTACGCGATCTGTCGAGTCCGCGCGCGCTGGTCGTGCGCGATGGCGAGCGTCGGCGAATCGCGGGCCGAGAGGTTGTCCGCGGCGACGTGCTGGTACTTCAAGAGGGGGACAGGGTTCCGGCGGATGGCGTGCTGCTGTCGGCCAACGACTTGCGCGTGGACGAGTCGCTGCTGACCGGTGAGTCCGTTGCAGTCTCCAAAACCGCCGGAGACGGCTCGGCGCGGATCGGCCGCCCCGGCGGTGACGGATTGCCGTTCGTCTATTCCGGAACCCTGCTGGTGCAGGGACAGGGCATCGCGCGGGTCCTGGCCACCGGCGGTAACACGGCATTCGGCGGAATCGGCAAGGCATTGCAGTCGATCGACGCAAGGCCCGCGAGATTGCAGCGGGAAACCGGGATCGTGGTGCGGAGGGTCGCCGTCGGAGGGCTGATTCTGTGTGCGCTGGTCGTGCTGGTCTACGGGCTGTTTCAGGGAACCTGGTTGCAG
>CAZMBS010000263.1:0-4122 GCA_964564295.1 uncultured Streptomycetaceae bacterium
CGTGCTGATCGACGGAATGGACGTGGTCGAGGGCTTCGGTTTTGATCCCAAGTTGCCGACGTTCCACGATCCGCATTGTTTGCGCATGTGCCCGAGCAATCCCGACCGCATTTATCAGCAGAATCACTGCGGCATCTACCGCATCGACCGGCCATCGGATACGTGGATGCGCATCGGCAAGGCCATGCCGAAACAGGTCGGCGACATCGGCTTTCCGCTGGTCGTGCATCCGCGCGACGACAAGGTTGCCTGGATGTTTCCGATGGACGGCACGCAGGTATGGCCGCGCACGAGCCCGGGCGGCAGGCCGGCAGTCTACGCGACCCGCAACGCGGGCAGGACGTGGCAACGGCTCGATACCGGCATGCCGACGAAGCAGGCGTGGTGGACGGTCAAGCGCCAGGCGATGGCCGGCGACGCGCGCGACCCGGTCGGCCTTTACTTCGGAACCACGAGCGGCGAATTGTGGATGAGTCGCGACGAGGGAAAACGCTGGACCTGCATGGCTCGGCATCTGCCCGAAATCTACGCCGTTGAAACCCTGACGCTTTAGGTCAACGCGAATTTCGCGGAACCGGCGCACGGCCATGAAAGTCATCATTCCCAGCGCGCTGCGCTCGTACACCGAAAGCAGCGAAGCTGAGGCAATCGGACGCACGCTCGGCGCGGCGCTTGCCGACCTCGACCGGCGCCATGCCGGAATCCGGTTCCGCATCGTCGACGAGCAGGACCGGATCCGCCGCCACATCCGCATATTCGTAAACGGCGACCAGGTGCACGATCTCGCGCAGGCGCTCCACGAGACCGACGAAGTCGTCATCGTGCAGGCCCTTTCGGGCGGCTGATGCGGCGTGTCGCCGGTATTGACCGTGATGTGCCGCCGGACTACGCTGGACTCCATAATCGGCACGTGCTGCTGCAACAAGGAGGAGCCGCATGACTGTCAAATGTGACGTGACGCGCCGCATCATCACAACACTTGTGTTGACGCTGCTCGCGGGTGGCGCCGGAGCCCAGCCGTTCCCGGGCAAGATGGTGCGGTTCGTCATTCCGTTCGCGGTGGGCGGCAGCAGCGACGCCAACGGCCGCATCATCGGTCCTCCGCTGTCCGAACGCTGGAAACAGCAGGTCATCATCGAGCCGCGCCCGGGCGCCGCGACGTTGCTGGGAACGGAGGTGGTGGCCAAGAGCCCTCCGGATGGCCACGTGCTGCTGCTCTCGTCCACGCAGTACACGCAGAGCCCCGCGATGTTCGCGAAACTGCCCTACGATCCGCTGACCGATCTCGTGCCGATCACGCGCGTCACGCGTTCGCCCCAGGCCATCGTCGGGCATCCGTCGCTGCCCGCGAAAAACATCCGGGAGCTGGTGGCGCTCGCACGCGCGCGCCCGGGGCAGATCAACATGGCCAACGCGGGGACGACGCTTCCGAGCCACCTCTTCAACATGCTCGCCAAGGTCAGGATCGAGACCGTGCCCTACAAAGGCGCGGGGCCGATGATGATCGACGCCATGGGCGGACACGTGCATCTTGCGATCGGCGCGATCAGCTCCGTTCAGGCAGGCGTGCGGGCGGGACGCGTGCGCATTCTGGGTGTCTCCTCTCCGTCGGAAGCGTTTCCCGAGGCGCCGGTGATCGAGAAAGACGTGCCCGGATTCGATGCCGATACGTGGTTCGGGCTGTTCGCGCCACGCGGCACGCCGCGCGAACTTGTGACCCGCATCCGGGATGACGTGGCTGCGGTGCTGCAGATGCCCGACGTGCGCCAGCGCCTGCTCGACATCGGCGGGATACCCAGCGGCGAACCGTCCGAGGAGTTCGCGGCGCGCGTGCGTAAGGAAATTGCCCGCTGGCGGGAAGTCGGCGCCGTCGCGAAAATACCGCTGCAGTAACGGCGCCTTCGTATCACCGCGGAATCACCGGCACCACGAGCCGGGACGGCTTGCTGCCGCCTTCGTGAACCGTGTTGACCGCTTTCGCGCGCAGGGTCACGTGCGGCCGGCCGTTGGCGTCGATAATCGAGTCCGCGTTGGCAATTTCGACCTTCAGCCGATGACCCGGCTTGAAGACGTTGCACACCGGCCAGATTTCGATCGGGAATTCGTAGACTGTTCCCGGCTGCAGCGGCTCGACGGCATCGTGCGGATGGTACGGCTGTGCGGGCGTCGAACGCGCCGGATCGAGCTTTCGATGGGATGCCCGTAGCCAGCCTTTGCACAGTTCGCGCGATTTGCCGTCGGGACCCTCGTCCGACACGAATACGAGCCAGTCGGTGTCCGTCGCCGTGGATGACGCCTGCAGGTACAACGCCATCGGGCCTGTGAGCTCCATCGCCTTCGTCATCGGCTCCGTGCGATAGGTGAGCCGCGGCTCGCCGCGATAGCCCTCCGGTGTCGCCGGATCGTAGTCCATGGTGCGCGCCTGCTGCGCGCCCGCGGTCTCTGACAGCGTGCCGGAATGGCCGCCGCCTTTCCCGCCGAGGTAGTACTCGCGCCACTGCGTGCGCTTCAGCGGCCATTCGTTTTCCGCGCGCCAGGTATCGTCGCCGTGGATGTAGAGCTGGATCGGGGCGCCCTCCATCACGCGCGTGTCCATGCCCTTCAGCCAATGGTCGTACCAGCGCAGCATCTCGTAGTGGTAGCCCGCCCACGGACGCAACGGCCACGGACGTGGCCCCACCATCATGCGCTTGGGTATGCCGCCGGTGCCGTTGTAGCCGTCGAACGCACCCTTCAGGTGCAGTTCGTTCATGTACCAGCCGGAGCCGAAATACGAGGGCACCTGGATCCGGTCGAGCTGCGGCCACGCGGAGCGCTCCCGGTAAAACGGGCCGTCGAGCGGGTAGCGGTGGCTGTACATGGCCTCGAGCATTTCCTTGAGCGCGTCCACCCGCGGGTTGCGCCCCGAGGTCATGTTGAGGTTCATGACGAACTGGGTCCAGTGCGTGGTGAAATTCGTCGGAATTCCGCCGTGAAAACAGGCATCACGGTAAAAGTCGCACGAGGCGTCGTACGGAAATATCGCCTTCAGATGCGGCGGCTGCTGTTCGGCCGCGAACAACTGCGTGCGCCCCATGTACGAGATGCCGCTCATCCCCACGCTGCCGCTGCACCACGGCTGTTCCCCGACCCATTCGATGATGTCGTGAAGGTCCTGTCGCTCCTGCAGCCCGAAGAGATCGTACGTGCCTTCGGAATCGTTGCAGCCGCGCACGTCGACGATCACGTGCGCGTAACCGCGCGGCACCCAGAATTCGGAAATGCCGGCCTCATTCTGCCCCAGCGCGATCACGCTGCGCTGCAATTGCCGCGTGTAAACCGAGGTCGTCACCAGCGCCGGAAACTTGAGCCCGGCGGCATGCGGCCGGATCACGTCCGCGGCGAGGCGCACGCCGTCGCGCATCGGAATGCGCGCCTCGTAGTCGGTGAGGCTCGCGTACCGCGGTTCGGAACGTTCCGGCGGACGCGGCGGCGCGTCGAACGGGTACTGCGGCGTCACCATCGGGTCGATGCAGCGGATACGGTTTGCGTCCACGGTCATGTCTGCGGCTCCTGGCGGATCGGTCGAATCAAAGCGACGCTTGCGTGACGAACTTGGAAACGAGGTACGGCTCGAGCGCTTCGCTGCCGCCCTCGGAACCGTACCCCGAATCCTTGACGCCGCCGAACGGCACTTCGGGCAGCGCGAATCCAAGATGGTTGATGGTCATCATGCCGGTCTCCACCTGCGCCGCGATCGCGGTCGCGGTTTTGGCGGAGCGGGTCCACGCATAGGCAGCGAGCCCGTACGGCAGGCGGTTCGCCTCGGTGACCGCGTCATCGAAGCTCTTGAACGGATTGATGATTGCGAGCGGGCCGAAGGGTTCCGTGTTCATCGCCACGGCGTCCCGCGGATTCGCGTCGATCGCGGCGCGATATCGATTAAGTCCTTCGGCGAGCTTGCCAAGTCGAATCGATTCATCGCCGATCCACACGAGCAGCTTGGTGAATTCGCGATCGTTTGCGAGCAGTTCGCGATGCGAGTCGACATATTCGCTCGCATCCGCGACATGTCCACGATCCAACAGCGATCGAGGAATCGGCAGTAGCGAAGAAGGATGCGTCTCTTGATTCCACCGTCCC
>CAZMBS010000264.1:0-4078 GCA_964564295.1 uncultured Streptomycetaceae bacterium
TGGACAACACCCCCGGGCCGGCATGCTTGAGCGATTTGTCAAATTCATCGGCGAATTGATAACCCGGGCCGCCCGTTCCGTCGCCTCGCGGGCATCCTCCCTGGATCATGAAGTTGTCGATCACGCGGTGAAACACGGTGTTCGTGAAATGGCCGTCGCTGACGTACTGCAGGAAGTTCGCCACGGTGGCGGGTGCTTTTTCGGCGTCGAGCTCGATCGAGATGATGCCGAAGTTGGTGTGCAGGTTGACCATGTCATGTTCCTTGCTTGGCGGGTGGTTTGGATGCCGGTGCCGCCGCCGCGTCGATGACCTGCGCGCGCTCGATGACGACCGGCTTGACCGGTACGTTGGCATGCGGGCCGCGGCTTGCCGTCTGCGTCTTGGTGATGCGTTCCACGACGTCGAGCCCCGAGACGACCCTGCCGAACACGCAGTAACCGTGGCCGTCGACGGTGGGCGCGCGAAAGTCCAGCGAGGAGTTGCTTGCGACGTTGATGAAAAACTGCGCCGTGGCGGAGTGCGGGTCGGCGGTGCGCGCCATCGCCACGGTGCCCGCAGTGTTGCGCAGCCCCGTGGGTGCCTCGTTTCGGATCGGCGCGCGCGTGGGCTTTTCCTTCATCTCGGCGGTGAATCCGCCGCCCTGGATCATGAATCCCGGAATCACGCGGTGGAATATCGTGCCGTTGTAGAACCCGTCCTTCGCGTACTGCAGGAAGTTTTCGACCGTTTTCGGCGCGTTCTCGGGGTAGAGTTCGATCACGATCGCGCCCTGGCTGGTTTTCAGCTCCACGCGCGGATTCGCCGCCCAGACCGCGGCGGAAAAGATCAATAAAAACAACGTGACAAGAAATCTAGACATAAGTCCACTGCGCTCCTCTGCCTGATCCGTGATCCGGTATCCCAACGCTGGATGCCCTGCGGCGGGTGCGCGCCGGCACCGCACGTCCCGACCGCGTTGCTGTGATTACGCCGCCCCTTCGTGCACGATTTTCCAGGCGCCGCCTTCTTTCATCCAGTACTGGCGCTTGCGCATCTGGTTCGACAGATTGCTGCTGGCGTAATCCTGATCGAAGGTCGTCACGACAAGGTTTTCCCTGCCGGGGTACTGGAACAGGCTCAGCTTGGTCACCTCGACCTTGATCCAGGCCTTGCCGGCGTTGACGTGATGTTTCTGCCGCGCCCAGGCGTTGAAATCCTGGCGGCCTGCAGAGAAGTTCGGCGAATAGTGCGTGAGGTAACGTTCGGTATCGCGGCTTTCCCAGTCGCGGCGCCACTGCTCCACGGCCTTCGTCACCTCCGTGCGGACCTGCGCGAGGCTTTCCGCGGTGACCCACTCGACGCCGTGCGAGATGATGACCGGTGTCAGCCCCACCTGTACGCGTTTCGCGATAGCATCGAGATCCTGGTTGGTCAGCACCACGCAGCCGTCGCTCGCGCGCGGCGCGCGGCTGTAGGTGTCGGGCGGCGTGCCGTGCAGCCAGATGCCGTGGCCGTCGCGCCCCTGCCGCCGGTCCCATTCGTTGGGGTAATTGATCGGAAACGCGCCGGTGCCGTAAAAGTCGGTGAGTTTCTCGCGCGGCATGCTGCTCGTCACGTGATAAACCCCGACCGGCGTTTTCTTGTCGCCCTCGCGCACTTTTTCGTAGCCGTTGCGTCCGCCGCTGATGTAATAGTCCGCCACGTACCGTGGCGTACCGTTTACATTTTCGAACACGTACAGCGTCGATTTCGATGCGTCAACGATGAACGCGTGTTTCTGGTCCGGCTGCAGTTGCAGGATGTAGCGCGGCACGCGCCCCACCGGCCGCTCGTGCTGGTGTCGCGCGAGCCTCGCACGGGCCTCGTCGCGCAAATCCGCGAGTCGTTCCGGCGATGCGCCGGGCGCATTGCCGATGGTCGTGAGCGGACGCGAACGCGCGAGCAGCAGGTCGCCCTTGATCAGGTGCGCCAGCCGGAAATTCGGGTGCGCCGCGAGCACTTTGTCGACTTCGGTCAGCGCGGCGTCGAGGCGATTGTTGCGGACTTCGACCAGCGTTTTGATCAGCAGGAATTCAGGCTCGGTCGCGGTTGCCGTACCGTTTACGCGCGGTGCAACCGGATGCCCGCCCATCGCATGCGCGGACAGCAGGGCCGCGGCACAGGCGGCGCCGGCGAGTGCCTGCGCGAACCGGGTAGGTACGGTGTTCAGCCGCCGACCCTTTCCTGCTGAATCAACCAATTTTCACCCGCCTTGACCATGATGAGCGTCTTGGTGCTCGACGTTTTCAGCGTGTCGGACCGGTAGTGCTGCCGGAACGTGACCGTGGCGCGGTTCTTGTCGTTGAACGTGACCTTGGGCGCGTCTACCGACACCTGGATTTTCTTGGGTTTTGCAATACGCGCGGTGCGCTCTGCTTCCCATTTTTCGCGGGTCTTGCCGTCCGGCGCCTTGAAGTCGGCCGCATAATGCCCGAGATAGCCCGCGACGTCGTTCGCCGACCACGCGCGCGCCCAGTTCGTGATTGCACGCACGACTGCATCCGAATCCGTCGCGGCAGCGACCGGCTTGGCCGATGCGGTCTCGGGTTTGGCCGGCGCCGCAGTGGCTGCGGGAGTCGGCTTCGCGGCCGGGGCGGGTTCCGCAGGCTTCGGCGCGGGGGTAGCCGCGACTTTCGCCGGTTCCGGCTTGGGCGCCGGCGCTGCAGCAACCTTGAGCGGATCGGGCCTCGTCGCAGCGGTCTTCGGCGGTTTTGCGCCCGGCGAAAAGAGATCGCGGATCAGGTTGAGCTTGGTCTGCGCCCCCTGGTTGTTGCGGTCGAGTTGCAGCGCCTTGTCGTAGGCCTGGCTCGCCATCTTCGCGTAGATGTCGCCGAGATTCTCGTGGGCGGTCGCATAGCTCGGATGCGTGCGGATGGCGAGGTCCAGCGCCTGCCGCGCTTTCTCGTACTGGCCCTGCGACGCGTAGAGTACCGCGAGATTGTTGTAGGGTTCCGGCAGTTCCGGATAATCCTGCGTCAGCGCCGTAAAAACGGCGATCGCGTCGTTGGGCTTGTTCTGTTCGGTGAGTATGATGCCGCGCAGAAACCGCGCGCGCGCGTCCTTGGGCTTGCCTTTCAGCACCGCGTCGACGCGATCGAGCGCGCGATCGAGCTGACCCTGCCGGAACAGCTGGTTGGCCTCGGCAAGTTCGTCCGTCTGCGCTGTCGCCGGCAGGGATGCCGCCGGACCCAGCGCAAGAACCGCGAGCGCCAGCAGCGTGGCAGCGAGTGCGGCATGGGGGAGGCGGAAAAGCGGGTGTGGCGCAGCGCGGCTGGCGACGGTCATGTGCTATACTTTTCCGAATGTTTCAGGGGTTTAGCCACTAAATCCTCGAAATTCTACCAAGAACACCCGGCAATTCAAACACCGCCCGTCAGGCCGCCGCGGCCGCTGTTGCAACCGGTGGACCGGCGGACCGACTGCGTCTTGGCTTCATGCTGAAAATCTACAACACGCTCGCGCGCGCCAAGCAGGACTTCGTGCCGATCGAGCACGGCCGCGTGCGCATGTACGTATGCGGCATGACGGTGTACGACTACTGCCACCTGGGGCACGCGCGCGTGATGGTCGTGTTCGACGTGGTGCGGCGCTGGCTGCGCGCGAGCGGCTACGACGTCACCTACGTGCGCAACATCACGGATATCGACGACAAGATCATCAAGCGCGCGCAGGAAAACGGCGAGACCATGGACGCGCTGACCGCGCGCTTCATCGAGGCCATGGACGCGGATGCGGCCGCGCTCGGCATCGAGAAGCCGGATTTCGAGCCGCGTGCGACGCAGTATGTCGCCGGCATGATCGACATGATCGAACTGCTGCGGCGGAACGGACTCGCGTATCAGGCGCCGGACGG
Organism: uncultured Streptomycetaceae bacterium; assembly: GCA_964564295.1. Taxonomy (GTDB): domain Bacteria; phylum Pseudomonadota; class Gammaproteobacteria; order Burkholderiales; family SG8-41; genus CAZMBS01. The sequence goes on from CAZMBS010000264.1 coordinate 3,873, forward strand.
CGACGTGAACTACGCCGTGCGCAAGTTCGAGGGCTACGGCAGGCTGTCCGGCAAGTCGCTCGAAGACCTGCGCGCGGGCGAACGGGTCGCGGTGGATGCGGCGAAGGACGATCCGCTGGACTTCGTGCTGTGGAAGCGCGCGAAGCCCGGCGAGCCGTCGTGGCCTTCGCCGTGGGGCGAGGGCCGGCCGGGCTGGCACATCGAGT
>CAZMBS010000265.1:0-4076 GCA_964564295.1 uncultured Streptomycetaceae bacterium
CGTCGTGCCGGCGCAGGTCGCCGGCACCTGGCGCTTCGCGGACGGCGCGCTGCTCACGCTGGAGCAGCGCTACCAGCAGATTTCGGGGACGCTGGAGATCGCCGGTATCGCGCTGCCGGTGGAGGCCGGGCGGCTGCGCGGCGCGGAAATCGGGTTCACCGTGAACCGCGTGGCGTATGCGGGGCGCGTGTCCGGCGATACGATGCGCGGAGTGGCCAGAGGCCGGACGACGCGGGACTGGTCCGCGGCGCGCGAACAACACTGAGGAGCACGTCATGACGCTGAAACGCATGGCCGTTGAAATCGGCATGGGCACGGATATCCGCGGCGCGGATTACACGAAGGCGGCGGTGCGGGCGCTGCGCGACGCGTTGTGGCACAACTCGCTCAACGTCGCGGCTGCGCTCGGCAAATCCGCCGACGCGATGGTGGTCGACGTGCGGATCGGTGTTCCGAAACCGGATCGCGTGGACACCGCAGAGGTGCTGCGCGTTCTGCCGCACGGCACCGGCACGGTCACGGTCGTGGAGGGGGGGCTCGAAATCGTCAACGATGCCGGCACCGGTTCGACGGTCATGGCCAGCGCCGCGGCCATCGTCAGAATCGACGTATAGGGAGGCGCCATGCCGATGAAACGCGTGATACTGGAAATGGGCACCGGCAACGACCTGCACGGCGCCGACTATACGAAGGCCGCGCTGCGCGCGGTGCAGGACGCGCTGCATCACTCATCGTTGAGCATCGCGCGCTCGCTCGATCTCGATACGAAAACGATGCAGGTGGAGGTCACCATCGGCGTGCAGCAGCCGGAGAAAGTCGATGCCGCGGCGGTCAAGGCGAGCCTGCCGCGAGGGCAGGTGACGGTAAAGGTCGTGAAAGGCGGGCTCGACGTTCCGGCCGAGGGCGGTCACGACCAGATCGTCATTGCGTCCGCCGCGATCGCGGCGCGGTTCGATCTGCCGTGACGGTTGTTTCGCCCGGATTCGCAGGGAAACCGCGAGGTCACTCCACTTTCACGCCCGCATCGCGCACGATCCTGCCCCATTTGACCATATCGGCTTTGAGCAACGCGGTAAACGCATCGGGCCCGGGTGTCACGACTTCGCCCGCGCTCGCCAGGCGTTCGCGCATGTCGGGCCGGCTCAGCACGCGCGATGTTTCCGCGCTCAGGCGTGCCACGATGTTCGCCGGCGTTTTTGCCGGCACCAGCAGGCCGAACCACGTGCTCGCCTCGACACCCTTGTAACCCGACTCGGCAACCGTCGGCACCTGTTTCAACGCAGGAACGCGCGCGGCCGAAGTGACCGCAAGCGCGCGGATGGTGCCGCCTTGTATCTGCGGCAATGCGGTTTCCACCGATGAAAAAAACACCGCCAGCCGACCGCCGAGCAGATCGGGAAACGCCTGCGCCGCTCCCTTGTACGGCACGTGTATGAACCGGACTCCGGCGGCGCGTTCCAGCAGTTCTCCGCTGAGGTGGCCGATGGTGCCGTTGCCGGTCGACGCCCGCGTCAGCGCGTTCGGTCTGCTTTTCGCGGCATCGATCAAGTCGCCCAATTTCACGTAAGGCGACCTGGCCCACACCATCAACGCAATCGGCATCGACGACACCAGTGTCACCGGCGCGAAATCCCGGAGCGAGTCGTACGGCAGCTTCGCGTACAGATTCGGATTGACGGCCAGGTTGCTGGTCTGCCCCATGACCATCGTGTAACCGTCGGGCGCGGCCTTCGCCGCGAGGTCAAGACCGATGTTGCCGCCCGCGCCCGGCCGGTTGTCGATCACGAACTGCCAGCCCTGCGACTCCGTCAGCTTGTTCGCCACCATGCGCGTGAGTATGTCGGTGCCGCCGCCCGGCGGAAACGGCACGATCAGGCGTATCGGCTTGTCGGGATAGCCTGCCTGCGCCGCCGCCGCGCCCGAACCCGCTCCGATGCAAAGCAATATCGTTGCGATACCGCCAACGAGTGGTTTCATGTTTTTCCCGTTGCGCGCGCCGAGTTCTGCAACGCGAGGAGCCGCCCCCAACCCTGCACGGGCGGCGCGATGCCCTCGGACATCAACCGCCACACCTGCGCGATCGGGTTGGTGATGACGGGTATCCGGTAGTCCTCCTCGAGGATCGGCACGGCCGCAAGGCTGCGCCATGCGCCGCCGGCAAGCAGCAGCAGTTCGGCATCGGGCGCCTTGCGCATCGCCTCGCGCCCGAGCTGGAACGATAGCTTCACGCCTTCCTCGATGCTCATCGAAAACGCCTGCTTGGCCCACTGGCCGACGCTCGTGATCGCCAACACGTCGAGTCCGGCGCTCGTGAGGTAGGCGAGCAGCGCGTCGTTCAACTGTCCGGACCAGCGGCTTGCGATCGCGATGCGGCGCGCGCCGAAGTAACGCACCGCGTCGAGCGTCTGCTCCGCATGCGCATCCGCCTTCACGCCGGTCTTGCGGGCGGTTTCTTCCAGCAGCGCGAGCACGCGCGGCCGCCCGAGCTGCGAGGCGATCGGCAGCCCGGCAAGCGTGATGCGCTGCGCGCCCTGTTTCACGAGCGTGTCCACGCACGGCCAGTAGCGCTCGCGGATCGCCTCGTCGACGCCGGCGGGCGTGTAGTCGGCGATTTCGATCGAGGCGGAGATCTTCGCGATGTCCGGCGGCAGCAGCGGCTCCGGCTGCGACATCGGATGCCGATCGCTGCCGATGGGCGTCACGGTGCCGGCAACGTAACGGATGTTCGCGGGCGTGGCGGGTTTCATTCGGCAACCTTTCGCGATTACGCGTTGTAATTACTTGAGATCGACGCCCGATGCTTTCACGAGTTCGCCGACGCGCCTCGTCTGATCGGCGCGAAATGCGTCGAGTTCGGCGCGCGTGCTGCCGACGATGTCGATGCCGAGCCCTTTCAGCTGCTCTCCGAAATCGGGTTCCTTCACCGCCTTGACCACTTCGGCGCTCACCTTCGCGAGCACGGCCTGCGGCGTGCCGGCGGGCGCGACGAGGCTGTACCAGCCGAAATTCTCGTATCCGGGCACGACTTCGTTGATCGCGGACACATCCGGCAGCAGCGCGGCGCGCTTGCGCGTGGTGACGCCGAGCGCGCGCACGCGGCCCGCCTGCACCATCGGCAGCACGGCCGGCAGCACGCCGTACGTGAGGTGCACCTCCTTCGCGATGGTATCCGCGAGCGCCTGACCGACGCCCTTGTACGGAACGTGCAGCATCGTGGTGCCGGTGAGGCGCGTGAACAGGAACGCGCTCAGGTGCTCCGATGCCCCCGTGCCCGCGGAGCCGTACCGCAACGGTGATTTTTTCGCGAGCGCCACCAGTTCGGGAATCGATTTCGCCGGCAGGTCTGGATACACGACCAGCACGAACGGCACGGTGCCGATCAGGCTGATCGACGCGAAGTCTTTCGCGAGGTTCACTTTGTGATTCGAGTAAACCTGCGTCGCAACGAGAAGTTGCGAGGTCAGCATCATCCACGTGTAGCCGTCGGGGGTGGAGCGATTGACGATGTCCGCGCTGAGGATGCCGGCGACGCCGGGGCGCGGGTCGACGACGATGCGCTGGTTCCAGACCTTGTACAGCCGGTCCGCCATCACGCGTGAAATGATGTCCGGGCCGGAGCCCGCCGCGCTGCCCAGCACGAGCCGGATCGGCTTGTCCGGATAGCCGGATTGCGCGGCGAAGGCCGGCAACGCGGTCATCAGCATCGGCACGACCGTCGCGGCGAGCAGTTTCATGGTGCGCATGGCAGATTCTCCTGGGTGGATGCAAGCAAAACGCCGCGTCTCCGCGGCGTCATGGCGTGAGCGGCTACGAATGCCGGCTACAGGCGCTCGAACACCGCCGCGATGCCCTGGCCGCCGCCGATGCACATCGTCACCAGCGCGTACTTGCCGCCGGTGCGCTGCAATTCGTACAGCGCCTTCACGGTCAACACCGCGCCGGTCGCACCGATCGGGTGACCGAGGCCGACCGCGCCGCCGTTGGGATTGGTCTTCTTCGGATCGAACTTGAGGTCGCAGGACACCGCGAGCGCCTGCACCGCGAACGCCTCGTTCGACTCGATGACGTCCATGTCC
>CAZMBS010000266.1:0-4044 GCA_964564295.1 uncultured Streptomycetaceae bacterium
CCATCAGCAGGCTCACGAAGCCCAGCATCCACACGCCGCGCGGAATCCGGTCGGTTGCGCTCATCGCCGAAATGCCGTCATGGCCGGATTGCCGTTGGCCCGCCGTTCAGCCGGCGAGGTCCGCCTTGCTGTCGATATCGTAAATCACGCCCGGGTCGTCGCACGCCAGCAGTTGCAGCGCATCCCGGTTGCGCCCCACGACGTCGCGCGCGCCCGCGTCGGTGGAGAGCGCAAGCAGTTCGCCGCGAAACCGGCCGGCGAAACCGACGGGATGTCCGCGTTCGCCGCGGTATTCGGGCGCCACGATGGCGACGCCGGCCGCCAGTTGTTCGGCGACGCGACGGATGGTGTCGGGGCGGATGCGCGGCATGTCGGCAAGCGCGACGACGTAGCCGTCCGCGTCGCGCGCCTCGGCCACCCCGTGCGCGAGGCTCGCGCCCATGCCGCGCGCGGCGTCCTGGAACATCGTGACGTGGCAGCCTTCCTGCTCCAGGATGTCGTACAGCGGAAAATCGCCCCAGCGCACCACCGCGACGACCGGCAGGCCCGCGGCCATCAGATTGCGCGCGGCATGCGCGGCGATCGCGACGCCGTCATCGAGCGGATGCAGCAGCTTGTCGCCGCCGAAACGCGAACCCGCGCCGGCGGCGAGCATGACGGCGACAATCTGTCGTTGCGGATCGGTCATCGCACGGTATTATAGGTTCCACCGCGCCACCCGGACCGATTCCCAGCGAGACGCCATGCCCCGACTCTGCGCCAATCTGAGTTTTCTCTACAACGAATTGCCGTTTCTCGAGCGCTTCGCCGCCGCCGCAAGCGCCGGATTCCGGGGCGTCGAGTATCTGTTCCCCTACGAATTCGACAAGGACCAGATCGCCGAGCAGTTGCACAAGCACAAGCTCACGCAGGTGCTGCACAATCTCCCGGCCGGAAACTGGGCGGGCGGCGAGCGCGGCATCGCGTGCCAGCCGCGGCGCGTGGCCGAATTCGAGGACGGCATCGAACAGGCGATCGCGTACGCGACGGCCCTCGGCTGCAGGCAGTTGAACTGCCTCGCCGGCCTGCGCCCGGCGGGGCTCGATCCGTCGCGCGCGCGCGAAACCTTCATCAAGAACCTGCAGTTCGCGGCGCCGCGGCTGCATGCCGCGGGCATCAAGCTGCTGATCGAGCCGATCAACACCAAGGTCGACATCCCGGGCTTTTATCTCAGCAGCACGCGGCAGGCGCTCGACATCATCCAGGCCGTGAGTTCCGACAACGTGTTCATCCAGTACGACATCTATCACATGCAGATCATGGAAGGCGACCTCGCGCGCACGATCGAGGCGAACCTCAAGTCGATTCCGCACATGCAGCTTGCCGACACGCCGGGCCGCAACGAACCCGGCACCGGCGAGATCAACTATCCGTTCCTGCTCGGACACATCGACCGCATCGGCTACACGGGTTGGATCGGCTGCGAATACAAGCCGAGATCCACCACCGATGCGGGACTCGGATGGGCTCGGCCGTACTTGCGTGCGTGAACCCGCTTGACTTGCGCGGGCAGGCTAACCACAATCTGGAATCCCACCTTGGAGGAATCATGAACAAGAAGCGTATCCGTGCCGCGATCGGGATTGCCGTCGCCACCGCGTTGGCCGCGCCGGCGGCCGCGCAGCAGTTGACCATGATGACGGGCCCGCAGGGCGGCGTCTGGGTGCCGCTCGGCGGCCAGTTGAAAGGCATGTGGGAAAAAGCCGTTCCGGGCCTCAACGTCACCGCCACGCCGGGTGCCGGGATCGCCAACGTGCGCGGCGTCGACGAAGGCAAGGCGCAGATCGGCTTCGGCAATTCCAGCACGACGGTCGACGGCATCGCGGGCAACCCGCCGTACCCGCGCAAGACGACCAAGGTCTGCCAGCTTGCGAATCTCTATCCGCAGTATTTCCAGGTGGTGGCCCTCACGGATGCGAAGGTGGGCACCTTCGCCGACATGAAGGGCAAGTCCGTCGTGACGCAGTCGAAGGGCAATACCGGCGAACTGCTGACCGAACTCGTGCTCAAGCTGAACGGCCTCGGTTACCCGTCGCTGTCCCGCATCAACTACCAGGCCTCGTACACCGACGCGGTGTCGATGATGAAAGACGGCCACGCGCAGGTCTTCACGCTCGGCACCACGGTTCCCGCTTCCTCGGTCATGGACCTCGCGAGCGCGCGCGACATCCGGCTCGTGCCGGTCGACGACAAGACGATGGAAGGCCTGCGCAAGATGAACCCCGGCTACCAGAAACTCACGGTCAAGGCCGGCACGTACCCGAAGCAGGAGCGCGACGTGCCGATGATCGGATACTCGGCGCACCTCGTGGTCGCCTGCGACCTGCCGGAAGCGCTCGTGTACACGATGGCGAAAACGATCGCCGCCAACGTGGATTCGATGACGTCCGTCAACAAGGCGATGGCCGAACTCACGCCGAAAAGCATGGCCGCCAACATCGGCGTGCCGTTCCATCCCGGCGCGGCGAAGTTCTACCGGGAAGCCGGCGCGATGTGATCGCGGGTTGAGCGTGCAACGAAAACGGGGCGGCCGACCGCCCCGTTTTTTCTGAGGAAGCCATGACCGAGGAAAATGCACCCACCGCGCCGGGATCGCCGGCGCTGCGGTGGACCGTGGCGATCATCGCGGTCGCGATGTCGCTCTATCACATGTACGTCGCGGGCTTCGGGCCGCCGGAGACCCTCATCTTCCGCGGCACGCACCTGCTGTTCGCGCTGACGCTCGTGTTTCTGCTGTACCCGCTGAAACCCGGCGGCGGCATGGGCTGGAAAATCGCCGACGCGATCATGCTGCTCGCGTCGTGGGCGTTCATCCTGCACATATTCGTGAATTACCAGACCATCGCGACGCGCATCATCTACATCGACGAACTCACGCGATGGGACGAGATCTACACCGTGGTCGCGGTCGTCATCATCCTGGAAGCGACGCGACGCGTGCTCGGCTGGGCGCTGCCGCTCACGGCCCTCGCGTTTCTCGTCTACGCGATACTCTTCACCAACGTGAAGGCGCCCGCCCTGATGGAGCAGCTCTACCTGTCCACGGAGGGCATATTCGGCTCCACGCTCGGGGTGTCGGCGTCGTACGTGATGCTGTTCGTGCTGTTCGGCGCGTTCATGGAAAAAAGCGGCACCGGGCAACTGTTCATGGACTTCGCGCTGTCCCTCACCGGCCATACCGCCGGCGGGCCGGGCAAGGTCTCCGTCGTGTCGTCGAGCCTGTTCGGCACCGTGTCCGGCAGCGCGGTCGCCAACGTGATGGTCGACGGCCCCATGACGATCCCGCTCATGAAACGCTCGGGCTTCCGGCCGCATTTCGCCGCGGCGGTGGAAGCCACGGCATCCACGGGCGGCCAGATCATGCCGCCGGTCATGGGCGCCGCGGCGTTCGTCATGGCGGAATTCCTCGCCGTGCCGTACGCGCAGGTCGCGCTGTGGGCCGTCATTCCCGCCATCCTGTACTACGTGGCGGTATTCTTCGCCGTGCATTTCGAGGCGCGGCGCTACGGTCTGCACGGTGTGCCGAAAAGCGAGCTGCCGCGACTCGGCCGCGTGCTCGCCGAGCGCGGCCATCTCTTCGTGCCGATCCTGATCATCCTGGCCGGGCTGCTGCTCGGGTACTCCGCGCCGCTGTGCGCGCTCGCCGGCACGCTCGCGTGCCTGCCGATGGCGCTGCTGCGCAAGCTCACGCGCGCCGGCATCACGTGGCGCACCGTGCTCGACGCGCTGGAGGAAGGCGCGAAAAACACGCTGTCGGTCGCGATGGCCTGCGCGTGCGCCGGCATCGTGATCGGCTGCGTGACCATCACCGGGCTCGGCATCGTGTTCACGCAGCTCGTCATCGGGCTCGCGCAGAACTGGCTGCCGCTCGCGCTGCTGCTGACCGCGATGGCCGGCATCATACTCGGCATGGGCATGCCGACGACGCCCGCCTACATTGTCATGGTGGCGCTGCTCGTGCCGGCGATCATCAAGCTCGGCGCCCCCGCCCCGGCCGCGCACATG
>CAZMBS010000267.1:0-4033 GCA_964564295.1 uncultured Streptomycetaceae bacterium
TTCGACATGGCGGTCTCCCCGACGGCGCCGATACTCGTGCCGCGCGACCTCAGTTTGCGAATTCAGCGACGGCGCGAATCGGCGTGCCGTCCTTGCGCGTGATCGCGCGCGTGACGCTCAAGTTGTAGCCGGAGGTCGGTATGAAGTTCATGTGACGCTGATGGCCGCCTGCGACGACGATCAGAATGTCCTCGGGACGGCCGACGATCGGCACCATGGCGTCGTCGTTGCCCGGATCCACTCCGGCCGGCCACGGCGCCATGTTCCAGCCACCGCGGTCCCGCAAATTGCGGATCGGCTGGCGCGCGGTTTCGAAGAGATAACGCTTCACGTCCATCTTGGACCAGCCCTGGTCCGCCATCCACTTCGCGGTTTCGGCGGGGATGATGAGCATCTGCTCGCTCTTCAGTCCCGACCGGTACACCGCGTTGCCGCCGAGATGCGACATGGTCGACGCCGCCGAACCGAGATACATTCGCGGGGTCTTGCTGACCTGGTCGTTGATGTTGTGCGGCGCCTCGGCGCACAACACCGTGACGGCGCTCGTGTCTCTCGCGAGCCCGCGCTCGACGTGAAACGGCTCCCACGGCGAATTTTCCTCGTCTTCGCCCATGCAGTACGAGAACCGGCCGGGATGCCCGTGCGTCGCCATGTCGGTCACGCCGGGTACGTTGCCGCCGACGTTGATCATGATGAGGCGCAGCGCGCGACCCATGGTGGCGTTGGCGCGCCAGCCGTGCCCCAGCACGTTTTGCCGGCAGTTGACGTCGAGCTCGCCGCGGACGGGACCGTGCACGATCAGCAGGTGCGCGCCGGGATGCGTGGTGGTCTGCCGGCCGTACAGATTGTATTCGGGCTGCACCATCGCCTCGACCGCGGCAATAAGCACCGGCAGGTATTCCGGGCGGCAGCCCGCCATGACCGCGTTGACCGCGATGTGCTCGACCGTCGCAGCGCTGTTGCGCGGCGGAACGATGCCGACCACGTCGTCCGGCGCCCGGTCCGTGTGGCGCAGCATGGCGGCAACCCGTTCCACCGTCGGCGGAAACACCGGCAGCCCGTCGGTCCAGCCTTTTTCGCACGCCGTGTCGAAATACTCGAACACGTGTTCGAGCCGATCTTCGATATCGTACTGCCGGGCCCGCAGGGGACGCCGGGTCTTTTCCGTCATGGCAAGCGTTCCTGCCGCATCAAGCCGAAATCACCAGTGCCGCGCGAACTTCGTGGTAGACGCGACGCACCTTGTCGCGGAGTTCGTCCGTGGGCCGGGCCGCGATCGGGTGGGGAATCACCACGCTGGGAAGCGCTTCGAGGCCCTGCATGCGGCACAGGCCCCGCGCGTAGGTGGCGAAAGCATCGGTGATGAAGGTGGCGGTGGGCACCCCCCGGCGCTCGAGACTCATGCTGTCGCGGACACTCCACGACGAGCATGACCCTCAGTCGCCGACGGCAGTGACCACCGCGTTGCACTGCGCGATCTGCTCCAGCAATCCGGGCGGCGCGCCGCTCACCGAATCTTTGCGAAAATAGCGGAACTGCACGGTGGGGAAATCTTGTTTCAACTGCGCTTTCACTTCGTCGAGCAGCGTGTCGACGAGATCCTTCGTGTTGTCTAGCAGGCCCACAATCTTGCCGTCGAGCGTTTCCAGCCGCGGCGCGAGCCGTTCCTGATTCGCGCCTTCGTCGACGGTCGGGTCGTAGACGCGCACCGTATTCCGCGCGGGGTTCTCTGATGCCATGGTCGGTTCCTTTCCGGCGCGCCCGGATCACGGGCTTGCGCGCCATCATACTCCGGGCTCTCACATCAGGGCAGGGGCAGCAACGGCACCTGGTCGGGCGCAACCTGCTGGTCGAGCGCGGCGAATATCACCGAGGTCATCGTGTAATTCGACATCAGCGCGATCATGTGCACGAGCCCGCGCCGGCCGAGCACGCGCATCGCCCGAGCGTAGGTCTCCGGGGTTACGTGTTTGCTTCCAAACAGTTCGCGGCCGAACGTTATGATCGTCGCCGCGGGCTCGGCGACGTGGTCGGCCGGCCTGCGGTGCTTCACCACATCGACGATGTCCGGATCGACGCCCGCGTCCAGCGCACGCGGCTCGTGCGCGGTCCATTCCTTCTGACAGTCGTTGGCGCGCGCGGTGACCAGGATCGAGAGCTCACGCAGCGGGCGCGCGAGTCCCAGCTCGCTGTTGCGAAGATTCCAGTTGAGCTCACGCACGTGCTCGATCACCTCCGGCAGGTGCAGCCAGAATCCCGCCGGACCGCGCAGGCTCGCGCGCAGCTTGCTGTCGTGGCGCACCATCGCGTCGTAAGCCGCGCGTCCGCGCGCGTCGAGTTCCTCGCGCCGCACAGGCGGCAGGCGTGACGATGAGTCGCGATGCACGTCGGCGGGATACGCGCGCGTCGTCGGCGTATCCGGTGTCGGTTCGTCGCCCCATACCTTGGGTTCCATGCGCGTTCCTTCCGGTTCGGAATTCGCGCATCAGTGTAGCATCGCGCGTCGCCGGACCGCGTTGCGCGGCACGCGATGCCGTGCTTCAATCGCGACTTTTCGCGGAGTCGCCACGCATGCTGCAGGTTTCCCCGGCACACGTTGCCGCCGCGGGTGTTTTCATCGCTGCCGTGGGTGCGGCCCACGGACAGGCCTACCCCGCGAAGCCCGTTCGCATCGTCACGTCGGGCGTCGGCGGCGCCGGCGACGTGGTATCGCGATTGATCGCGCAGGGCATATCTCCGGGGCTCGGGCAGCAGGTCATCGTCGACAATCGATCGAGCGGCGCGATCCCGGTCGAGGTCGCCGTGAAGGCAAGACCCGACGGATACACCATGCTGGTCTACGGCAGCACGGTGTGGCTCGGGCCCTATTTGCGCGCCAATGCCCCCGATCCGCTGCGCGACCTTTTGCCGGTGACGCTGGCGGCGTCCGCGCCCAACATATTGGTGGTACATCCGTCGCTGCCGGTGAAGTCGGTGAAGGAACTTATCGCGCTTACCCGGAGCCGGCCGGGGGCGCTGAACTACGCGACCACGGGGACGGGCTCGTCGCCGCATCTCGCGGCGGAACTATTCAAGGCGATGGCGCGTGTGGACATCGTGCGCATCGGCTACAAGGGCGCCGGGGCGGCGCTCGCCGATCTCATGGGCGGGCAGGTGCAGATGACGTTTGCCACCGCCGGATCCGTCACGCCGATCCTGAAAACCGGGCGGTTGCGCGCACTGGGCATTTCGAGCGCGAAGCCGTCCGTGTTGCTGCCGGACCTTACGACGATCGCCGCGGCGGGTTTGCCGGGATTCGAGTCGGTTTCGACCTCGGGCGTGTTCGTTCCCGCGGCGACGCCGGCTGCCGTCGTGCAGCGCCTGAATGCCGAAATCGTGCGTTTTCTGCATTCCGCGGAAGCACGGGAAAAATTCCTGAGCGTCGGCGTCGAGGCCGCGGGCACCACGCCCGAACAGCTTACCGCGGCGATGACGGCGGAGATGTCACGTATGGGCAAGGTGATCCGGGACGCCGGCATCCGGGAGGACTGAACGGCGCGGACCCTGCGCGGTCGTCAGCGCGCGACGCCGACGCGGCCGATCATCGGCAGCTTGACCGCGGGCATCAGCGGATCGATGCCGAACGACAGGCCGAGCACATTGATTTCCAGCCCGTCGGTAGCACTTGCCAGTACGCCGAGCAGGCCGAAGACCGAAAGCTGCAGACCGCCGCCGCTCGGCGCGCTTCCGACAAGATCGTCGCCGAGATAGTCCTTGCCGATCGCGGTCGGTGGAAAAGCCACCTCGAGTTCCGGTACTGCGCGCGCGATCCATGCGGTGAACGTGTTCGAATTGGGCCCGGGCCATGCCGCATATTCGCGGGCATACGGGTAAGACCGCGCGGCTGCGTCGACGCGGGGAATGAGCTTCCCGGCGCGGTCGCCCCTGACGTCGGCGAGAAGTTGCGGCGCTGCTCCATACCAGCGCGCGTCGGCCGGTCGCTCGCGGATGGAGACGGCCGAGTCGGCGTATCCGAGCTGCCAGCCGATGACTT
>CAZMBS010000268.1:0-3841 GCA_964564295.1 uncultured Streptomycetaceae bacterium
ACCTGATTACGCTGACCAACGCCGCCACGGTGGACCTGTCCGATTACCTGTTCGTATAGTTGCTGAATATCCTGCACCCGGCTTCAACGGTTTGACTCTCCAATTGCGTCCAAGGCGGTCTTTTTTCCTGCGGTGCGCGTTGGCCGGGATTACATGGATTCCGATATCCGCGCCGGCCCAGCAAGCGCTCGCGCCGGCAGTCGAGACTTTCATTTCGGATGTCGCCGGCCGTCACCAGTTCGACCGCGATGCGCTGCGGCGCACGCTTTCCCAGGCGCAGGTAAGACCGTCCATCCTGCGCGCGATGACCGCACCGGCGACGGCGCGGCCCTGGCACGAGTTTCGGGCGCGCAACGTGGATCCTGCGCGTATCGCCGGCGGGGTGAAGTTCTGGCGCGAGCATGCGGCGCTGCTCGATCGGGCCGCCCAACAGTTCGGCGTTCCCGCGGAGCTCATCGTCGCGACGATCGGCATCGAAACGATTTATGGCCGCACGCTGGGCACGTTTCGCGTGATCGATGCGCTCGTGACGCTGGGTTTTCATCATCCGACGCGCGGCGAATTCTTCCGGGGTGAACTGGAGCAGTTTCTGCTGCTGGCACGCGAGGAACGTCTCGACGCGCGCGCGGTGCGCGGTTCGTATGCGGGTGCGATCGGCATCCCGCAGTTTCTGCCGGGCAGCTACCGGAAATACGCCGTGGACTTCAACGCCGACGGCCGGCGCGATCTCGTATCCGATGCGGCCGACGCGATCGGCAGCGTCGCCAGCTACTATCGCAGCTTCGGCTGGAAGGCCGGCGCCGCGGTGGTGGTGCCCGTGGAAGCCGACGCAACCGGCGTCGATGCCGTGATTGCCGCCGGCATCAAGCCGCATACCCGCGTGGGCGAGCTGCGGGCGCGCGGCATAACGCCGCTCGCGGCGGCGGACGACGCCGCCGAGGCCGCGCTGTTTTCGGTGGAGACCGCATCGGGCACGCGCTATTTCCTCGGTCTCGACAATTTCTACGTCATCACGCGCTACAACCGCAGCGTGAATTACGCGATGGCCGTGCACGAACTCGCGGCGGAAATTCGCAACGCGATGACCGCCGGGGCAGGAACCGCGCCGTAACGCGCACGCCGGCGGTCAGGCGCGCGCGAACGCAACCACGTGGTCGATTTCGAGCCGGATGCCGATGCGCTCGCCGATGGCGTGATCGTGATGGCTCGGCACGAGGGACATGATGCGGCCGCCGCCGGGCAGTTGCAGCGTGTACAGGAAATCCGCGCCGCGGAAGGCCTTGTGCAGCACCTGCGCCTGCATCGGGCTCGCGTCATCGTGCTGAATGTCGTCCGGGCGGATCAGCACGTCCACCACGGTGCCGGGCCGCACGCCCGCGGGGGCCTTGCCGTTCAGCACACCAAGTTCGACCTGGAGGCCGCCGTCGGAGGTCACGGTGCCGGGAAGAAACACGCCCTTGCCGATGAAGTCGGCGATGAAGCGGTTGGAGGGCTCGTGGTACAGGCGGTACGGCGTATCCCACTGCACGATCGTGCCGCCGGCGATGATGCCGATTTCGTCGGCGATGTTGAACGCCTCGTTCTGGTCATGCGTGACGAGGACGGTCGTCGTATTCTGGCGCTTCAGTATGTCGCGCACGTCGACGCTCAGTCGCTCCCGCATCTCGATGTCGAGGTTCGAAAACGGCTCGTCGAGCAGCATGAGTTCCGGTCGCGGCGCGAGCGCGCGCGCAAGCGCGACGCGTTGCTGTTGCCCGCCGGAGAGCTCGTGGGGATAGCTGTCGGCGAGTCCCGCGAGCCCGACGACGTCGAGCAGCTCGGACACGCGTGCCGCGCGCGCCGATTCGGATGTCGCGCGCAGGCCGAATGCGATGTTTCGGCCGACGGTCAGATGCGGGAACAACGCATAGTCCTGGAATACCATGCCGATGCGCCGTTGTTCGGGCGGGCGGACGAATCCGTCGCCGCTCAGCAGTTCGCCGTTCAGCAGGATACGACCCGACGCGACGGGTTCGAAGCCGGCGATGCACCGGAGTACGGTGGTCTTGCCGCAGCCGCTGGAGCCCAGCAGGCAGCCGATCATTCCGGGACCGACGCGCATCGATATCGCGTTCAGTACACGGTGGCTGCCGTACGAGTGGGTGACGTGATCGAGTTCCAGTAGCCCGGACATAGGGCCAATTATATCGACTTTGCTGATGCAAATGATTCTTGTTACAATAAATTATATATCAAATTCCGTAGGTTAGCTTCTTCCGTTCCAGTGCTCTTCCAGGTCTGAACCACTCGTGAGCGCCCAAGCGACTGCTTCCATGACACTGCTGCCGAACTGGCGCCGCCCCAGCGCGCTCAGCGCGACGGCCCTCGTTGCCACCGTCGTGCTGGCGGCTCCGATACTCGTCGTGCTGTCGCGCGTGTTCGCGCCGGGCGCGGGTACCTGGGCACACCTTGCCGATACGGTGCTGCCCGATTACGTCGCGAACTCGCTCGCGCTCATGCTGGGCGTCGCGGCGGGCGTCACGGTCGGTGGCGTGACGACGGCCTGGATCACGACCATGTGCCGCTTTCCGGGCCAGCGCGTGTTCGAGTGGGCGCTGCTGCTGCCGATGGCGATGCCCGCATACGTGATGGCCTACGCGTACACGGACCTGCTGCAGTTCGCCGGACCCGTGCAGAGCGTGCTGCGCGGCTACTTCGGGTGGAGCGCCGGGGATTACTGGTTTCCCGACGTGCGTTCGATCGGCGGCGCGGTGGTGATGTTCTCGTTCGTGCTGTACCCGTACGTGTACCTGCTCGCGCGCGCCGCATTTCTCGAACAGTCCGACAGCATGCTCGAAGTGGCGCGTGTGTCGGGCTACGGGCCGTGGGGCACGTTCCGGCGCGTCGCGCTGCCGCTGGCGCGCCCCGGCATCGTCGCGGGGATCGCGCTTGCGCTGATGGAAACGCTCGCCGACTTCGGCACGGTCGCCTATTTCGGCGTTCCGACGTTCACGACCGGGATCTACCGCGCGTGGTTTTCCCTCGGCGACCCGATTGCCGCCGCGCAACTCTCCGCGACGCTGCTGGGTTTCGTTTTCCTGCTGCTGTTCATCGAGCGCATCACGCGCGCGCGCGCGGGGTTCCACACCACGTCGCACCGCAAGCGGCTGCGCAACGTGTACCGGTTGCGCGGCCTGCGCGCCGTCGTCGCCGTGGCGTTCTGCGTGGCGCCGCTCATCATCGGTTTCGTGCTGCCCGCGGCCGTTCTGCTGCAGATGACGATCGCGTCGGGCGATGCGCAGTTCGGCGCGCGCTACATCGAGCTCACGACCAACACGTTGACGCTCGCGGCCGTTACCGCGGCGCTTGCGGTGCTGCTCGCGCTCGTCGCGGCGTATGCCGCGCGGCCCGGCACGAGCCGGATCGTGCGTGCGGCGAATCGCGTCGCCGGACTGGGGTACGCCGTGCCGGGCGCGGTCATCGCGGTGGGGGTTCTGATACCGGTGACGCGGCTCGACCACATGCTCGCCGCATGGATCCAGTCGACGACGGGAACCTCGCCGGGACTGCTGCTGACCGGCGGAATCGCGGCGCTGGTCTACGCCTATCTCGTGCGGTTTTTCGCGGTGGCGCTGCAGGCGGTGGACGCGGGACTGACCAAGGTCACGCCGAACATGGACCATGCCGCGCGTTCGCTCGGTTGCGGGGCGGCGGCGACGCTTGCGGCCGTGCATGCGCCGCTGCTGTGGCGCAGCGTGCTGTCGGCGGCGCTGCTCGTGTTCGTGGACGTCATGAAAGAGCTGCCGGCGACGTTCGTGATGCGGCCGTTCAACTTCGATACGCTCGCGGTGCAGGCCTACAA
>CAZMBS010000269.1:0-3838 GCA_964564295.1 uncultured Streptomycetaceae bacterium
ATCATTCAAGAGGACACGACCACGGGACGCCGCCAGATGGTCTTCGCGCCGGGCACGAGTGAAGACCGGCTGATGGACGTCGCCATCGACGCGGGCGCCGAGGACGTCGTGACGAACGAGGACGGCAGCATCGAGGTCATCACGGCGCCGAACGATTTTCCGGCGGTGCGCGCCGCGCTCGAGAAAGCCGGACTGAAACCCGAGCTTGCGGAAGTCACGATGAAGCCCGGCACGGAAAACGCGCTGGCCGGCGACGACGCGGTGCGCATGCAGAAGCTCATCGACGCGCTCGAATCCATCGACGACGTCCAGGAAGTGTACACGACCGCGGTGCTCGACCTGCCGGCGTGAGCGCGCCCGGAACACTGCGCATACTCGGCGTCGATCCCGGCCTGCGGGCGACCGGCTTCGGCGTGCTCGACAAGCAGGGCAGCCGGCTTTCCTACGTGACGAGCGGCTGCATCCGCACCACGGACGGCTCGCTGAGCGCGCGCCTGAAGACGATACTCGACGGACTTGCCGGAATCATCGCGCAACACCGGCCGGCGGAGGTCGCGCTCGAGAAGGTGTTCGTCAACGTGAACCCCCAGTCCACGCTGCTGCTCGGCCAGGCGCGCGGCACCGCGATCTGCGCGGCGGTGCTGCACGAGCTGCCGGTCGCGGAATACACCGCGCTGCAGGTGAAGCAGGCCGTCGTCGGCAACGGCCACGCGAAAAAGGAACAGGTGCAGGAAATGGTCAGGCGCCTGCTGCGGCTCGCGGGCAGGCCGGGCACCGACGCGGCGGATGCGCTCGCCTGCGCCATCTGCCACGCGCACGGCGGGCTCGGTTACGGCGGGATCGTCACCGGCCGGCGTCGCGGCGGCAGGATGCGGTGAGCCGCGTTCTTTTTGCGTGGGAGCTCGGCTCCGGCGTGGGGCACCTCGCGCCGTTCCGTCCGGTCGCGGACGCGCTGATCGCGCGCGGCCACGACGTCGTTCTTGCCGCGAAAGACGTGCAGGGCGCGAGCACGGTGTTCGGCGCGGCCGCCGTGCGGGTCGTGCAGGCCCCACTGTGCCTCAAGCGGTACGGCGGACTGCAGAATCCGCCGCTGAATTACGCCGAGATACTGATGCGCTTCGGATACCTCGATGCGCCGCAGCTGCGCGGAATGGTGCGCGCCTGGGCGGATCTGCTCGCCCTCGCGCGTCCCGACGTGCTCGTCGTCGATCACGCGCCGACGGCGCTGCTCGCGGCGCGCGGTAGCGGCCTGCCGGCGATCGCGTTCGGTAATCCCTTTTTCGTGCCGCCGTCCGGCGCGCCGACGCCGAACATGCGGCCCTGGCTCGACGTGCCGCAGCAACGCCTCGCGGGCAGCGATGCGTCGGTGCTGGCCGCGATCGGCGAGGCCACCGGCGCGCCGCTCGCGACGCTCGGCGCCTTGTTCGACGGTGTCGTGCCGTTTTTTTTCGGCACGCCGGAACTCGATCCGTACGGCGCGCGCGACGCGGCGCAGTACATGGGCCTGCTGGTGGGCGCGAGCGGCGGCGCGTCACCGCGCTGGCCTGCCGGTGACGGCCCGCGCGTGTTCGCGTACCTGAAGGCCGACTATCGCCATATCGACGCGGCGCTTCACGCGTTGGGGGCGTCCGGCGCGCGCTGCATGGCGTACGTCGCGGGCGCGACGGCCGAACTGATCGCGCGGCATCAGGGGCCCCGGCTGGCATTCAGCGACGGCTACGTCGATATCGCGCGCGCGGTGACGGAGTGCGACCTCGGATCCTGTCATACCGGACTGGGTACCGTGGTCGCGCTGCTGCGCGGCGGCAAGCCGCTTTTCTTGCTGCCGTACAACCTCGATCAGATCCTGATCGCGCGCAACGTCGAAAAACTGGGCGCGGGACGCTGGGTCGATGGCGAGGCGGCGGCTCCCGATTTCGCGGGCACGCTCGCCGCGCTGCTGTCGGATCCCGCGCATGGCGTGGCCGCGCGGGCGTACGCGGCGCGGCACGGCGATCGGCCGGTCAGCGCAATCGTGGACGATGTGGCGAGCCGCATCGAATCTGCCGCGGCGAGCCGTTGAATCGGCGCCGCTAACAAGATTATTATTTATAAAACAATCACTTATTGTGATACAGCGGGTCTCGTTATTGCGGCGGCGTTTGGGGCGCTGATTGACGTAAGGCACGTTCCTGCTTTATGTTCCTACGGACAGTAACCACGCACCAGAAAGCCATGCACACGGTCAACGTTCGCCAGCTCAAGAACAATCCGTCGGAAGCGCTGCGCAAGGCCGAAAAGGAAATGGTCGTCGTCATGAACGGCGATCATCCGTCGGCCGTGCTCGTGCATCTTCAGGACAGCGGGCTGCTCGAAATGCCCGGTGTCCGAATCGCGCTGGCGACCGCGCTGTTCCGGGACGGCAGTCTTTCGCTCGCGCGCGCGGCGAAACTGGCGGAGATGCCGCTGCCGGATTTCATGCGGCAACTGTCGCGGCTCGGCATACCGGTTATCCAGGGCTCCGCGCAGGATGTCCGGAAGGACATGGAAACGCTGGAAGCATGGCTGGAATCGTCCTGACCGACGCGAGCCCGGTAATCGTGCTGGCGCGCATCGACGGTATGTCCTGGCTCAAGGCGCTGTTCGGGCAGGTGCAGGTGCCGCTGCCGGTGAGCCGGGAGGTGCTTACCGCAAACGACAAGGCGGACGAACGAATGATCCGCGACGCCATCGAGCGCAAGGCGCTGAAGGTACTCAAACGGGATTGGAAAATTCCGCGATTCCCGCACCTCGGCGAAGGCGAAGCGGGGTGCATCCGCGCAGCGCTGCATTCGCGCAAACCGTGTTTGATTCTGATGGATGACAAGGCGGGCCGGGCCACCGCCGTCGAGCATGGATTGCGAGTGGCCGGCACCGCCGCCGTCATCGCGATGGCCAAACGGCGGGGGCTCATTTCATCCGCGGCGGCCGTCTTCGAACGCCTGCTGCAAACGGATTTCAGATTGTCGGCGGAAGTGATTCGCGCCGCGCTGGAGTCGGCGGGAGAACGCACGTGATCGGCCGCATCAGCGGAAAACTGCTGGCGAAACAACCGCCGCAGATCGTGGTGGACGCGGGCGGCGTCGGTTACGAGCTCGACGTGCCGATGAGCACGCTGTACCAGCTTCCGGCCACGGGCGCGGCGGTCACGCTGTACACGCATCTCGCCGTGCGCGAGGACGCGCACCAGCTCTACGGCTTCGCGACCGACGAGGAGCGCCGCGTGTTCCGGCAACTGCTCAGGATATCCGGTGTCGGCGCGCGCACCGCGCTCTCGGTGCTGTCGGGGCTGTCGGTCGCGGAGCTGCACCAGGCCGTGAGCGCGCAGGACACGGCGCGGTTCACGCGCATACCGGGAATCGGCAAGAAAACGGCCGAACGCCTGCTGCTCGAGCTGAAGGACCGGCTCGAACTCGCGTCGGTCGCGGTCGCGTCGCGCGACGGCGGCGGTGACGCGAACGACATCGGCAACGCGCTGCTCGCGCTGGGATACAATGACAAGGAGATCGCGTGGGCCGTGAAACAGTTGCCCGCGGACTCCAGCGTGACCGAGGGCATCCGGCAGGCGCTGAAACTGCTGTCGAAATCGAAATGATCGAAACCGACCGCCTGATTTCGACCGCGCCGGAGTCGCCCCAGGAAGAGGCGTTCGAGCGCGCGCTGCGGCCCAAGGCGCTCGACGAGTACATCGGCCAGGAAAAAATCCGCGGCCAGTTGTCGATCTTCATCGAGGCCGCCCGGCAACGCAAGGAATCCCTCGATCACGTGCTGCTGTTCGGCCCGCCGGGCCTCGGCAAGACCACGCTCGCGCACATCGTCG
>CAZMBS010000270.1:0-3834 GCA_964564295.1 uncultured Streptomycetaceae bacterium
ATCTCCTCGCGCGCGATCGTCATGTCGTTGTCGACCCCGGCGAACACGGTGGGCCTCCCGAGATGATGCGGTCCCTCGGGATTCAGCTTGCCGGTCGCCATGTCGCGGAATTCGCCCACCAGCCGTTCGGCATCGGCCCGGGGCTTGCCCTTGACGGCCGCGGTCATCATCGAGGCCGAAGCCTTGCAGATCGCGCAGGACTCCCCTTCGAAGCGCACCGCCTCCACCGCATCGGCGGCAAGCTTCAACGCGAGGTGAATGTGGTCGCCGCACAGCGGATTCACGCCCTCGGCCCGGTGCGTCGCATCCGGCAGCGCGCCCCAGTTGCGCGGCTTCCGGTTGTGATCGAGGATCACTTCCTGATAGAGCTGCCTGCTGTCGGCCATCAGCCGAACACTTTCTGCACGTTGCGGATGCCCGCCACGAGCGCATCGACTTCGTCCCGCGTGTTGTAGAACGCAAACGAGGCGCGCGAGGTTGCCGGCACGCGAAAGCGCTGCATCACCGGCTGCGCGCAATGGTGGCCGGTGCGGATCGCAATGCCCTCTTCGTTGAGCAGCGTGCCGACGTCGTGCGGATGCACGCCGTCGATTACGAACGACAGCACGGCGGCTCTTTTCTCCGCGGTACCGATGATGCGCACGCCCGGCAACCGGCCGACCTGCGCGGTGGCGTGTTCCAGCAGGTCCGTTTCGTGCGCGGCGATGCGGTCCATGCCGATGCCCGTCAGATAATCGACCGCGGCGCCCAGCGTGATCGCGGCCGCGATCGGCGGCGTGCCGGCCTCGAACTTGGCCGGGATCGGTGCGTAAGTGGTCTTCTCGAAC
The DNA here is from genome assembly GCA_964564295.1 of uncultured Streptomycetaceae bacterium. Classification (GTDB taxonomy): domain Bacteria; phylum Pseudomonadota; class Gammaproteobacteria; order Burkholderiales; family SG8-41; genus CAZMBS01. The sequence goes on from CAZMBS010000270.1 coordinate 828, forward strand.
GTCACCGACAGGATCATGTCGCCACCGCCCTTGAACGGCTGCATGCTTTCCAGCAGCGCGGCCTTGCCGTACAACACGCCGATGCCCGTCGGGCCGCACAGCTTGTGGCCGGAAAAGGCATAGAAGTCGCAATCGAGCGCCTGCACGTCCACCGCGAGGTGCGGCGCAGCCTGCGCGCCGTCGACCAGCACCGGCACGCCGTGGCCGTGCGCGATTTCGATCATTTCGCGCACCGGGTTGATCGTGCCCAACGCGTTGGAAACGTGCGTCACGCCGACGAGCCGGGTATTCGCATTGAAAAGCCCGCGATAGTCGTCGATCTGCAATTCGCCGCGGTCGTTGACCGGCACGACGCGGATCGTCGCGCCCTTCTGCTGCGCGACCATCTGCCACGGCACGATGTTGGAATGGTGTTCCAGCGTGGTCAGGATGATTTCATCGCCCGCGCGCAGAAACGGCCGTCCCCACGCGTGCGCGACGAGATTGATGCTCTCGGTCGTGCCGCTCGTGAATATGACCTCGCGTTCTTCCTTCGCGTTGATGAACGCCCGGAGCTTGCGGCGCGCGGCCTCGTACTCGGCGGTCGCGGTCTCGGACAGGTAGTGCACCGCGCGATGAATGTTCGCGTGCTGGCTCGACTGGTACTGCAGCCATCGCTCCATCACCGGCTTCGGCATCTGGCTCGAAGCGGCATTGTCCAGAAAAATCAATGGCTTATCATTAACCCGCAGCCGCAGTATCGGAAACTGCGCGCGCAGCGCGTCGAGATCCAGTTCCGTCGCCGCGCCGTGCCGTGCCGCCTGTCGCAATGCCGTCATCGTCGCACCCTCATGCCGCCTGCGTCGCATCGAGCACGCGGCTTGCGAGTCCGTCGACGACGGACCGCACGGGTATGCGGCGGATTACCTCGGCAGCGAACGCGTAGGTCAGCAGGCGCCGCGCCGGCGCGTCGGCAATCCCGCGACTCTTGAGATAGAACAACTGTTCTGCATCGAGCTGGCCGACCGTCGCGCCGTGCGCGCACTTCACGTCGTCAGCGAATATCTCGAGCTGCGGCTTGGTGTCGACGCGGGCCTTCTCCGACAACAGCAGGTTGCGGCTCTGCTGCGACGAATCGGTCAACTGCGCGCCCTCGCGCACGAAAACCTTGCCGTTGAACACGGCGTGCGCACCGCCGCCGACGACGGTCTTGTGCAGCTGCTCGCAGCGCCCGTGTGGCTTGCGATGATCCATGAGCGTGTGCGTATCCGCCAGTTGCCGCCCGCCGATCAGCGCGAGGCCGTCGATGCGCACCGCCGCGCCCTCGCCATGCTGGAACACCTCGAGCGCGTGGCGCGAAATGCGCGCGCCGAACGCAACCGCATGCGCGCTGTAGCGCGCGTCCTTCGCCAACGACACGGTACACGACGCGATGTGAAACGCCGCGACGCTCTCGCGCTGCAGCTTGACGTGGCATACCGCCGCATCGGCACCCACCACGACCTCGGTCACGGCGTTCGTCAAATACGCCGCGTCGGTCAGCGCCACGAAATCCTCGATGAGCGTGCACGCGGCGCCCGTTTCCGCGACGACGAGGCACCGCGGATGCGCCGCGGCGTCCCGCCGCGTCGCGACGAACAGCGCATGCACGGGAGCGTCGATCGCGGCATTGCGCCCGGCGATCACCGCCACGCCGTCGCGCAGGTGCGCGGTGTTGAGCGCGGTGAATACGTCGCATTCCGCCGCCGGGCGCCGCGCGAGATGGGGCTCCAGCAGCGCGCCATGATCCCTGACGGCATCGGCGAGCGTGCCGACCACGATGCCGGACGCCGTGTCCGGAACCAGCGAAAGCTCCGGCGCGTACTGACCGTCCACGAACACGAGCCGGGCACGCGCTTCGGGAATCAGAAACGGCTCGATCTGCGCCACGGTGACCGAGCCGCGCGCGCCGGCCGGCTGAAACGAAGCACCGGCAAGCGGCGCAAGGTCGGTGAACCGCCACTCCTCATCGCGGGTCGTCGGAACCGAAAGCGCGTTGGCGCGTTCGAGCGCCGCGGCACGCCGGCCGTCGAGCCAGGAAAGCGGCGCCGCGGGCAGCGCGCGGCTGCCCGCGAGCAGCGCGCCGATGACGGGGTGCGCCGCCGCGGTGCTCACGCGGGTGCCCCTTCGGCCTTCGGCCGCGCCTGCGTGACCCATTCGTAGCCGCGCGATTCGAGTTCCAGCGCGAGTGCGCGCCCGCCGGTCTTCACGATGCGGCCCGACTCCATCACGTGCACGTAGTCCGGCGTGATGTATTCGAGCAACCGCTGATAGTGCGTGACGAGCACGCAGGCATTGTCCGGAGTGAGCAGACGGTTCACGCCGTTCGCGACGATACGCAGCGCGTCGATGTCGAGCCCCGAGTCGGTTTCATCCAGCACCGCGAGCGTCGGCTCGAGCAGCGCCATCTGCAGGATTTCATTGCGTTTTTTCTCGCCGCCCGAAAATCCGTCGTTGACGCTGCGATCCAGAAATTCCGGGTTCATGTCGAGCAGGCGCATTTTCTCGCGCACGTAATCGTCGAATTCCAGCGGATCGAGCTCGTCGCGACCGCGGCCGCCCTGCACCGTGTTGTACGCGAGTCGCATGAACGCGCTGTTCGAGACGCCGGGAATTTCCACCGGGTACTGGAAACCCAGGAACAGGCCGGCGCGCGCGCGTTCCGCGGGTTCGAGATCGAACAGGTTCGCGCCGCAAAAGCGCACGTCGCCGCCGCGCACGGTGTAGGCCGGATGTCCGGCCAGCACTTTCGCGAACGTACTCTTCCCGGAACCGTTGGGCCCCATGATCGCGTGCACTTCCCCCGCGCGCACCGTGAGGTCGATGCCCTTCAGGATTTCGACGCCCGACACCGCCGCCGTGAGATTGCGGACGTCGAGCAGCACCTTCGCCTCGGGATTGATCATCCGACGCTGCCTTCGAGTTTGAGTCCGAGGAGTTTGGTCGCCTCGCTCGCAAACTCCATCGGCAGTTGCTGAAAACCATCCTT
>CAZMBS010000271.1:0-3823 GCA_964564295.1 uncultured Streptomycetaceae bacterium
CGGTTCGCGCGGCAGGAAGACCATGCCGACGCCGTACTGCCCGGCGGGCGGCAGTTTGATTCCCTGTTTGGCCAGCTCCTCGCGGAACAGCTTATCCGGAATCTGGATCAGGATACCGGCGCCGTCGGACGCCTTCGGATCGGCGCCGACCGCGCCGCGGTGCGTGAGGTTGCGCAGGATCGTGAGGCCCTGTTCGACGATCCCATGGCTCTTTTTCCCCTTGATATTCGCGATGAAGCCGACGCCGCATGCATCGTGTTCGTGTCGCGGGTCATAAAGTCCCTGCGCCGGGGGCGGACCGGAAAGTGTCATGCAACACCTCGCGAAAATTTCAATGTAATCATATACATGCGGAGCATTTTATTGCAATGCAGCACGCCACGCTCAAAATGTGGAGTGAAACCCGCAAATTTTACCGGGTCGACGGGTCAGCGGCAACAAAAAAGCCCCGGATACGGAGCTTTTCGACCAACAGGCGCGTTTCCGCGCTACGTGGGCAGCAGCGCCTGCACTTCTTCAACCGCAAACAGACGCCGGTGCTCGAGTATCGCGTAGCGGTCGGTCATTCCGGCGACGTAATCCGCGATCGCGCGCGGCTTGTCCACATCCGCTCGCGCCTGAAACTCGGGTGGCAGCAGTCGCGGTTCGGAAAGAAACGCGCAAAAGAGGTCGGTGACGACGCGACGCGCCTTGCTGCTCATGCGGGCGACCCGAAAGTGCTGATAGAGATTCTTGCGCAGAAACTGTTTCAGCTCGGTCTGCTCCCGTGCGATCGGGTCCGAAAAACCGATCAGCGCCGGCATTCGACGGACCGCATCGGGATTCGCCGGACTGTAGCGCCGGATCGACGCGGCGCTCCGGCGCATCAGGTCCGTGACCAGCGTATCGATCATGCGGCGCACCGTCTCGTGCACGAGGCGACGGCCGGAGAGTTTCGGAAACGACTTCAGCGCGGAGCGCATGTGCCGGGAAAATATCCGGACCTCCGCGAGCTGATCAAGGGACAGCAGTCCGGATCGCAATCCGTCGTCGACATCGTGGTTGTTGTAGGCAATCTCGTCCGCCACGTTCGCGAGCTGTGCCTCGAGTGACGGACGCCGGCGCTTGAGAAAGCGCTCTCCGATTTCAGCGAGCAGCCGCGCGTTGCGCGCCGAACAATGCTTGAGTATGCCCTCGCGCGTTTCGAAAGTCAGATTGAGCCCGTCGAAAGCCGCGTAACGCTGTTCCAGCACGTCGACGACGCGCAGGCTCTGCAAGTTGTGCTCGAAACCACCGTACGGTTTCATGCACGCGTTCAACGCATCCTGGCCGATGTGGCCGAACGGCGTGTGGCCGAGGTCGTGCGCGAGCGCGATTGCTTCGGTCAGGTCCTCATCAAGTCCGAGTCCGCGGGCAATGGATCGTCCGATCTGCGCGACTTCCAGTGTGTGCGTCAGCCGCGTGCGGAACAGGTCCCCTTCGTGGTTCACGAAGACCTGGGTCTTGTACTCGAGGCGCCGGAACGCCGTGGAGTGAATAATGCGATCGCGGTCTCTCTGATACTCGCTGCGACCGCGAGGAGGGGGCTCCGGGTGCCGGCGCCCGCGCGAAAACGCGGCCGCTGCCGCATAGGGCGCGAGTTCAAGCATGCGCCGCCGCGCCCAGTATCTCCGCCAGCGCTTCGCGCGGCACGCGGTCGCTGATGAACGCGTCGCCGATGCGCCGGAGCAGGATGAAACGCATGCGCCCCCGCTCGACTTTTTTGTCGTGTCCCATCAAGTCGAGATAGCGCTCCAGCCCGAGAGCCGGCGCGTCGACCGGCAGCCCCGCCGCGGCCAGGGCAGCCCTGATCCGCGTCACGTCACCGCGATCGAGCAACCCCATTTTTTCCGAAAGCCTGGCGGCAAGCACCATGCCGGCTGCCACGGCTTCTCCGTGCAGCCATTCGCCATAGCCCACGCCGGTCTCGATGGCATGCCCGAAAGTGTGGCCGAAGTTCAGCAATGCCCGCACGCCCGTTTCACGCTCGTCACCCGCCACGACTTCCGCCTTATGCCGGCACGATGTTTCGATCGCATGCGTCAGGGTATCGGGATCGCGACGCAGCAGCCGGCCCATGTTCTGTTCCAGCCATCCGAAGAACGCGGGGTCGCGAATCAGGCCGTATTTCACCACCTCCGCAACTCCCGCCGCGAATTCCCGGGCGGACAGTGTCTTCAACGTGTCCGTATCCGCGATAACGGCCCGCGGCTGATAGAACGCGCCGATCATGTTTTTTCCCAGCGGATGATTCACGGCCGTCTTGCCCCCGACCGAGGAGTCGACCTGGGCAAGCAGCGTCGTCGGCACCTGGATGTACGGCGCGCCCCGCTGATAGGTTGCGGCCGCAAAGCCGGCAATGTCTCCGACGACGCCGCCGCCGAGCGCGATCAACGTCGTGCCCCGCTCGCAACGCCTGTGCAGCAATTCATCGTACACGTGGTGCAGCGTTTCCCAGTTCTTGTGCTCCTCGCCGTCCGGAAGCACGATCGGAAACGTGTCGACTCCCTGTGCCGAGAGGCTCGCGGTCAGAATATCCAGATACAGCGGCGCTACGGTTTCATTGGTGACGATGGCCGCCTTCTTCTGCGGCAGCGGTTGCGCGATTCGCGCGCCGTCGCCCAGTATCCCCGGGCCGATATGGATCGGGTAGCTTCGGTCTCCGAGCGCGACGTTAAGCAGGCTAGCAGGCATGGCGGGCCGGCGAAGTATCGCCTCGAAGTTGCTGTTCAAGCTTTTGCACGAGACTCGCCACGCTTTGACTGCCGGTGTCCACGATCATGTCTGCGACTTCCCGGTACAGGGGATCACGCGCCTCGTAGAGCTGCTCGAGCTTGACGCGCGGATCGCCACCCTGCAGCAACGGACGATTTCGGTCGCCGCGCGTGCGCTTGCACAAATCGGCCACCGTGGCGCGCAGGTAAATGACCGTTCCATGCGCTGACAGCGCGCTGCGGTTCTCCGGCGCCAGCACCGCCCCGCCCCCGGTCGCCAGGACGACGTTTCGGTGTTGCACGAGCTGAGCAAGCATTTTCGTTTCCCTTGCGCGAAAACCGGCCTCACCTTCAATCTCGAAAATCACCGGAATTCTAACCCCCGTCGCACGCTCAATCTCATGATCGCAGTCATAGAACGTTTTCCCCATGCGTCGGGCCAAGGTGCGACCAACCGATGTCTTGCCCGCACCCATGAGGCCGACGAGGTAGATATTATCGGGCGGCGTTCCGGTCGAGGTGTGTGCAACCATGTCCCGATTCTATCGGAATCGTACCGAGGCCATGCTGCAGGCGGACCGGCTGAAAAGGAAACGGCGCCGCGGGGGCGCCGTTTCTGTCATCGGCCCGCAGCCCAGGTTACTGGCGCAGCGTCAGCCCGTCCTTGATGATGCGCGGACTGATGAAGATCAACAACTCGCGACGCTCGTCGAGTTTCTGATTTTGCTTGAACAGGAACCCGACGTAGGGCAGGTCGCCCAGCACCGGGACCTTGTTGGTCGTGGAACGTTCTTCCTGCGTGTAAATTCCGCCGATCACGACCGTTCCACCGTTTTCAACCAGCACTTCCGTCACGATCTGCTTCGTGTCGATGGACGGGCCGGCCAACGTCGTCTGGCCCACGCTGTCCTTGTGCACGTTGAGATTCATGATCACGTTGTCGTCCGGCGTGATCTGGGGCTTGACTTTGAGCGACAGCGTCGCCTTCTTGAACGACACGCTGGTTGCCCCGCTGGAGGTGGCCTGCTGATACGGAATCTCGGTGCCCTGCTCGATCGTGGCCTCGATCTGGTCAGCCGTGACCACGCGCG
>CAZMBS010000272.1:0-3775 GCA_964564295.1 uncultured Streptomycetaceae bacterium
GCACTGCCATCCTCTGTTGGCCCATACTGAGGCTCGGCAAAACGGCCGCCAGAATATCCGGTAGTTTGATGATCTCAGCGGCTAACGTCCGCACCACGTCCAATTGACGTTGTCCGAGTTCGTCACGCGCTGGATGGGCATCGACTCTTCCGGCGACAGAAAACACGCGTCCCCGTTCACCGGCGACTGAAACCGGACGCCCTCCTCCGTGATTTGCCTCAGTTCCCCGAGACTGAACACCTGAACACCGCCCGAATCCGTGAGGATGGGGCCGCTCCATGCCATGAACCGATGGAGCCCGCCGTGCGCCGCGATCACGTCGAGCCCCGGCCGCAACCACAGATGAAACGTGTTGCCGAGCACGATGTGCGCGCCGAGCCCGCGCAGTTCGTCCGGACTCATGGCCTTCACGGTGCCGTAGGTGCCGACCGGCATGAACGCGGGCGTTTCGACCGTGCCGTGCGCCGTCGTGAGCCGGGCGCCGCGGGCCGCGCCATCCGTATGCAGAACTCGGAATTCCATGCCGGTCAGTGTGTCGATCGTTCGATCAGCATGGCATCTCCGTAGCTGAAGAACCGGTAGCGATGCGCGATCGCGTGACGGTAGGCGCGACGCACATTATCCATGCCGCCGAACGCGCACACCAGCATGAGCAGCGTCGATTTCGGCAGATGGAAATTGGTGAGCAGGCGGTCGACCACGCGGAATCGATACCCCGGCAGGACGAAGAGCCGCGTGTCGCCGGATCCCGCGCCGAGCTTGCCCGACGCGCCCGCGGTTTCCAGCGCGCGCAGGCTCGTGGTTCCCACCGCGAGCACGCGCCCGCCCCGACCGCGCGCCGCCGCGATCGCCGCCACGGTGGACTCCGGCACGTCGTACCGTTCGGTGTGCATTTCATGGTGCAACAGGTCGTCAGTGCGCACGGGCTGAAACGTCCCCGCGCCCACGTGCAGCGTGAGCGACGCGACCCTCGCGCCGCGATTCCGGATGTCGTCGAGCATCGCGGCGTCGAAATGCAGTCCCGCCGTGGGCGCGGCCACCGCCCCGGGTACCCGCGCGTAGACCGTCTGATAGCGCGTGGCGTCGGAGGCGTCCGGATCGTGCGTGATGTACGGCGGCAGCGGCAGCGCGCCGTGGCGCTCCAGCAGCGCGAACACGTCGTTGCAGCCGTCGAACCGCAGGTGGAAGAACTCGCCGTCGCGCGCGAGCATCTCGGCCGTCACCGCGCCGTCGGCCAGATGCAGCCGCGCGCCGGGCCTCGGCTTGTGGCTCGCGCTCACCTGCGCCAGCACTTCGCCGCCGGAAAGCACACGCTCGACCAGCACTTCGACGCGCCCGCCGGTGTCGCGGCGGCCGGTAAGCCGCGCCTTGATGACCCGCGTGTCGTTGACGACCAGCACGTCGCCGGGCGCGATGCAATCGCGAATGTCGCTGAAGCGGCCGTCGGCGATGGCGCCGGTCGCCCCGTCGAGCCGCAGCAAGCGGCTCCCCGCGCGATGCGGCGCCGGCGACTGCGCGATCAGTTCCGGCGGCAGTTCGAAATCGAAATCGGAGAGTTTCAACGGACCGCCTCTAAGCGGCCGGACGCCGCGGACATCGCGCGGCGGCGCCGGATCGCGGATGCGTTCGGAGTGCAGGGAGTGGTGCCGCGGGTCGGAATCGAACCGACATGCCATTGCTGGCGGCAGATTTTGAGTCTGCTGTGTCTACCAATTTCACCACCGCGGCAGCGCGTGCCGATTTTACTGCGTTTGCGCGCGTTCCGGGTTGCCCGACGCCGCGCCCGGTCGGCGCTATTTTGTCGACCAGAGTTCGCTGCGATGACGCTCGAACATGACTTCCTGCGGCTCCGCCGGTTCGGTCTGGCCGATCTGGTCGCGCAGCATTTCGTTCATCGTCGGCAGCCGCGCGCGCTCGATCTGCGCGTCCATCGACCACAACTGCGCGCGCATGATCGCCTTCGCGCAGTGCAGGTAGGCCTCCCTGACCGCGATGTGCACCACGAGCTTCGGAAAACGTCCGTTCACTTCGCAGCGCGACGTGAACGCCTCGTCGTTGCGCAGACTCGCAGTGCCGTTGATCCGCAGCGTCTCGTCCACGCCCGGCACCAGGAAAATCGCGCCGATGCGCCCGGTCGACAGCACGTTGGAAAACGTGTCGAGACGGTTGTTGCCGGTCCAGTCGGGCACGATCACCGTGTGCGCGTCGATCACCTTCACGAATCCCGGCTCGCCGCCGCGCGGCGACGCGTCCATGTTGCCCTGCGCATCGCAGGTCGACAGCACGACGAACCGCGCGTGCGACAGAAAATTCACGCAGTGCGCGTCGAGGCACGACATCTGCTTTTTCACGGCGCGTTCCTTCGCCGGCGCGTACATCGCGCGCAATTCGCGTTCGGTTTCGATCACGGACATGGGATATTCGACTCCTGCACCAATAATATAATGAATATCAATGACTTACATAGATTCCGCGCGCGACCGCGTCACGCAGCCGCGTCGACCTCGATGTTGTCGATCAGGCGCGTGCGGCCCAGCCGCGCGGCGGCCAGCACGACCAGTCCGGTTTCGCCGTTTTTCGGCACACCGAGATCGGACTGCCGGCGCACGGAAATGTAATCGGGCTTCCAGCCGTGGTGCGCGAGTTCGGCCATCACGTCGAGTTCCACGCGCTGATAGTCGTGCGCGCCCCGGGCAATCTCGTCGCGCGCCCGGCGCAGTTGCGCGTACAGCCGTGGTGCTTCCTTGCGCTCTTCCGGCGTGAGGTAGCCGTTGCGCGACGAAAGCGCAAGGCCGTCCGCCGCGCGCACGGTCTCCGCCAGTATCAGTTCGATCGGCAGCGCGAGCTGGCGCACCATGTTGGTGAGCACGAGGCATTGCTGGTAATCCTTCTTGCCGAAGATCGCCGAGTGCGGAGACACCATGTTGAAGAGTTTCAACACCACCGTGGCGACGCCGCGGAAATGCCCGGGACGCACCGCGCCGTCGAGGATGTGCTGCAGGTCCGACGGCTCGACGACGTAGGTCTGCGGCTCGGGATAGATTTCCTTCTCGTCGGGCGCGAACACGACGTCGACGCCGGCGGCGGCGAGTTTGTCGCAATCGGACTGCAGCGTGCGCGGATAGCGGTCGAAATCCTCGCGCGGACCGAACTGCAGCCGGTTGACGAATATGCTGACCACCGTGCACGCGGCGCGCGGCTTCGCGAGTCCGATGAGCCGGATGTGCCCGTCGTGCAGGTTGCCCATCGTCGGCACGAACACGTTGTTCGGCTCGCGTTGCAGCCGTGCCCGCAGGTCGGCGACGGAGTGGATGATATCCATGACGGGAATTCAGGCGAAAGTGCCGGTGCGAACCGGCGAGGTCGGGTCACCGGTCGGAAACACCGCGCGTCAGAAGGAATGCTCCGGGCCGGGGAAGGTCTTCGCGCGCACTTCCTTCACGTACAGCTCGACCGCCCCCTGCACGGACCCGCCGGGGCGCATGTAGTTCTTCACGAACTTCGCCTTCTTGCCGGGATAGACATCGAGCATGTCGTGCAGCACGAGCACCTGGCCCGCGCAGTCGACGCCCGCGCCGATGCCGATGGTCGGGATGCGCAGCGCGGCGGTGATTTCCTTTGCGAGCACGGCGGGCATGGCTTCGAGCACGATCATGCCGGCGCCCGCATCCTCGAGCTGCTTCGCCTCGTCGAGGAGCCGCTCCGCGTCGGTCTGCTGCCGGCCCTGGACCTTGTAGCCGCCGAGCTGATGCACCGACTGCGGCGTAAGGCCGAT
>CAZMBS010000273.1:0-3757 GCA_964564295.1 uncultured Streptomycetaceae bacterium
CATGGGCGATTGAGGGTCCTGCACGTCGTGGAGTGTCCACGACATGTCGGAACTGCGCAAGCGCGGCCTCGTTGCCGCCGCCATCGTGTCGGTGCCGTTCCAGAAACTCGGTTCGTCGCAGGCGCGCACGTTCGGCGTGCCGGAGCTGCCGCTGATCGTCATACCCCATCCGCTCGGCGGCATTTCGATCGAGCAGGTGGAAGGCCGCGCGCAGCACGCGCTGCCGAAGATCATCGAACTCGCGAAGGCGAATTCCCGATGAGCAACCTGGCACAGTTGATCCGGTCGCCCGGCGCGGGATTCGAGGCAGAGGACGATTTCGAGGCCGTGAGCGCGCTGGCCCTGCAGAAAGGCTGGAGCGACGGGCTGCCGGTCGTGCCACCGACGGTTGCGCGCGTGGAGCGCATGCTGGCGTATTGCGACCGTCCGTGGGACGAGCCCGTCGGCCGCATGGCACCGCGTTACGGCGCGGCAACGCCGGTGCGTCTCGCGGCGAACGCGGTCATGGCCGGCTGCCGGCCGGAATATTTTCCGCTGTACCTGCTCGCGATCGAGGCGCTGTGCGAAGAGCCGTTCAACCTCTACGCAGTGCAGGCGACGACGCATCTCTGCGCGCCGCTCGTGATCGTGAACGGACCGGTGGCGAGGGAACTCGGCATGAACGCGGGCCACAACGCTTTCGGCCCCGGCACCCAGTCGAACGCCGCGATCGGACGCGCGATCCGGTTCGCGCTCGTCAACATCGGCGGCGCGATTCCGGGACTCGGCGACATGTCGACTTTCGGCGCGCCGTCGAAGTACTCGTACGTGGTCGCCGAAAATGAAGACGGCAATCCGTGGGAGCCGCTGCACGTCGAGCGCGGTTTTCCGCGCGAGGCGAGTTGCGTGACCGTGATCGGCGCCGAGTGTCCGCTCAACGTGAACGATCACGAGAGCCTGACCGGCGAGGGCATACTGACCACCATCGCCGGCACGCTGCCCGGCACGGGCTCGAATGACATTTTTTATCCGGCCCAGCCGCTCGTCGTCATGGGGCCGGAACATGCCGCGACGGTCGCGCGGGACGGTTACTCCAAGGCGGACGCGAAGCGCTTCATCCAGCAGCACGCGACCTTGCCGCTCGGCCGGTTTTCGCGCGAAAACATCGATCGGCGTTTCCGGGTGAATTTCAAGGAGCGGTACGGCAGCGCCGGCATGGACGCGCCGGTTTACGCGGTGCAGAAACCCGACTTGCTGCTGATCGCGGTGATTGGCGGCGCGGGCAAGCATTCGGCGGTCATACGCACGTTCGGAGCGACGCTGCCGGTCACGCGCGCACTGAAACGCAAAGACGGGCGACTCGCGAAATCTGTCGAGGATTTTCGCGCTGCGTAAGGATTGATCGCAGTATCCGATAGAGTTATTGTTATAAAATACAATAAAAACAATAATTTAAGTTGTTTATCTCATGTTATTTCCCATAATGTGATGAGTGATGTGACGTTTTACGCTTGACTTCACACGTAAGTGGCGTAATTTAAAGGGAAAACAGCTGTTTTCCTGTTTCGTCCGGGGGAAATTCCATCGTGTCTCGTGCCGCAAGTTGCTGGCATAGGCTACTCGTCACCCTGCTGTTCATCGGGTACTCGGGCAGCGCCGTGGCCGTGGATCCGCTGACGCTGGTGCTGCTGCGCATGCTGCGGGACCAGATCATTTCCCGCTCGCTGGAGGCCGTGGCAACCGCCCCGGCGACCGTGCCCGGAGCGCCCACGCACCAGCCGCTGATCATTCCGGAGGCGCCTTTCGACCTCGGCGACGAGCGGCTGAAGGCGCTGATCGACGAAGGTTTTTTGCACCTCGCGCCCGTGCAACGCCAGGAAATTTTCGCGAGCGTCAAGAAACTGCTCGCGGATCCCAAGAACGCCGCCGCGAGACCCATGATCATCGAGGAACTCGCGATCAAGGCTTCCGCGGTGCGGCAGGCGCACGAAAGACTGAACGGGCTGTCGCGATCCGAAAAGCAGGCCATCGCGGCACAGGCCCGCGAAGAGTACGAAAAACTCGCTCCCGAAGAACGCGTGCAGATGGTGGATGTCCTGCGCGCGGGTGTCGTGCCGATACCGCGCGACCTGTCGGAATTGATCCTCGTGGAATTCAGCCGCGCGCAGGTCGCCACGTCGCAGCCTTAGCGGATTGCGCCGGCGGTCGCCGGCACTACTCCACCTTCACACCCGCGTCCGTCACCACCTTTCGCCATTTGGCGATTTCCGCGGCGAGGAACTGCCGGAAATGTTCGGGCGTATCGCCGACGGGCTCGGCGCCGTCGCCGGACATCCGGTCGCGAACTTCCGGCGCTGACAGCGCGCGTTTCGTTTCTGCATTCAGCCGCCCGATGACGGCCTGACGCGTGCCGGTGGGGGCCAGCATGCCGTACCAGGTTGTCGTTGCGTAACCGCGCACCCCGGCTTCACCGACCGTCGGCAAATCCGGCAACACGGGAGATCGCCTGGCGCTGGTGACGGCGAGCGCCTTAAGTTTCGCGCTGCGCACGTGCGACAGCGACGAAATCATGCTCGCGAACGTAATTTGCACCTGCCCGGCAATCACGTCGACCAACGCCGGCCCCGCTCCCTTGTAGGGGACGTGAAGCATCTGCACGGCGGCAAGGTTCTTGAACAGTTCGCCCGCAAGATGTCCCGAACTTCCCGTGCCGCCGGATGCGAAACTCAGCGCGCCGGGCTTCGATTTCGCGTACGCCACGATGTCCTGAACGTTTTTGACCGGCAGCGCGGGGTGGGTGACGAGCAGAAAAGGCGCTTCGGCGATCAGCGTGACGGGCGCGAGGTCCCGGGTCGGGTCGAACGGCAGCTTGGCATACAGGCCGGGATTGATCGCATAACTGCTCGATACCACCAGTATGGTGTAGCCGTCGGGCGTGCTTTTCGCGACCAGGCCCGCGCCGATCGAGCCTGCGGCGCCGGTGCGGTTGTCCACCACGACCGACTGGCCGAGAAACTCGGTGAGCTTCTGTGCGATCGCGCGTGCCACGAGATCGGTTGCGCCGCCCGGTGCCTGCCCGACCACGAAGCGCACGGGCTTGGTCGGATACGGCGGGTCGGCCGGCCGCTGCGCGTGCGCAACCGCGGACAGCGCGCCGAAAATAACTGCTCCCGCCATGCATCGGATGACGCCCGCAACCGGGCCGATTTCTTGACGGATGTTCATGTATACACGAGAATACAAACGAGTGCGGCTGCCTGTCAATCACGCGCCGGCGTTTTCCCCGCCGCAATCGCACTTCGGATGGGATGGATCATGCGCAAGCGTACAGCACCCGTGGTGGACATCAAATCGGCGCGCCACGGCTCGCGGGGCGAACTGGTCTACGCGCGGTTGCGCGAGGCGATACAGGCGAGCCGTTTGAAGCCCGGCGACCGCATCATGGAAACCGAAGTCGCGGACTGGCTCAAGGTAAGCCGCACGCCGGTACGCGACGCGATTCGGCGCCTCGAGAACGAAGGCATGCTCGCACACGAACCGCGGCTCGGTCTGGTCATCGCAAGTCTCGACCAGCGATCGGTCATGGAACTGTACGTGATGCGCGAAGTACTCGAAGGCACGGCAGCGAGGCTGTGTGCCCGTCACGCTTCGGACATGGAACTGCTCGAACTCGCGAATCTCGTGAAGACCGAGCAGCAGTTGCAGGGCGAATGGGATGCGCTCGCGCGCCACAACCAGCGGTTTCACGCGGCGATCCGGCGCGCGGCGCACAACCGCT
>CAZMBS010000274.1:0-3745 GCA_964564295.1 uncultured Streptomycetaceae bacterium
GCCCATATCGCCGAGGAGTTTCAGGCCATCGTCGCGCAGTACGTGCAGGACCGATACGGCGCCGGCGCGGCGCGCGGCGGCGTGCGCGCGGACGGGGCGCGCGTCTGATTACTGCGCCGAGCGGCGCGCAACCGAAGTCGACACTCATGACCGGCAAGACGTTGCAAGCGATACGCGGGATGAACGACGTCCTGCCGGCGGACGCCCACCTGTGGGAGTTCTTCGAGGACAACGTGCGCGACGTGTTCCGGCAATACGGCTATCGCAACATTCGCACGCCTGTCGTCGAACTGACGGAACTGTTCGTGCGTGGCGTGGGGCAGGTGACCGATATCGTCGAAAAGGAGATGTACTCGTTCGTCGACGGCATGAACGGCGACAAGCTGTCGTTGCGTCCGGAAGGCACCGCGCCGACGGTGCGCGCCGCGCTGGAACATAACCTGCTCTATCCCGGGCCACAGCGACTCTGGTACAGCGGCCCGTTGTTCCGTCACGAGCGCCCGCAGAAGGGACGCTACCGGCAGTACCATACCTATGGTGCCGAGGCGCTGGGCTTTCCCGGTCCGGACATCGACGTCGAACTGCTGGTCATGGCGCGCCGGCTGTGGCAGCGGCTCGGCATCGACGGCGTCGAGCTCCAGTTGAACACCATCGGCAGCGCCGAAGAACGGCGCGCCTTCCGCGCGCAACTCATCGCTTACTTCGAGCAGCATGGCGGCGCACTGGACGACGACGCGCGGCGACGGCTGCATGCGAATCCGCTGCGCATACTCGACAGCAAGAATCCGCAGATGCAGCCGATCATCGAAGCGGCCCCGAGACTGATCGATGCCGTCGGCGATGCGACGCGGGGGAATTTCGAGGCCGTGCAGGCGGGGTTGCGCGCCGCGGGCATCCCGTTTGTCATCAATCCGCGTCTCGTGCGGGGGCTGGATTACTACAACCTCACGGTGTTCGAATGGGTAAGCGACCGGCTCGGGGCGCAAAGCGCGATCTGCTCCGGCGGGCGCTACGATGGGCTGTTCGAACAATTGGGCGGCAAGCCCACGCCCGGGTGCGGCTTCGGCATCGGCGTCGAGCGGGCGTTGCTGCTGCTGGAAGGCCGCGTGCCGGCGAGCGTACCGGACGTGTACCTCGTGCACGTCGGAGAGGCCGCGGACCGGATTGCGGCCGGAACAGCGGAACAGTTGCGGGATGCCGGCCTCCAGGTAATAACGCACTGTGGTGGCGGCAGCTTCAAATCACAGATGAAAAAAGCCGACGCGAGCGGCGCGCGTCACGCGGTGATCATCGGCGACGATGAGGCGCAGGCGGGAACCGTGACGGTCAAGGCATTGCGCGCGACCGCCGCACAGGCTACCGTGCGGCTTGCGAATGCGGTGGAATTAATAAAAGTCAGGTAAATCAATGGCATACGATCTGGAACAGCAGGAACAGCTGGCGGAATTCAAGGCGTGGTGGAAGCAATACGGCACGTTGACGATGGTGTTGCTGGTTTCGGGTGCGCTCGCGCTTTCCGCGTTCCACGCCTGGCGTTACTACCGCGCGACGCAGGCCGTTGCCGCATCGACGCTGTACGAACAACTCGCAAACGCCGAGCGTGCGGCGGAGCACAAGCGCGTGCGCGACATCGCGGCGAAAATCATCGAGTCGCACGGCTCGACGACGTACGCGTTGATCGCGGCGCTGATGTCGGCCCGGTCGGCGTTTCATACAGGAGACCTCCCGACCGCGCGGACGCAGTTGCAATGGGTCATCGACAAGGCGAAAGACGACGAAATCCGCGATGTCGCCCGGTTGCGGCTCGCCGCCGTGCTGCTGGACGAAAAGAATCCGGACGACGCGCTGAAACTGCTGTCTGCCAAGCCGACCGATGCCTTCTCCGGTCGCTATGCGGACATGCGTGGAGACCTGCTGGCGCTGCAGGGGCAGCGCGCGGAAGCACGCGCGGCATTTCAGATTGCGCTTGAAAAGACCGATGCGCAGAGTCCGTACCGGCAGATGATCCAGATCAAGCTCGACGCACTGGGCGAGGACAAATGATCGCACGGGCAGCGCTGTGGCTCGCGATTGGCATGATGCTCGCGGGCTGCCAGACCGTCACGAACACCGTGACCGACACCTATGACCGGCTGTTCGGTCGTTCGGTACCCGCGAAGAAGCCGGCGGAACTCGTGCAGTTTCAGCCGACAGCCTCGCCGCGGGTGGCCTGGCAGGGCAGCATCGGCAGCGCGGAGAAAAGCGTGTTTTTTCCCGCGGTCACGGGGAACACGGTTTACGTCGCGAGCGCCGGCGGGCAGATCGCGGGATTCGAATCCGGCACCGGTCGCGTGGTGGCCCGATTCGATGCGGGGCAACGCATTTCGAGCGGCGTTGGCGCCGGCGCGGCGGTCATCCTTGCCGGCACGCCCAAGGGCGAAGTGCTCGCTTTCGACACGGGCGGCAAGCTGCTCTGGAAATCGCAGTTGTCGAGCGAGGTGCTGGCGCCGCCGGTGCTCGAGGGCGGTATCGTGATCGCGCGGGCGGGAGACGGCCGTATCTACGGGCTCGACGCCGGCGGCGGCAAGCGGCGCTGGGTGTACCAGCGCGCGAATCCGACGCTTTCCGTGCGTTCGCACGCGGGCGTTGCGCACCAGGGCGGCGCGATTTTCGCGGGATTCGCGGGCGGACGGCTGGTCGCGATTGCGGCGAGCACCGGCAGTGTCGGCTGGGAATCCGTGGTGGCGCTGCCACGCGGTACGACCGAGCTCGAGCGGGTCGCCGACGTCACGAGCCTGCCGGTTGTCGACGGCAGCCAGGTGTGCGCGGTCGCGTTTCAGGGCCGGCTCGCGTGTTTCGATGCGAGGCAGGGCAGCACGCGCTGGGCCCGGGACGTATCCAGCATCGCGGGACTCGCGGTGGACAGCCGCTACGTCTACGTGACCGACGACAAGCACGCGGTTGCGGCATTCGACAAGTCTTCCGGTGCGAACGTATGGCGGCAGGAGAAACTCGCGGGCCGCGGTGTCAGCGGTCCGCTTGCGATCGGGCGATTCGTCGCGGTGGGCGACTATCAGGGGCATGTGCACCTGCTTTCCCGGGACGATGGCGCGTTCGCGGGCCGCATCGCGACCGACGGCAGCGCGATCGACGCCGCGCCGGTGGCGATCGGGCTTACGAGTCTGCTCGTCCAGACACGCGCGGGCGGCGTGTTCGCCATCAGCACGCAGTAGCGTGAAACCCACCCTCGTCATCGTCGGCCGGCCCAACGTCGGCAAGTCGACCCTGTTCAATCGGCTGACGCGCACGCGCGACGCGATCGTCCACGATCAGCCCGGGGTCACGCGCGACCGCCACTACGGCGAGGGGCGCGTCGGCGCAAAGCCGTTTCTGGCGGTCGACACCGGCGGATTCGAGCCGGTGGCGCGCGTAGGCATCTATCACGAGATGGCGCGACAGACCCGGCAGGCGGTGGACGAAGCCGACGCCGTGCTGTTCGTGGTCGACGGCAGGGCGGGCCTGGTCGCGCAGGACCGCATCATTGCTGACGAACTGCGCCGGACCGGACGAAAAGTATGGCTGGTCGTCAACAAGACGGAAGGCATGGCCCCGGAACTGGCGACCGCGGAGTTTCATGCGCTGGGGCTCGGCGATCCGTTGCCGATCGCGGCTGCGCACGGCGACAACGTGACTGATCTCGTCATGCTCGTTCTTGCCGATCTGCCGGAGGCCGGACCGCTGCCGGAAGACGTCGACAAGCATCCCA
>CAZMBS010000275.1:0-3744 GCA_964564295.1 uncultured Streptomycetaceae bacterium
GGCGTCGAGGGTGTGGCGCTCGCCGAGCGCGCCTACCAGCACGCGCTGGAATACGCGAAAACGCGCGTGCAGGGCCGCGAGATCGGGCAGCGCGCCGGCGACCGCGTGACCATCGTGCATCATCCTGACGTGCGCCGCATGCTGATGACGATGAAGTCGCAGACCGAGGCGATGCGGGCCGTCGCGTACTATGCGGCGGCGGCGCTCGACAAGTCGAAGCGGCATCCCGACACTGCAGAACGGCGCCGCAATCAGGCGCTCATCGATCTGCTGACGCCGATCGTCAAGGGCTGGTGCACGGAATCGTGCGTCGAGATCGCCTCGACCGGCATTCAGATTCACGGCGGCATGGGTTTTGTCGAGGAAACCGGCGCCACGCAGTACTTGCGCGATGCGCGCATCACGACGATTTACGAGGGAACGACGGGCATCCAGGCAGCCGACCTCGTCGGGCGCAAGATCGCATTCGAAAAAGGCGCCACGGCGGCGGCGGTCATCCGCGACATGCGCGCACTGGAGCCGGCGCTCGCGGGGGCGGGCGACGCTGGCGCCGCAATCGGCGCGCGACTGAAACCGGCGTTGGATACGCTGCAGGCCGCGACCGACTGGGTCGTGGACACCTACGCGAAGGATGCGAAGGCCGCGTCCGCGGTCGCGGTGCCCTACCTGCGACTCTTCGGCACGGTGCTCGGCGGCGCGATGATGGCGCGTGCCGCGCTCGTCGCGCGGGAGCGGCTCGCGCAGCCGGACGCGGACCGGGAGTTTCTGTCCGCGAAGATCGTGACTGCACGGTTCTTCGCGGAACATATCCTGCCGCAGGCGGACGCGTTCGGGCACACCGTCCTGCACGGCGCCGGAAGCGCGATCGCGCTCGACCCGGCGCAGTTCTAGCTAGCCGTTCGCCGCGCGCAGCGGCCGCACGACCGCGATGCCGTCCCCCGGGTCGGTATCGGGTGACTTGGCGATCGTCACGCAGTTCCTGCCGCCGGACTTGGATGCGTAAAGCGCCTTGTCCGCGCGCGCCATGAAGGCTTCCGTCGTCTCGCCGTCCGCGTACTGCGCCACGCCCAGCGAAACGGTGATGTTTCCGACGAACTCGGCGCTGTTGCCACGCTTGATGCGGCCGGAACCGACTGTCGTGCGGATGCGCTCGGCGAGCACGCGTGCGCCTTCAAGCGGTGTGTCGGGCAGCAACACCGCAAATTCCTCGCCGCCGATCCGCGCGGGCGTATCCTGGCCCTTGACGTTTTTCGCGACGACCTGGGCAACGCTGCAGATCACCTTGTCACCGAACAGGTGGCCGTAGCTGTCGTTGCATTTCTTGAAGTGATCGATGTCGAGCATGATCAGGCTGAAGCCCGTCAGCCGGTCGCCGTTCGCCGCGCACGCGTCCTGCATCGCCTGTTCGAAACCGCGCCGGTTCGTGATGCCGGTCAGCGGATCGGTCACGGCCTCTCCGCGTGCCCGCGTAAGTTCGGCGCGCAAAGTCTGGATTTCCTCCGCGCTTTCCTGCAGCTGTGCCTGCAGTTCGCCGGTTTTCTGACGCATGTCGCTGGTGGACCGCGATATGGCGTCGAGTGCGGCCTTCAGCGTCTGGGGATCGGCATTCGGTCGCAGGCTGTCGCCGAAACGGTTGAGGGACGTGCCGTAGGCATCGGCATGCTCGCCGGCGGCGGCAGCGTGCCCGGACAGTTCACCGAGCATGCGCTCGAATTCCGCGCGCAGTTTTCCGGCTTCCGCTTCGGCGGGCCCTGCAATAAGAGCATCGTGCAGCGCATAGATCGTGTCGTCGTCGACGGGCTTGCCGGCCGCTATGCAGGCGTCGATCGTTTCTTTCAGTTTCGGATGCGTTCCGGCGGCGTACTCGTACCACACGGCGTACGTTGCCGGATGGAGTCCCGCCGCATGTCTGGACATCAGAGACAATGCGATACGCAGCAGCTCGCCACTCTGCTCGCGTGTCTGTGCGTAGCGTTGCATGATTGCCCCGGGTGCCGTATTGATTCTCTAAGCTTGATTTCGGCCTGCGGCGGGCGAACTTGAGCCCGACATGCGCCATGTCGGGTTTCTTCATGGTTAACAAGTACTTGTCGAATGCCGTTCTTGCTCCGACGATCGCCCGGCGGTATGCTGCGGCGCTCCGACGGCGCCGATGTCCGTGCGCGCCACACCGATGGAGTATACATGGCCGACACACACGATGTTTCGCTCGTGAACCCGGTAGCGCAGAGACTGCGCGCCGGAGAACTTGCGCTCAACCTGATGATCCGTCACGCGCGCACGGTGGATATCGCGCTGGCCGCAAGAGCTTGCGGGTTCGACGGACTCTTTTTCGATCTGCAGCATGGCGTGATACCCGAATACGAGGTGTCGCAGATGTGCGTGGCCGCCATGAGCATGGGCGTTGCGCCGATCGTGCGCGTGCCGGAGAAGGATTACGCGGCAGCGCTGCGCATGCTCGACAACGGCGCGTTGGGAATCGTGATGCCCGAGGTGACGACCGTGGAGGACGCGCGCCAGTCCGTCCAGGCCTGCAAGTATCCGCCGGTCGGCAACCGGGGCGCGTTCGGTGGCACGGCGCATTTCGGGTTTCGCGCGGTTCCGGCGGCGTCCGCGCGCCGTGCGCTCAACGATGCGACGCTGCTGATCCTGATGATCGAGAGCAAGGCTGCGCTCGACAACATCGAGGCCATCGCCGCCGTGCCCGGTGCGGATGTGATCCACATCGGCACCAACGACCTGTCGACCGATCTCGGACACCCGGGCGATCTCGCGCATCCCGACGTGCTGGCCGCCGTCGCGCGCGTGGTCCAGGCGTGCCGCGCGCACGGCAAACACACCGGCGTCGGCGGATACACCGGCCCCGGCGCGGAGCAGCACATCGCCCGGGTCGCGCAACTCGGAGCGCGTTTCATCACTTCCGCGAGCGAATGGAACCTCATGCTCGCCGCGGGCACGGATCGCGTGAAAGCCCTGCGTTCGATCGCGCTGTAGCGGCGCGTTACGGGATGTCGATGTCCATGAGCGGCACGTACTGCTGGCCGCCGTGGCCGTCGGTGTCGCCGACGTCGCCCTGAAACACCGGGCGCGGAATCGACGCCTTGAAGGCGAGCGCGCTGTCCGATTCGAAGAACCGGACCTCGTCCGGCGCGACGCCGTAGAGGCGCGCAACCACTTCGCGCGTGACGGCGCCCGACCGTTTCACGCGTGCGTAGGTCCCGGCGTCGTCGAACATGATGTCGATCGTAAGTTCGAACGGGCCGGCGTTCTTGCTGCGGATGAGGCTTGCGAGTTCCGCGAGTACGGTCATGGGTCTGGACGTCCGGAGTCGTTCATGCGGCCCCCCCGATGCGCACGAGCTCCATCGGGAACATCTCGTGCGGATCGTCCGGCTCGACCACGTGGTTCACATTGAAGCGGTAGATCGCGCCGCGGCTGAGGTACGCCGGATTGTACGGGCAGGCCATTGTCGTCATCATGCCGCTCCACTGTTCGATCGGCAGGTGCAGCGCCTGGTGACGGCCAATCGACGCGATCGAGTTCGCGAGATCCTGCGACGGCGCGGTGATCTCGATGATGAGGCAGAGTTCGTGCGAGCGGATTTCGCGCACCGGCTCCAGCGCGCCCATGACCCCGTTCTTGCCGTAGATGCGCAGGATGATGCGCCAGTCGCCGTCCGCGAGCCTCGTACCGTAGACGTCGCGGACACGGGAGCGGATTTTTTCGGTGAGGCGCCGCGTCCAG
>CAZMBS010000276.1:0-3735 GCA_964564295.1 uncultured Streptomycetaceae bacterium
ACGGTTGTGATGTGTTGTTGGTGATGCCCGACCCGGCAACGATGTCAAGATCGTTGGGATCCAGCAGCCATGTGCCGCCCTGCCCGCGCGGCGCGCGAACGTCGGGCGCTCGCGTGACGTCGAGTCCGAGTTTGCCGGACGTTTCGACGAAGCCGCCGTCGCCCGACTGTCCGCCGCCGCGCGCCCGGATCACGCCATGCACGCGGGTGGTATCGTCCGCCCACACGATGACCCGGCCGCCGTCGCCCCGCGTATCGGCGCTCGCGAGAACGGTTACCTCCGCGCCCACGAACGTCGACGTGGCGTTGCGGATGGCCTCGCCCTCGACCGCCGTAACCCCCGGCCGACCCTGATACTCGCCGCCGATCAGAACCGTTCCGCCGCCGGTGTCGCCCGAGGCATCCACGCGCGCATCGCCGTGGACGCCGACTTTGTCGCCGAGCAGATGCACGGTGCCGCCCGCGCCGTTCGTGCCCCGCACATCAATCGTACCGGCAACCAGCGTCGTGTCACCTGCGTTGACTTCGATCGCGCCGCCGGACTCGCCGCGCGCGGAAGTGATGCTGCCGGCGTCCAGCGTCGCGCTCCGCGTCGCCTTCAGCAGGATACGCCCGCCCTCGCCCGCCACTGCGGCATCGGCGCGAATTTCACCCTTCTGTTCGATCAAGCCCGCGTATATGCCCACGCGCCCCGCATCGGCCACGATCGCGCCAAGGTTGCGCGCGGCATTGTCGGGCGCGTTGATCTCGACACGCAGATTGGGTGTGCCCGGATTCACGAGCTCGACGCTGCTGCCTGCGGCAAGAATCACCTCACCCTGCGGCGACGTGATGAGCCCGCTGTTCCGCACATCCGGCGCAACAAGGTAAACGTTTCCGCCCGGCGCCGTGCTGATGATGCCGGCGTTGGTGAGCGCGCCCGCTCCCGGCGTTTCCGCGAACCGCATCCGGCCGGCGAGAAAATCCTCGTTCGTCAGGTTGAGCGTGGACGCCACGAGTCCTGCAACGTCGACTTGGGAGCCCGCGCCGAACGTAATGCCGTTGGGATTGATCAGAAACACGCGGCCGTTGGAACTCAGCGTGCCCAGGATCTGCGACGGCGACGCGCCCGCGCCGACCCGGTTCAGCACCGCGGCGAGCGCCGAGGGCTGCATGAAGCGCGTGATCTCGCCTGCGCTGATCGAGAAGCTGCCCCAATTGATGATGGTCCGGGGCGTCATCGTCTGCACGTTCAGGATGTTCGCCGCCGGATTGCTGAAACTCGCCGCGCCGTGGACCACGGCGGGGTTGGTGGGATTTCCGAGTGCCCCATTGCCGGCAAAACAGGCGGCGACGGCGAGCGCCAGCGCCGCCGGCCGAAACGCCGCTGCGGATTGTGCGGACGGCATTGATGATTTGCTGCGATTGTTGGCATTCATGTTGGCGCTCTCCGTGAAACAGGCATACGCAACCCCGATCGTTACAGGCTCACGACCATTGTGTGCTGATCCAGATCATTCTACCAATGGAAAAACGCACAACTTCGCGATACGGCGCAACAAAAAAAATGGCGCCGCAGCGCCATTAATTAGCTAAATAAAAACAATTACTTACGCAAGAGCTTCAGCCCAGATGTTGCGTGCCCAGCCCCACGCGTACACGCCCTCGGCTTCGCTCGGGCCGGCCGACAGTCCGCCGGCGCCCTTGACCGTGACCATGGTTTTCTGCGCGGCATCGAACTGATGGACGGACGCTACGTGCACGACGTTCTTGCCGTCGACAAAGCTGTAACACGTGTTCATGAGCATGGGCTGCGTGTTGACGGGCTCGCCTTTCAGCAACGCGATCACCGCGGCGGCACAGACCTTCGCATGCTGGTTCGCCATGCTCGCCGACTTCGGCATCGCCGGCGCCGACAGCGTCGCATCGCCCAGCACGTGCACGCCCTTGACGGCGACGGATTCATAGGTCTGCCAGTCAATGCCGCACCAGCGTTCGTTCGCGGTGATGAGTCCCGTGCTGCGCGCGATGTCCCCGGCGCGCTGCGGCGGCACCACGTTCAGCACGTCGCCCTTCACGTCGCCGAACGTCAGCTTGACGGTCATACCTCTTGCGTCGACATCGTCCAGTTCGCTGTTCGGCCGGTACTCGATGAGGCCCTTGTATTGCCCGTTCCACTGCGCGCGGAAGAGCCCTGCCTTCGACTGGATATCCGGATTGCTGTCGAGCACGAGAATTTTCGACTTCGGTTTCGACTTCTTGAAATAGTCCGCGACCTGGCATACGCGTTCGTACGGTCCCGGCGGGCAGCGATACGGCGAGGTCGGTATGTGCAGCACGTAGACTCCGCCGTTACGCATGGCTTCCAGTTGCTTGCGGAGCAGCACGGTCTGCGGCCCGGCTTTCCATGCGTGCGGCACGCGCGCCTGCGCATCCGCGCCCGCGAGTCCCGCGATGCGCTCGTACATGAAATCGATGCCCGGTGAAACGATGCACCGGTCGTACGGCAGGGTCGAACCGCCTGCAAGGCGCACCTCGCGCTTCGCGGCATCGATGGCCGTCACCGTGTCCCGCACGACGGTGATACCGCGTGCGCGCAACCCCTCGTAGCTCATGCTGATATCGCCGATGCGGGCGTTGCCGCCGAGCACGAGATTGCTCATCGGGCACGATACAAACGTCCCTTCGCGTTCGACGACGGTCACGTCGATGTCCGGCGCCCAGAGCTTGATGAATCGCGCGGCGGTCGCGCCGCCGTAGCCGCCGCCGACCACGACGACGCGCGCACCGCCGCCGCCCGTCGTCGCGCAGCCCGCCACCGCGGCCACGCCGCCTGCCGCCGACATCCACTTCACGAATTCGCGTCTGCTGATGGTCATGAGGGTCTCCTTTACCGCGCAGCCGGCGCGGCCGGCGCAGGGCCCGCCTTGACCGATGCGAAATAATCGGCGATCAACTCCAGTTGCGCGTCGGTGTAGCCCTTCGCGTGCTGGTGCATGATGGTCGCGGGCCGCTTGCCGTCGCGGAAATCCCGCATCTGCTGCAGCAGGTAATTCTTGTTCTGCCCGGCGAGGCTCGGCGGTATGCCCTGCACGCTGCGCCCGTCGGTACCGTGGCAGGTGAAACAGGTCGCCGCAAGCGCCCGTGCCTGGCCGGCAGACTGAGCCTGGGCGTCGGTTATGCCTGCCGACAGCCCGGCCGCGACCAGCAACGATGAAATCGACGAAAGTGAAAATATGCGCATGGCACCTCCTTCAACGGGTCCCCGGATGAGTCCGATGTGCCGTATCACGCGGCTGCGCGTACGGACGGTTGTTGTTGTCGTTAGTTTGTAATCCAACTCGCGCGGCGTCAAGCCGCGCGCGTGAAACCAGACTTTGCGGTTCCGCGGTTCGGGACCTGCGCAAGACGCCGCGGCGGCGCGTCAGACCACGCCGGCCGGCTCCTCGGCGAATACGAGCTTCACCTTGCCCTCGGCATCGACGTCGATGGTGACCTTGCCGCCGTTCGCGAGCCGTCCGAACAGCAGTTCGTCGGCCAGCGCCGAACGGATCGTGTCCTGGATCAGGCGCGCCATGGGCCGCGCGCCCATCAACGGGTCGAATCCCGTCTTCGCCAGATGGTCCTTCAATGCCTGCGTGAAGCTGATATCGACTTTCTTTTCGTGCAGCTGGTCCTCGAGCTGCATCAGGAACTTGTCGACCACGCGCAGAATGATTTCGCGATCCAGCGCGGCGAACGAGATGATCGCGCCAAG
>CAZMBS010000277.1:0-3693 GCA_964564295.1 uncultured Streptomycetaceae bacterium
GCTTCATGGACGATCCGGTGTCCCGATTCTTCTTCGGCCAAAGGTTCGACCCGCAATCGCGGAAAAGCAACAACCTCGGTTCCGGCGTGATCGTCAGTTCCGCCGGCTACGTGCTGACGAACAGCCACGTCGTCGAAGCAGCGAGCGACATCGAGATCGCCCTCGCCGACGCGCGCCGGGCCAAGGCCACCGTCGTCGGCACCGATCCCGACACGGATCTCGCAGTGCTGAAAATCGATCTCGACAACCTGCCGTCGATCACGTTCGGGCTGTCGGACCAGGCACGCGTGGGCGACATCGTGCTCGCGATCGGAAATCCGTTCGGGGTCGGACAAACCGTGACGCTCGGCATCGTCAGCGCGCTGGGCCGCACGGGGCTCCAGATCAACACGTTCGAAAATTTCATCCAGACCGACGCCGCGATCAATCCGGGAAATTCCGGCGGAGCGCTGGTCGACGCCAGCGGCAATCTCATCGGCATCAACACGGCGATCTATTCCCGCACGCCGGGCGGCGCCTCGCTCGGCATCGGATTCGCGATTCCGGCCAGTTCCGCGAAAATGGTGCTCGAGCAGATCGTCAAGACAGGGTCGGTCACGCGCGGCTGGATCGGCGTCGGCGTGCAGGATATGACGCGCGAACTCGCCGAATCGTTCAAGCTGCCCGATATCCGCGGTGCGCTGATCACGGAGGTGTATCGTGATACGCCGGCGGCCCGGGCCGGCATCCGCCTCGGCGACATCCTCGTCGCGGTCAACGGCAGGCCCATCGCGGACTCCGCCGCGATGCTGAATCTCGTTGCCGCGATTCAGCCCGGAACGGAAGCCACGCTGAAAGTAGTCCGCAACCAGCAGGAATCCGAATTCAGGGTCACGGTCGCGCGCCGTCCGAAACCGTCGAAGCGCGACAAATAGTCGCGCACCGGCGTCGCGCACCGACGTCGATCAGTCGCCGGTCCTTTCCCCGGATTCGATGCGGCCGGCGGTATCGGCCGGTTTGCCCATCAATCGCGCGACAATGATGCCGGCCTCGTAAAGTATGCACATCGGAATCAGCAGCGCCAGCATCGACACGACGTCCGGCGGCGTCACGATGGCGCAAACGACCGACGCGCCCACCGCGAAGTAGCCGCGGCACTCCACGAGCTTGTCGATCGTCACGATGCCCATGCGCACGAGCACGATCAGGGCCACCGGCACCTCGAACGAGACGCCGAAGGCAACGAACATCGTGAGCACGAACGACAGGTACTGTTCGATATCCGGCGCGGGTGTGATGCTCGCCGGCGCGAATCCGGCGATGAACTTGAACACCTGCCCGAACACGAAGAAGTAGCAGAACGCGACGCCGGCGAAAAACAGCAGCGTGCTGCTCACGACGAGCGGCAGCACGAGTTTTTTCTCGTGCGCGTACAGCCCCGGCGCCACGAACGCCCACGCCTGGAACAGCACGACCGGCAGCGCGACCAGAAACGCGAGCATCAGCGTGACCTTGATCGGCACCATGAACGGCGTGATGACGCTCGTTGCGATCATCTTGGTGCCTTCCGGCAGTTCACGGGTGAGCGGCAGCGCGAGCAGATCGTAGACCATGCCGGGGCCCGGGTACAGGCACAGCAGCAGGAACACGACGCCGACGGAGACGAGCGCCCGCAGCAGGCGGTCGCGCAGTTCCATCAGATGCGAGATGAAGGTGTCTTCGCTCATGGCTGGGCGGCAGTTCCCGCGCCGTCAGGCGGGTTTCTGCGTCGCCGCGGGGTTCGCGGCCGCGTCCGGCGACGCCGGCGCTCCCGAAGCAGCCGGCGGTTCGGCCACTGCGGCGCCGGCATCGCGGGCGACCTGGTTCATATCGGCCTCGACCGACTGCATTTCCTTGGCAACCGACTGCTCGAGCGAGCGGGCCGTATCCTGCACGCTCGCCTGGAGTTTCTTCAACTCGTCGAGCTCGAGTTCGCGGTTGATGTCCGCCTTGACGTCGTTGACATAGCGCTGCATGCGCCCGAAAAGGTGCCCCATCGTGCGCGCCACCCGTGGCAGCTTCTCCGGACCGAGAACGATGAGCGCGATGACGGCAATAACGATCAGCTCGGAAAATCCGATATCAAACATGGAGATCCGCGCGCGGGAACGAAGGGCGCGCGGCCCTTCGCACGATGTTCCGCGTCACGCCTTCGGGGTTTCCTTCTTCGCCTCGCCTTCGATGGTCTGGCCGGCGGACGGCGGAATTTCGGCTTTCGACTGAGCGGCCTTGTCGTCCTCCGACTTCATGCCGTCCTTGAATCCCTTGACCGCGCTGCCGAGATCGCCTCCCAGGTTGCGCAGTTTCTTGGTGCCGAACACGAGTATCACCACCAGCAGGATCAGCAGCCAGTGCCAGATGCTCATTGCGCCCATGTCGTCGTTCCTCCGTTTTCCTGCGAGCGGAACCGCGCCTATTTCGGGCGCGACGCCTTCTCGTCGATGCCTGAGAACCCTTCGCGCCGCCGCAGTTCCGCGAGCACGTCATCGGGCGTGAGCCCGTGGGCGGCGAGCATGATCAGCGTATGAAACCAGAGATCCGCGGTTTCGCGCACGAGGTGCAGTTTATCACCGTCCTTCGCCGCGAGCAGCGTTTCCGCGGCCTCCTCGGCCACCTTCTTCAGTATGGCGTCCTCGCCTTTCGCCATCAGGGCGGCCACGTACGAACTCGACGGGTCCGCACCCTGCCGCGCCGCGATGGTCCCGGCGAGCCGGCGCAATATGTCGGTGTCGCTCATTTGTTGTAGATCTCGCGCGGGTCTTTCAGCACCGGATCGGTCACGATCCACTCTCCGCCCGCGAGTTTCTGGAAAAAGCAGTTGTGCCGCCCGGTATGGCACGCAATACCGCCGACTTGGTCGACCTCGATCAGCAGCACGTCCTCGTCGCAGTCGAGACGGATCGCGCGCACCTTCTGCACGTGACCGGACTCCTCGCCCTTGCGCCACAGTTTCCGGCGCGAGCGCGACCAGTAGTGCACCTCGCCCGTTTCCGCGGTCTTGCGCAATGCCTCGCGATTCATCCAGGCGAGCGTCAGCACGCGGCCCGATCCGGCCTCCTGCGCGACCGCGGGAACCAGGCCGTCCTGCGCCCAGTTGACCTTGTTGAGCCAAGCCTCGTTCATGACCACAGGATACAGGATTCCTAAAGCCGGACCTCGATTCCGGCGCGCGCCATGTGCTCTTTCGCCGCGCGCACGGTGTGTTCGCCGTAGTGGAAAATGCTGGCGGCGAGCACCGCGTCGGCGCGGCCCTTCAGCACCCCTTCCACGAGATGCTCGAGATTGCCAACCCCGCCGCTCGCGATGACCGGAACGTCGAGCGCATCGGAGAACGCGCGCGTCAACTCCAGATCGAATCCCGCGCGTGTGCCGTCCCGGTCCATGCTGGTGAGCAGGATTTCGCCGGCGCCCGACGACTGCATGCGCAGCCCCCACGCCACCGCGTCGAGTCCGGTCGGCCGGCGGCCGCCGTGCGTGTACACCTCCCAGCGCACGGGTTCCGACCCGGGCACGCGCTTCGCGTCCACGGCCACCACGATGCATTGCGAACCAAAGCGGCCCGCCGCGTTCGCGACGAGCTGCGGATCCAGAACCGCGGCGGTATTGATGCTCACCTTGTCAGCGCCCGCGTTCAAAAGCCGCCGCACGTCATCCACCGCGCGCACGCCACCGCCC
>CAZMBS010000278.1:0-3669 GCA_964564295.1 uncultured Streptomycetaceae bacterium
CGGCGTGTCGAGCAGGCAGCGGTGATCCATGCGCTCGATCTCGTACGGAATATTGCCGCCGAGATTGTGGACGTAGATCGTCGCATCGGGGTAGGGCGCGAGCAGGTCGGTGAGGCACAACGTCACCATGGCCGAGGACAGGCTCGCCTGCATGTCGAGCGTTCCGTTGCGCCGGCGCGCGTTGTCGGTGTCGCCCGCGACCCTGGGGAAGGCGTCGCCCGGCAGCGGTCCGTGGTGTAGGAACAGCAAAGCGCGCCTGCGGTTCGCGACCTCGAGCAGCGGCCGCATTTTGTCCGCGTGTTTTGCGGTGAGGAAGCCGTTCGCCGGCACCTGAGCGCCGATGAGGCCCGGCAGGCTCAGCGCCCGCTCGAATTCGGCGGCTGCAACGGTCATGTCGGCAAGCGGCAGCGCGGCATGTGCGGTGAAGCGACCCTCGTACTTGCGGCAGATACGGGAGAGGCTGTCGTTCACGAGCCGGCACAGCGGCACGGACACCTCGATCGGTTGGGACTCGATCCAGCAGGCGGAGCCGAGCAGCGACAGCACGCTCGTGCTCACGCCTTGGGAATCCATGCGCGACAGGTAGGCATCGGCATCGTCGAACGCCCTGGACAGCGGCTCCTCGCCGATGCGGGTCTTCAGCACCTCGACGCCGTCGCCGTTGCGCAGGATGCGCGGCTCCCGGGTCCGATTGCGCAGCGCATTCGCCAACTCGGCGGGTCTCCAGTGTGCGTGCATGTCGATCATGGCGGTCTCCCGGGTTCGTCTTTCCCGCAGTGTAACCCGGGTGGCCGTCCGGGAACCACGCGCAATTGGGGCGCCGCGCTCAGGATTTTCTGGTTTCGCGGCGCCGCTTGTACCACCATGCGCCGCCCGAGGCGGCCAGAAACGCGGCGGTGGCCGCGACGATGCGCAACACGTCGCCCGCCTGCGTTGCCGCGGACGACCCCGGTTGCGATGCGATGCTCGGCGCCTGGTAGTAGGTGCGCTCGAACGCCTCGTCCGGATTGCGCCCTTCCGCGATCCATTGCTTTTCGTTCGCTTCGACCGCCGCGAACCATGCGCGCGCCTCGTCGATTTCGCGTTTCAATTGCGCTTCGAGCGTGTCGAGCGTCAGGTCGGGTGTTGCACGCAGTACGTTTTCCGCCTGTCTGCGGTACTCCGCCCGCGCGGCGGCATTCTTCACGTGATACGAGGCCTTCAAATACGCGCGGGCTGCGAGCTGCGCGGCGTTCCGCTCCGTGTGGTGGACGCTGCCGAACAGCAGCAGATCGCCCAGCGCCTCGAGCAGCACCGGCGACTCGAAATTGCCGAACTTCATCATGCCGAGCACGCCGCGGACGGCTGCGGCGGTTTCTTTCGATCGCGCGGACGCGGCGGCGCGCGACAGCACGAATTCGTGGAAATTGCCGATCTCGCGTGCTGCCGGCGCGGGCGAACGCGGCATCGCGCCCGCGGGCGCATCTTCGTGCGTCGCCGCCGCGGCCGCCTGCTGCTTGCTGCTTTCGCCGCCGAGCGGAAAACGCAGCGTGCCGTTGTTCTCGCGCAGGCGCAGCAGCACGTACTCGGCGAGCAGCGCCTGGTACTTCTCGCGCCCGAAATGCGCGTCGGGGTTGATCTTCAGCGCGGCGCGGATGTGTCGCAGCCCCTGCTCGCGGTCGCCGGCGTGGATGTAGAACGTGCCGAGGTTGGCCTCGGTTTCGTAGCGTCCCGGTTTCCTTGCGCGCATCGCGGTTGCGAGCGCGATGGCTTTGTCATGCTGGCCGGTCTTGTCGTAGGCGACCGCGAGGTCGTCCTGCAGCGCGAGATTTTCCGGGTCGGTGCTGAGCCGCTCGATACGATCGTCGATGCGCCACAGGTACAACGCGAAGGATCGCCGCAGAAACTTTCCGGTGATGAGCTCGAGCGCGGTCGGGAAGCGCTCGCGTTCCATCGCAAGCGTGTCGCGATCCCACAGGCACGCGCGTGCCGCAGGGGCGGCGGCGAAACCCGCGGCAGCGGACAACAACAGGCGCCTTCGATTCATCAATAAAACCAATGTGTTACATTGATACCGCGCGAGCGACCGCATCGCCCATCGCCTGCGTGCTCGCATTGCCGCCGAGATCGGCGGTGAGGTGCCGCGCTTCCGAGATCACGCGGTCCATCGCGCGCCCGATCAGCGCGCCGGCATGTGCGGCTTCGCGGCTCCTGCGTTTGACTGCGAGCCAGTCGAACAGCATTTTGCCGGACATGATCATCGCGTACGGGTTTGCGATGCCCTTGCCCGCGATGTCGGGGGCCGAGCCGTGCGTCGCCTGCGCCATCGCGAGCCGCTCGCTCGCGTTGAGCCCCGGCGCGAGTCCGAGGCCGCCGACGAGCCCGGCAGCCTCGTCGGTCAGGATGTCGCCGTAGAGATTCGTGGTCACGACGACATCGTACTGTTGCGGCTGCATCACGAGTTTCATCGCGAACGTATCGACGATGACTTCCTCGTACTCGATCTCCGGAAAACGCGCCGCGACCTTGCGGCAGGTGTCGGCGAAGAGTCCGTCGCCGTAGCGATACACGGTGTTCTTGTGCACCGCGCTCACCTTGCGGCGCGGCCGGTCGCGCGCGGCCTCGAACGCCGCTTCGGCGATGAGGCGGCTCTTGAGTTCCGTCGTCACGCACACGCCGATCGCCATGCCTTCCACCGGCATGAATTCGCCGTAGCCCCGGAACAGGTTGCCGTCGGTCTTGAAGCCCTCGGTCGTCTCGCGCAGGAACAGGATGTCGATGTCCTTGTGGATCGACGGCAGGTTCGGATACGACTTGAACGGCTTGTAGTTCGCATAGAAACCGAAATGCAACCGGAACACCGGATGCGCGTTGACCCACGTCGCGTCGTTCTTCGGATAGTCGCGGTGCCCGATGGGGCCGAGTATCCAGCCGTCGAGCTTGTCGAGCGCCTCCAGCGTGCCGGGCGGAATCGTGTGCCCGGTCAGTTCGTGCGCCTTGCGGGCGATGGGCATCGGGCGCCAGTCAATGTCGAGCCCCGCATGCGATGCTGCCGCCGTCATGACCTTCACGCATTCGGGAACTACTTCGAGCCCGATGTCGTCGCCTTCCAGTATGCCGATCGTCAGTGCCATGCCCGCCTCCCGCGTCGAATCAGATGATGCCGTCCGCCCGCAGCCGCGCGATCTCGTCCGCCGACTTGCCGAGTACGTCGCGCAGCACGAGGTCGGTATGCTCGCCGAGCAACGGCGGCGGCGCATCGTAGGCGAGCGGCGTGCGCGAGAACCGGATCGGGTTCGCAACGAGCGGCACGCTGCCCGCCAGCGGATGCGGCACGTCGATTTTCATGCCGCGATGCCGCACCTGCGGATCGTTGTAGACGTCGTCGAGCGCGTTGATGGGCCCGCACGGCACGCCCAGCGGCTCGAGTATCTCGATCCACGCCCGGGTCGTGCGCTGCTTCATGGCAGGCGCGATCGCGGCCGCGCAGGCGTCCCGGTGCTTGATGCGCAGCGCGTTGGTCGCAAATCGCGGATCGCGGCCGGTCCCGGGTATGCCGGCGGCCCCGCACAGCCGCTGAAACTGGCCGTCGTTGCCGGTGGCGATGATCACGTCGCCGTCCCGCGTCGGAAAGGTCTGATACGGCACGACGTTGCGCTGCGCGTAGCCCATGCGCTGGGGTTCTGTGCC
>CAZMBS010000279.1:0-3600 GCA_964564295.1 uncultured Streptomycetaceae bacterium
CAACAAATGCTCGAAAAGATTGCTTCACGATGCATTCTTCAACGGCCTGCTAACCGCACCGCCTGATTGCAGGTAGGCCACGACTCGCACGGCACCCGACGGAGCGCGAGATTATAATCGCACGAACCATCCGGAGGCTTCCATGCGGTTTCTTTCTCTCCTCGCTCTCGCGGTCGTAACGGCCGGCGGCACCGCCGTCGCCCAGACGTATCCCGGCAAGCCGATCCGCATCGTCGTGCCGTTCGCGGCGGGCGGCCCCTCCGACATCACGTCGCGCAACATCGCGCCGCGCATGACGGAGCTTCTGGGCGTGAGCATCGTGGTCGACAACCGCGGCGGCGCGAACGGGATGATCGGCGCCGAGATCGTGGCCAAGGCCCCTCCCGACGGCTACACGATGCTCGCCGGCACGGCCAGCATCACCTCCATCAACATGGCGGTGTATCCGAAGGCGCCGTACAACACGCTGCGGGACCTGCAGCCGCTGACGACCGTCATGGCGACGGCGACCATGCTGGTCACGCACCCGTCGCTGCCGGCGCGCGGCCTCAAGGAGCTCGTCGCGCTCGCGAGAACCCGCAACGATCTCGCGATGGCGTCGGCCGGAACCGGCGGCATTCTGCACCTCGCCCTGGAACTGCTGAATACGCAGGCCGGCACGCGCATCGTGCACGTGCCGTACAAGGGCGCGGCGCCCGCGGTGGTCGACGTGATCGCGGGCCAGATCAACGGCATGTTCGTCGACCTGCCCGTGATTCTGCCGCACGTAAAGTCCGGCAAGGCGCGCGCGATCGCCGTGGCGAGCCCCGAGCGGTCCGTGTATTTTCCGGACGTGCCGACGACGGCCGAGGGCGGTTATCCCGGCGTGCAGGTCAGCAATCAGTACTCGCTGCTGCTGCCGGCGCGCACGCCGCGCGACATCGTGATGAAGCTGCACGATGCCGTATCGAAGACCATGGCGACGCCGGACGTGCGCGAAAAATTCATCCATGTCGGCGCCGACCCGCTGGTCATGAGTCCGGAGGCGTTCACGGCGTTCATCCGCAGCGACATCGACAAATGGGCCAGGGTCGCCAAAGCCGCGAACGTGAAGGTCGATCAGTAGGTCATGCGGCGATCCGGCATGCGAGTCCCTTCAGATACTGGCTTTCCGGAAAGTTGACCGAGACCGGGTGATCGGCGGCGGCATGCAGCCACGCTTCGATGCGCGCGTCGACCCCGGCATCGAGCGCGGCGCCCGCCACGATTTTCTGAAACAGGTCGGCGCCGATGCCGCCGGAACAGGAGTAGGTCATCAGCAATCCGCCGCGATGGAGCAGCTTGAACGCGAGCAGATTGATGTCCTTGTAGGCACGGGCGGCCTTTTCGGCATGGGCGGCGGTCGGCGCGAACTTGGGCGGATCGAGAACGATCACGTCGAAGTGCCGGTTCTGGTCGCGAAATTTCCGCAGCAGCTGAAAGACATCGCCCTCGATCCACTCGGCATCCGGCAACCGGTTACGCTGCGCGTTCGCGCGCGCCGCGGCGAGCGCGGGGCCGGAACTGTCGATGGCCGTGACGGACGCCGCGCCGCCCGCAAGTGCGTGCAATGCGAATCCTCCGGTGTAACAAAAGCAGTCGAGCACCGCGCGGGAAGCGGACAGGTTCTTTAAAAACAACCGGTTATCGCGTTGGTCCAGGTAGTACCCCGTCTTGTGTCCGTGCTCGAGCTCGACCGAAAACTCGAGGCCGTGCTCGGTGATGACGAGCGGTTCGACGGCCGGTGAGCCGCGCAACCAGTCTGCCCGTGGCGCGAGGCCTTCGAGCGCGCGAACCTCGGCATCCGAGCGTTCGTACACGCGCGCGATGCCGGGCATGGCGGCAAGCGCGTCCGCGACGGCGTCGCGCCAGCGCTCGGCGCCCGCGCTCGAAAGTTGCACGACCACGGTGTCGCCGTAACGGTCGGCCACCACGCCCGGCAGACCGTCGGATTCGCCGTGCACCCCGCGGACGGCGTTGGAAACGGCGGCGGCAATCAACGGCTCCCGCGCGCGCGACGACCGTGCGATGCGCTCGTGGAAAAATGCGGCGTCGATTTCGCGCGCCTTCCAGTCCCACACGCGCGCGACGATCTGCGATTGCGGGCTGTATGCCGCGACCGCGAGCAACCCGCCGTCGCCGGAATGAATTTCGACGGTTTCACCAGGCTCCGGTTCGCCCTCGATGCGGGCCACCGCACCCGAAAACACCCACGGATGCCGGCGTTTCAGCGACTTGTCGCGGCCGGGCTTGAGGCGGATCCGGTGCATGCGCGCTCAGCCGGATTTTCGCTTCGCGCGCGGATGCGCCGCGTCGTACACCTTCGCGAGGTGCTGGAAATCGAGCTGCGTGTACACCTGCGTCGTTGAAATGCTGGCGTGGCCCAGCATGTCCTGCACCGCGCGCAGGTCGCCGCTCGACTGCAGCACGTGCGATGCGAACGAGTGCCGCAGCACGTGCGGGTGCACGTTCGCGGAGAGCCCCTGCTTTGTGGACCAGTGCTTCAGCCGCACCTGGATCGCCCGCGGTCCGAGCCGCGTGCCGCCGCGATTCAGGAACAACGCGCCCGGCTCGCGCCGCGGCATCGCCTCGCGCGCCGCGAGCCAGGCCCGCAGCGCGGCGAGCGCGTGACTCCCGACGGGAATCACGCGGGTCTTGTTGCCCTTGCCGGTCACGCGCACCGTGGCGTCCGCGAGATCGACGTCGGCGGGCGCAAGCCGGGCCAGTTCCGCGAGCCGCAGGCCCGAGGAGTAGAACAGTTCCAGAATGGCGCGATCGCGGGTCGCGAGCACGTCATCTCCTTCGAGACGCATCAAGCGCCCCGCCTCGTCGGGAGAGAGCGCGTGCGGCAGCGTGCGGGGAGATTTCGGCGCACGCACGCCGAGACACGGATTGGTGCCGTAGCCGTGATCGCGGGACAGATATCGGAAGAAACCGCGCCAGGCCGACAACATGCGCGCGAGCGAACGCCCGCTCAAGCCGCGCCCGTGCAGTTGCGCGGTGTAACGGCGGATTTCGTGCGTTCGCACCCGGTCCAGCGACGTCGCGCCCGCGAGCGCGACCAGCGCCGCGATGTCGCGCGCGTAGTTCGCCGCCGTGTGGGCGGACAGCCTGCGCTCGGTCGACAGATGTTCCAGATAGCGTTGCAGCAGCGGGTGTGTCGCGGCGGACCGCGCATCCGGCGCGGCGGGCGTTGCGGTGCGGGTCACCCGGGTGCTTTCGCGCAACCGTGCATCGCGTTCAACCGGCGGACGCGTGGCGCGCGAGCGCCGCGGCCGACATATCGCCGATGCGCTTGAGATACATGGTGCCCATTTCGGGATAAAACCGTTTCGGATCCTCGCTCGACAGCGCGAGCAGCCCGAACGTTTCCGTGTCGCGCAGCGCCATGTACGCGAACGACCGCAGGTGCGGGGCGGCCTCACCGAACATCGCGGCAGTGTCGACCATGGCCTGCGCGCAGCAGTACGGGTGCGTGAGGCTCGCCGCGAAGTCCATGGTCGCGGCGCTCGCGCCGGACACCCCGGCGCCCGCCCGCCAGCACTGGAGCGCGACGTGCGGCACGGCGAAATCCTCGCGCAG
>CAZMBS010000280.1:0-3563 GCA_964564295.1 uncultured Streptomycetaceae bacterium
AAATCTTCATGCACGACATCTCGACCGGCGCCGCGAACGATTTCGAGCGCGCAACGCAACTGGCCCGTGACATGGTGACGCGTTACGGGATGTCCGACTCGCTGGGTCCCATGGTGTACGGTGAAAACGAGGGCGAGGTGTTCCTCGGCCGCGCGATCACGACCCACAAGAACGTGTCGGAAACCACGATGCAGAAGGTCGACGCGGAAATCCGCCGCATCATCGACGAGCAGTACGCGGTCGCGCGCAAGATACTCGAGGAAAATCGCGACAAGGTGGAGTCGATGACGAAGGCGCTGCTGGAATGGGAAACCATCGACGCCGACCAGATCAAGGACATCATGGAAGGCCGCACTCCGCGGCCGCCCAAGCCGGCAACGCCGCCCGCCGCGCAGCCGCCGAAGGATGCGACGCCGGGCGCGGCGGTTGCCGGCGCCCCGGCCGGGGAAGCCTGACCGGCACGCGCGGCGTGTTTGCCGAAGGGCGCGGGGTAGACTCCGTGTGCGCCAGACTGTCCCGGACCTTGCCGTCCCGTTTCCCCGATGCCTGTACTGCGTTGCGGTAACATTTCCCTGCCGCTCGACCGGCCGCGCATCATGGGTATCGTCAACGTTACGCCCGACTCGTTTTCCGATGGCGGCATGCATGCGACGACCGACGCAGCCGTGCGTCACGCGGAAACGCTGATTGCGGCAGGCGCGGATCTCGTCGATATCGGCGGCGAATCCACGCGTCCGGGTTCGATGCCGGTGCCGCTGGACGACGAGCGGCATCGCGTACTTCCCGTGGTGGAGGCGCTCGCGGCGCGCGGCGTGCCGGTATCGGTGGACACGCAGAAGCCGGAACTCATGCGCCAGGCGATCGCGGCGGGGGCGTCGATGATCAACGACATCAACGGTTTCGAGGCGCCAGGCGCGCTGCGCGCGGTGGCGGCCGGCGGCACGGCCGTCTGCATCATGCACAAGCAGGGCGATCCCCGCACCATGCAGGCCGATCCGCAGTACGGGGATGTGGTGTCCGAGGTGCTGCGGTATTTGCGCGACCGGGTGGCGGCTGCCGTCGACGCGGGAATTTCGCGGGACCGGATCGCCGTGGATCCGGGATTCGGCTTCGGCAAGACGTACGAGCACAACATCGCGCTGTTCGACGCCTTGCGCGAATTTCGCGCGCTCGGCGTCGCATTGCTGGCCGGGCTGTCGCGCAAGTCGATGCTGGGCCGCATGACCGGAAGGGCCGTGGGCGATCGTATGCATGCGAGTGTCGCCGCGGCGCTGATCGCGGTGCAGAACGGTGCGCACATCGTGCGGGTGCACGACGTCGCCGCGACGCGCGATGCGCTGGCGGTATGGAACGCGATACGGGGAGGCTCGATTTGAAGCGGAAATATTTCGGCACGGACGGCGTGCGGGGCAGAGTCGGCACGGCGCCGATCACGCCGGAATTCGTGTTGCGGCTGGGGCATGCCGCGGGACGCGTACTGGCAAAGCGCGGAGGCGCCGGGGATCGGCCCGCGGTGCTGATCGGCAAGGACACGCGCGTTTCCGGCTACATGCTGGAGTCCGCGCTCGAAGCGGGATTCGCATCGGCGGGAGTCGACGTGTTGCTTGTGGGTCCGATGCCGACGCCTGCGGTGGCGTACCTTGTGCGTGCGCTGCGATTGTCCGCGGGGGTAGTGATCAGCGCGTCGCACAATCCGTACGACGACAACGGCATCAAGTTCTTTTCCGGCGCCGGCACGAAGCTGCCCGATGCGACCGAACTCGCGATCGAGCGGGAATTGTCGAAACCGTTGTCGTGCCTGGATTCTGCGAGACTTGGCAAGGCGCGGCGCGTGGACGATGCGGCGGGGCGCTACATCGAGTTCTGCAAGGGCACGTTTCCGTCCAGTCTCGATCTCAAGGGGTTCAAGATCGTCGTGGATTGCGCGCACGGCGCGGCCTATCATGTCGCGCCGCATGTGTTTCACGAACTCGGCGCAGAAGTCGTGGCGATGGGGTCGGACCCCGACGGATTCAACATCAACGAACAGGTCGGCGCGACGAATCCGCGTGCCCTGCAGGCCGCGGTAAGGCGGCACCGCGCGCAACTGGGCATCGCGCTTGACGGCGATGCGGACCGGCTCGTGATGGTCGATGCCGCGGGCAAGGTGTACGACGGAGACCGGCTCCTCTACGTCATCGCGAACGACCGGCACCGGAGGCGCGCATTGGACGGCGGCGTTGTCGGTACGCTGATGAGCAATCTGGGCTTCGAACATGCGCTGGCAAAGCTCGGAATCGGCTTTGCGCGGGCGAAAGTCGGAGATCGCTACGTGCTGGAGTTGTTGCACGAGCGGGGCTGGCAGCTCGGCGGCGAGAATTCCGGACACATCGTGTGTCTCGACAAACACACGACCGGCGACGGCATCGTTTCGGCGCTGCAGGTGTTGCGTGCGCTCGTGGAGGGGAAGACGACGCTCCCGAGGGCAACCGCGGCGTTGACGCTGTACCCGCAGGTGCTCATCAACGTGCCGGTTGGCCGCACGGCGACGCCCGCGGAGAACGCCCAGGTGCGGCGCGCGGTGGCCGCCGCAGAGCGGGAATTGGGCCGCGACGGGCGCGTGCTGTTACGCGCGTCGGGAACCGAGCCCGTCGTCAGAGTGATGGTCGAGGGCAAGAATGCGCGACAGGTTAAATCTCACGCGATGGCGATAGCCGATGCGGTAAAGTCGGCCTGATATCGCCTAATCCATTGTTTTATATTAATAAAAAGATAGTTGACATCAGCACTTTATTTCTATAATATTGGAAATATGGAAACAAAAGATGTCGTCCGGGCATTGAGTGCGTTGGCGCAGGAAACGCGTCTCGACGTTTACCGGCTTCTCGTGCAAGCGGGCCCGTCGGGCGTCGCTGCAGGGGCCATCGGCGAACAGCTCGACATTCCACCCGCCACGCTGTCGTTTCACCTGAAGGCGTTGCATGGCGCGGGACTCGTCGCATCACGGCAGGACGGCCGTTTTGTTTTCTACTCGGCGCATTTCGGGAACATGATCGCGCTCGTCGGCTTTCTCACGGAGAACTGCTGCGGCGCCGGTTCGTGCGTTCCCGCCTGTGCGCCTCCCGATCATTATTTGCCGAAAGGAGTTGCAAAATGAAACGCATGCATTTGCACGTGGCCGTGGAAGATCTCGATCGCAACGTTCAGTTTTACTCGACGCTGTTCGGCACGGGGCCGACCGTGTTGAAGCCGGACTATGCGAAGTGGATGCTGGAAGATCCGCGCGTGAATTTCGCGGTGTCCAAGCGCGCGACGAAGTCGGGTCTCGATCACGTCGGGATCCAGGCTGAAAACGAGGCGGAACTTGCGGACGTGCACGCGCGGCTCGCCCGCGCCGACCAGGCCATGCTCAAGCAGGAAGGGACGACGTGCTGCTACGCCAAGTCCAACAAGTACTGGGTGCAGGATCCCCAGGGCATCGCCTGGGAGGCGTATCACACCCTCGGCGAAGCGCCGTTCTTCGGCGATGGCAACCTTGCGGCCGAAGGCGGACAACAGGGCAGGAAGGCCGCCTGCTGCGCGCC
>CAZMBS010000281.1:0-3535 GCA_964564295.1 uncultured Streptomycetaceae bacterium
CTATCCGTTCCGGCTGCGGCCGCTGCGCAACGCGTTAAAGCATTGTTTTTCATCGAAATGGACGAGCCGCGTCTGGAAATGCCGGCCCGGCGACATCGCGGACTTCTGTTACGCGGCGAAGCCGGGCCTGATTCCGGGCGGCTGAGCGCGCAGCGCGGAGAATCCGGCGCCAACGATGCCAACGTTATGATCGTCGTGAAACGTGGCGTTTGTCCCAGGCTTACAGCCGCGCCGCGATCCAGTCGGCGATGCAGTCGACGCCCACCTGACGGTTGTCGGCCTGCGCGTGGTAGGTGCCGCCGTCTTCGCGCGTGAGGATGCGTAGCGCCTTGTCGCGGGAGCCGAGGGCGTCGAAGAGCTTGTGCGCGGACGCGACCGGCACGACCTTGTCGTCTTCGGCGTGCACGATCAGGAACGGGCACGTGATGTTCGCTGCGACGTCGGCGAGCGAGAACTTCTCGGCCTTGCGGATTGCGGCATCCGCGTCGCCGAGGCAACCCATGACCCACTGGAAATGGAAAGCCGACTGCGCGGTGTTTTTCGGGTCGGACTCGTGCCGGCGCCTGATTTCGCGCTGCCACGCGGCAAGGTCCCAGTGCAGCGCCGCGAACGCGACGCCCGCGCGATAGCGTTTCTCCAGCGCGGCGATGCGCCCGGCATAGTAGCCGCCGAAACTGTAGCCCATCACGATCACGCGCGACGCGTCCACGTCGGGCCGGGACGACACGTAATCGTAGGCGCAGGCCCCCGGCACTTCGTAGTCGTGGCGCGCGTAAAGTTCGCGCAGCCGCAGCGATTCGCCCTGTCCCGGGCCGTCGATCGCGAGCGTATGCCAGCCGCGCGCCGCGAATTCCAGGCCGCTGAACAGCACGCTCATTTCCTTGCAGTTGTCCATGCCGTTGAAGACCACGACGGTCGGCGCGCGTCCGGTGACGCCGGGCGCCTTCATGAACAGCGCCGGCAGCGTGCGGCCGTTCTCGTACGGCACTTCGACGAACTCCAGGTTGCGGTAGCGGCGCTTCAATCCTTCGTGCTTCAGTTCCAGCGCCTTGCGCCCCACTTCGCGCTTGCGGTCGCCCGGAAAAATGAAGCGTTCGCCGGTGAAGGTGTACATGCCCGCGCGCAGAAAATAGTTGCCGGCGGTCATGTCGCGCCCTTCGCGCGCGGCGGTCCGCGCGACCGCTTCGAGCCGCGCGCCCATTCGGCACCATTCTTCCTCCCACGCATCGGGTTCGTGTTGTCGCGTGCGGAGCCGCTCGCAGACTTCGTCGATCTCGCCCAGCGCGACCGCGCCGTACGGCGCCATGCCCTTCGTGACGAGCGCCGCGTTCGACCACACCATGTTGCCGGGGAACTGTTCGATCCAGGAGCTCTGCGAGTTCATTGCATAACCTGTTGTTTTAAATGATTTTTCTGTTATCCCGGGAAACGCTAGTCGATGCGGATGCCGACCTCGCGGACCACGCGCGACCACACCGCGAGTTCGCGTTTCACGAACTTGTCGAACTCTTCGGTCGAGCTCGCGACGAAATCCGCGCCGAGCGCCGCGACCTTTTCGCGCGTGTCCGGCGCCGCGGTGGCCTTCACGATGGCCTGCTGCAGCCGCGATACCACGGCCGCGGGCGTTCCCGCGGGCACCATGAGTCCCTGCCATTCGATCGCCTCGTAACCCGGCACGCCGGCTTCGCCCACGGTCGGCAGATCCGGCAGCGCGTTGTTGCGTTTCGAGCTCGACACGCCGAGCGGCACCAGCTTGCCGGAACGGAAATGATGAATCGCCGACGGTATCGTCGCGAACAGCGTCGACGTCTCGCCCGAGACGATCGACACGACGGCCGGGCCGCCGCCCTTGTACGGGACGTGCACGAGATTCAGCTTCGCGAGGTGCTTGAAGCGCTCGGTCGCGAGATGGTTCGCGCTGCCGTTGCCGGCGGAACCGTAGTTGAGGCTGCCGGGCTTCGCTTTCGCGAGCGCGAGGAACTCCTTGACCGAACGCGCGGGTATCGACGGGTGCACCGACAGCACCATGGTGACGATGGACACGAGCGTCACCGGCACGAGGTCTTTCTCCGAATCGAACGGCATTTTCGGATAGATGCTCGGGTTCGCGCCGTACGCGATGTTGGCCACGCCGACGGTGTAGCCGTCGGGCGGCGATTTCGCCACGAGATCGAGGCCGATGGTGGAGGCGGCCCCCGGCCGGTTTTCGATCAGGATCTGCTGGCCGAGGATTTCCGTGAGGCGCGGGGCCAGCATGCGAAACACGACATCGGTCGAGCCGCCCGGTGCGTACGGCACCACGATGCGAACGGGCTTCGATGGATACGCCTGCGCGGTGGCCTCGGCCGCGTGTACGGCGGCCGACATCGCGCAGATGGCGAACAGTGCTCGGTGCAGCGGTGGGTTCATGATCTCCTCCCTTGAAGGCGTTTCGCGCGGTGTCTCATGCGCCGCCACCGATTCTACGCAAGTCGACCGCGGCAACACAGCGGGCGCTGCGATACAATGCACGCTGGCCGGACGGGTTTCTCCCGTCCGGGCCTCCCATCGAATCCCGCCGGAGGAGCATCGCCATGGCGCAACGCAAGCGCCCGGAGGAGTTGCGCAGTTTTCGCTGGTTCGGCGGCAAGGATCTTGCCGCGCAGGGCCACCGTTCGCGCGCGCTCCAGATGGGTTACGGCAAGAGCGATTTCTCGGGCAAGCCGGTCATCGGCATCATCAATACCTGGAGCGATCTCTTGCCGTGCCACGCGCATTTCCGCACCCGCGCGGAGGAGGTGAAGCGCGGCGTGTGGCAGGCCGGCGGTTTTCCGGTCGAACTGCCCGTGATGGCGGTGAGCGAAACTTTCCAGAAGCCCACCAGCATGATGTACCGCAATTTTCTCGCGATGGAAACCGAGGAAATGCTGCGCTCGCATCCGGTGGACGGCGCGGTGCTCATGGGCGGTTGCGACAAGACGACTCCCGGACTCGTGATGGGCGCGACGTCGATGGGGTTGCCGTTCATCTACATGCCCGCGGGTCCGATGCTGCGGGGCAACTGGCATGGCGAGCAGCTGGGCTCGGGCACGGACCGCTGGAAGTACTGGGCGGAACTGCGCGCCGGGCGCATCACCGAGGAGGACTGGGGCGAAGTCGAAGAAGGCATCGCGCGCTCGTACGGCCATTGCATGACGATGGGCACGGCGGCGACGATGACTTCCGCCGTCGAGACGCTGGGACTCACGTTGCCGGGCGCGGCTTCGATCCCGGCCGCGGATTCGGGTCATCCGCGCATGGCGACGGCGACCGGACGGCGCATCGTCGACATGGTGTGGGAGGACCTGCGGCCGTCGGCCATCCTGACGGCACGGGCGTTCGACAATGCGATCACCGTGGTGCACGCGCTTTCCGGATCCACGAACGCGCTGATCCACCTCATCGCGATGGCCGGACGCGCGGGCGTCGATCTGAAACTCGACCGTTTCGACGAACTCGCGCAGCGGGTACCCGTGCTCGCGAACCTGCGGCCCGCCGGGCAGTACCTGATGGAGGA
>CAZMBS010000282.1:0-3526 GCA_964564295.1 uncultured Streptomycetaceae bacterium
AACAAAACCGCCTTGCCTTCCATGACGGGCTTCGCGGCGAGCGGGCCGATCGCGCCGAGCCCGAGCACGGCGGTGCCGTTGGTGATGACCGCCACGAGATTGCCGCGCGACGTGAGGTTGCGCGCTTCGGCCGGGTCGTCCACGATCGCCTCGCACGCCGCGGCCACCCCGGGCGTATAGGCGAGCGCAAGGTCGCGCTGATTCACGAGACCCTTGGTCGGCGTGACGGAAATCTTGCCCGGAGTCGGCGAGCGATGGTACTCCAGCGCGGCTTTGCGGATTTGCTCGTCCATGGTGTGTGGCCTGAGAAGGATGCGCGTCGCGCGTCCGGTCGCGCCGGCTGAATTGCCGGCAGCCTGAACCGGTTGTTTTGCACGGAAATTATACCGCACGCGGCCCGTCGAACCGCGCGCCGCCGCCGCGCGGGACGCGCCGGATTCCCGCGCAAACAGTCATATAATACGGCGACCGCCTCCCACAGACTTGGTCCGGTACGTTGCTCCGGGTGACCCGCATTGACTGCTTCCGTTGAATCTCGCTGCGTTGTCGCGCCTGTGCGATGGGGCGTGATCGGCCTGGGCTGGGTCGCGACGGACTTCGTCGTGCCCGGCATCGTCAAGAGCGCGGGATCGCAGCTCGCGGCCTGCGTGGGCAGCACGCGCGCGAAAGGTGACGCATTTGCGCGGCGATTCGGCGCGCCGCGCGTGCACGACGATCTCGATCAGCTGCTGCGCGACCCGGAAATCGACGCCGTATACGTTGCGCTGCCGAACGCGCTGCACCACGCCGCGGTTCTCGCCGCAGCGCGCGCGGGAAAACACGTTCTCTGCGAAAAGCCGTTCGCGATGACCGTCGCGCACGCACGCGAGATGGCCGCCGCGTGCCGGCATGCGGGCGTGGTGCTGCGCGTCGCGCACCAGATCCGCCTCGATGCCGCCGTGACGCGCGCGCGTGAAATCGTGCAATCCGGACGACTGGGGCGAATCGCGGCGATCTCGGTCGAACGCGCGTCCGCCGTCGGTCCGCGCGTCTCGTGGCGCACCGATTTCGACCAGAGCGGCGTGATTTTCGACGTCTGCGTGCATCTTTTCGACCTCGTCCGGTGGATCACCGGGCAGCAGTTCGCCGAGGTTTGCGCGTTCACGCATCCCGACCGGCGCACGCGCGCGCCGGACGACACGATCACGGTGCTCGGCCGCCTCGAAGGCGACGCGCACGCGGTTGTCCGGGCGACGCGAGAAGTCGCGAGCGCGGAGAACAACCT
Source organism: uncultured Streptomycetaceae bacterium (assembly GCA_964564295.1). Taxonomy (GTDB): domain Bacteria; phylum Pseudomonadota; class Gammaproteobacteria; order Burkholderiales; family SG8-41; genus CAZMBS01. The sequence goes on from CAZMBS010000282.1 coordinate 1,265, forward strand.
GATCGTCGAGGGCGCGCGGGCCACGCTCGTCACGTCGGCCCTGCGATTCGCGAAGGAACACGTGATACGCGTGCGCGACGCCTCGGGCACCACGGAGGAACGGTTTCCCGCCAGCCCGATATACGAGCGCGCAGTGCAGGCGTTCGAATCCGATGTGCGCGGCGTTCGCAGCCTGCTGCCCGACGGCGACCACGCGGTCGGCACGGTGGCAGTCACGCAGGCGATACTGCAATCGATCGCGCAGCGTCGGATCGTTGCGGTCGCGGCGGACTAACGGCGCGACGCGACTGGAGACCAGCCATGGCCGACGTTTCCGCCAGCGCCCGGCGCAAACTCTATCCGGAAATCGAACCGTACAACGCGGGCCTGCTCGACCTGGACGGCCTGCACCGCATGTACTGGGAGGAGTCCGGCAATCCGCGCGGCGAGCCCGTGGTATTCCTGCACGGCGGTCCCGGCGCCGGCGCCGCGCCCGCGCACCGGCGTTTTTTCGACCCCGCGTACTATCGCATCGTGATATTCGACCAGCGCGGCGCGGGACGATCGTTGCCGCTGGGCGAACTCGGGAACAACACGACGCCGCATCTCGTCGCCGACATCGAACGCCTGCGCGCCCATCTGAACATCGAGCGCTGGATCGTGTTCGGCGGCTCGTGGGGAAGCACGCTGGCACTGGCCTATGCGGAGACGCATCCGGATAGATGCAAGGCATTGATATTGCGTGGTATTTTTCTGTGCCGCCGCAGCGAAATCGACTGGTTTCTCTACGGCCTGCGGACGATTTTTCCCGAACCCTGGGCGGAACTCGTGCGGCCGATCCCGGCGGCGGAGCGCGGCGACCTGCTCGCGGCCTATCACCGGCGGCTCATCGATCCGGATCCCGCGGTCCACATGCCGGCTGCGCGCGCGTGGAGCATGTATGAAGGCGCGTGCTCGACGCTGCTGCCGAGCGCGGAGACCGTCGCGTACTTCGCCGGCGACGTGGTGGCGCTGGGGCTTGCGCGCATCGAAGCGCACTATTTCACGCACGATATCTTCCTACCGCAAAACGCGCTGCTCGATAACGTCGGCCGCATCCGCGAAATTCCCGCGATCATCGTGCAGGGCCGCTACGACGCGGTCTGCCCGATCGTCACCGCCGACGACCTGCATCGCGCATGGCCGGAAGCCGAATACCTTGTCGTGCCGGATGCCGGGCACTCGGCGTGGGAGCCCGGCATATGCGCCGCGCTCGTGAACGCCATGGAGAAATTCAAGACCGTCGCCTGAACCATAGAGAGGGAGCACCGTGAAATTTGTGACGTACTCGGAATCGAAGAAAAAGCCCGCCAAGATCGGCGTCATCGCGCCGGACGGCAACGTCATCGACCTCGGCCGCGCGGCGCGGGCGAAACGCGTCGCGCTGCCGTTTCCGGCGGACGACATGATCGCGTTGATCGCCGCCGGCAAGAAGGGCATTACGGCCGCGAAGCGCGCCGTGGCCGGCATCAGGACCGGCAGTCATCCCGTCGCGCGCGTCACGTTGCATGCGCCGATTCCGCGGCCGCGCAAGAACGTGTTCTGCGTGGGCTGGAATTACCTCGACCATTTTCAGGAGGGCGTGAAGGCGCGACCGCACGTCACCGAAATGCCGGCCCACCCGGCGTTCTTCAGCAAGCAGCCGCTGTGCGTGACGGGGCCGCGCAGCACGATCCCGGCGCATCCCGGCGTCACGGAAAAACTCGACTGGGAGGTCGAGCTGGCGATGGTCATCGGCACCGGCGGCCGCAACATCGCCGAGGCGGCCGCGATGAAACATGTCTACGGCTACATGATTGCGAACGACGTGTCGGCGCGCGAAGTGCAGCGGCAGCACGGCCAGCAGTGGTTCAAGGGCAAGAGCCTCGACGGGCACTGCCCGATGGGTCCATGGATCGTCACTGCCGACGAGATCCGCGATCCGCAGAACCTGCGCCTCTCCTGCCGCGTGAACGGCGTGACGAAGCAGGATTCCAGTACGAGCTGTCTCTACTTCAAGCTGCCGCGCATCATCGCGGAACTGTCGGCGGGGCTCACGCTCGAGCCCGGCGACATCATCCTGACCGGCACGCCGTCCGGCGTCGGCCACGCGCGCACGCCGCCGGAGTTCATGAAAACGGGCGACATCATGGAATCCGAGGTCGAAGGCATCGGGATGCTGCGCAACGTGATCGGCGCGTAACGCGTGGCGACGGCGGACATCGCGGTTTTCGTCGTCGCGGCCGCCGCAACCGCGGTGCTGCC
>CAZMBS010000283.1:0-3501 GCA_964564295.1 uncultured Streptomycetaceae bacterium
CCGTGAGGGTCATGTCGTGAGCGCGCAATGCGCCGAGCGCCGTGACGAAGCGGATGAAGCCGCCGTTGCCGTTCGCGGTCGCGTCGCCCCCCTTGATCATCAGGCTGTACTGCTTGCCGAACGGATCGTCGAAGGCGCCGTCCGGCGCCGGTGCCGGGCTTCCCAGAAACACCGTCATGGCTCCCAGGGATTCGACCACGGCATCGGCCTGGCGCAGCTCGATGTCGGGGTTGTTCGGGTCGCTCGTGACCAGGCCGAGACCGTTGCTGCCGCCAAGAATGCGCAGCTGCGTCGGCCGCGAGCCGGAGGTGCCGATGTTGATCGTGCCGCCGGTCACGCGCGCGCCGGCCGCCGAGGTGGCCCCGGTGGTCGCAGCCGTATCCCCCGCGCTGACCATGCCGGTCGCCGTGCCGGCGCGGACCGTGATCGCCCCGGTGTTCAGGAAATCGATCGTCCCGGTGGCGGTCAGCTCCTGGCCGCTTGCATTCTGTTTCAGCGCCGCCAGCGTCGACGCGCTGCCGTAGTTGTTCACCATTTCCGTGCCGCCGATGGTCACGTTGACGCCGGAAATCGAGACGTTCCCCCCCGTGCGAAGGGCCTGGTTGCCCTGCATCGTGATATTGCCGCCCGCTGCCACGGAAAGGTTCTTGGAAGCCTGATAGATGGAGTTCTCGAGAAGGATGCTTCCGCCTGCGCTGAAGAACAGATCGTGATTGAACAGGGCCACCGGCGTCGTGCTCGTGGCGGCAGCGCCGATCGAGCCGAAGGAAGTGCTCCCTGACCGATTGTTGAAGCGGATGTCGCCGCCCGCGACCAGGCTGAACGAGCCGGTTCCCAGGTTGTTTATCTTGGTGAGATTGGAGGCGAGGTTGACGTCGATGTCGCCCCCTGCCCCGATCGTGACGCTCCCGGCGTTGATGGTTCCGGTCAGGACATAGTCCCCCGGCGTGAACGTGGAGAAGGCGCTGATCGTGCCGATGCCGGTCAAGGTCGCGCCGTTCGTGTCCTTGTAGAGGAGCGCGCCGCTCGCGTAGTTGACGCCGGTGGTATCGCCGCTGAACGACGGCGACCCAGCTCCCGCCCCGGGCCCCGGGTCGGGACAGCCCGCCGGCATGGCGCGGCAGGCGAACAGGCTGAACGATTGGGCGTCGTTGTTTGGATTGTCCAGCGTGATCGCCGCCCCCGAATCGCTGAGGGTGACCACGGTCAATGCATTGGTTTTCAGCGGATTGGTCTGCGTTACCGCACCGGTCGAGAACAGCGCGAAGCTGCCGCCGCCCGTGTTCACGGCGTATCCCGCCGTGCCGCCGCCGTCCAGGTTCAGCTGGGTCGCGCCGATGTTGTAGATGCGGGCGTCGCTGTTATTCGTCGTGAGCGCGAGCTCATTCACCTGCGTGACCAGCGCCTCCGATCGGGCATCGATCGGGTTCTGCGGTGTTGTCGCGGCAGTGGTGGCGGGATCATCGCCCACGCCGCCCGGCGCGCTGATGACGAGCCGGTTCGCGATCACGTTGGGCATGGTCAAATTGCCGCTCAGGAAATTGCCGGTATCGGTCTCATTGCCGACGATTTTTCCGGCCGCCGCAATGGTCACGGTGTCGCCGGTCGCTCGAGCGAACCCGGCCGCGTTGAACACGACGTCGCCGCTCGCCGTCGTGCTCAGAAGGATGTCGCGCCCGGCCCCGCCGGCCGTAACGGTCTGGATCGCGAGATCGCCGCCGGTGGCATTGAGCGTAATCGCGCCGTCGTTCGTCGTCGCGCTCATCACTGCCAGCGCGCCGCTGTTGCTGATGTCGATCGCCCCGATCCCGGTCACGTTCGCCGAGGTCAGCGTCGAGATCGTGGTGTCCAGATCAATGCCCGTGCCGGCGGTCGCGGTCAGGCTCGAGGCCGTCACGTTGTTGGTCGCGCCGTTGGCGTCGGTGATGGCGCCAACGGCCGTCAGCGACACCTGATCGCCGGCCGCGGAGACGCTGCCTACCGCGATGTCGCCCGCCGTGGTAGTCGTTGCGGTCACGTTGCTTCCCGTGCCGCCCGCGCTTACGCTCGTCAGGGTCAGCGTGCCGTTGTCAGCGGCAAGCGTGATCGCGCCGTCGGTCGTCGTCGCGCTTGTCACCGTCAGCGCGCCGCTGTTGCTGATGTCGATCGCCCCAATCCCGGTCACGTTCGCCGAGGTCAGCGTCGTGATCGTGGTGTCGAGGTCGATGCCGGTGACGGCGCTCGCCGTCAGGCTGGCCGCGACGACGTTGGCGGTCGCCGCGTTGCCGTCGGTGATGCCGCCGGTGCGCGCCGTCAGCGTGACGGCGTTGCCCGTCGAAGTGAGCTTGGCGTTGCTCGCGATCGAGCCGCCCACCAGCGCGACGTTGTCGTTGAAGGTCAAGTCCGTGGCGAGCGTCACCGTTCCGGTGCCGTCCGCCGCGCGCCCGACGGTGATCGCGCTGAAACCGTCGGCGAGCGTGCCGATCTCCGCCGCCGTCAGGTCGAGCGCCGCCGTGGCACCGCCACCCCCGAGCTCGATATTCTGGCCCGCGCTCTGTGAGCGCAACGTGATCGTTCCCGTGCCGCTGATGGAATTCGCCGCACCTGTCAGGTTGATCTCGTCGGCAGTGAAGGTGATGTTGCCTGCGCCGCCGGCCGCGGCGGCGGCCACCGACAGCGTTCCGGTGCTATCGCTCAAATCGATATCGCCGCTGCCGCTGGAGACGCTAGTGAAGCTCGTGTTGCCCACGCCGGTGACCGTGATCGTCCCGGCGCCCGTCGTGTGGACGTCGGCAAAGCTCGCCGCTACGAGGCTGTTGAGGCTGATTCCGCCGGTGCCGCTCGTCACGAGCGTCACGCTCGGCACGCTCAGATCCACGCTTCCGTTGCTGACGCCGATACCGCTGGCAGCCGTCAGCGAGGCCGTGGCAGCGCTGATATCGGCGGCGTTGTCATTGGCGTCGTCGTTGATCTGGCCCGCCGAGATGACGCTAACGTTGTTACCGCTCGCCGTCACGCTGCCCAGCACCACGTTGCCCAAGGTCGTCGTCGTCAGACTGATATTCCCGGCGCCGCCGGCGCTCACCGCGGCGAGCGCGAGGTCGCCCCCCGTCGCGTTGAGGCTGATGCTGCCGTCGACCGTCGTCGCGCTTGTCACCGTCAACGCGCCAGTGTTGCTGATGTCGATGGCACCGGTGCCGGTCACGTTCGCCGACGTGAGGGTCGTGACCGTCGTGTCGAGGTCGATGCCGGTCCCGGCCGTCGCGGTCAGGCTGGAGGCCGTCACGTTGTTCGTCGCGCCGTTGGTGTCGGTGATCGCGCCTACGGCGGTTAGCGACACCTGATCGCCGGCTGCGGAAACGGAGCCCACCGCGATGTTGCCCGCCGTCGTCGTGCTCGCGGTCACGTCGCGGCCCGTGCCGCCCGCGATTACGCTGGTCAGCGTCAGCGTGCCGTTGTTGGCCGCAAGGGTGATCGCGCCGTCCGCCGTCGTGGCGCTCGTGACGGTCAGCGCGCCGCTGT
>CAZMBS010000284.1:0-3467 GCA_964564295.1 uncultured Streptomycetaceae bacterium
GTCGCGGTTCTGGCGCGGCAGCGCGGCCGTCGGCGATCTGCTCGCGCTGCTGGGGCGGTTTCTCGGGCCGGAACGCGCCCGGGAGGCGCTGACCGCGTTCGCGCTGAGCCAGGGCCTGAAGTCGATCGATCAGCTCGCGGCCAACGCGATGCTGGTGCATTACGTCGAATCGCTGCTCGCGGGCGCGATCGGCAGCGCCTCGGCGCGCGCGATGGTCGCCTCCGTGGTGGACGAGGAACCGCTGCACGTCGACGAGGTCATGAACATCATCGACGAAGCCTCGCAGGCGCTCGCCTACAGCCGCCAGATCGAGGAGAAATCGCGCGCGCTGGAAGCGGCGACGAACGAGCTGCGCGAAGCCAACCGGCGGCTGCAGGAACTCGACCGCATCAAGGACGATTTCGTATCGACGATCACGCACGAACTGCGCACGCCGCTCACGTCGATCCGCGCGTTTTCCGAGATTCTGAACGACAATCCGCGGCTCGAGGACGCGCAACGTGCGAAGTTTCTCGGCATCGTCATCAAGGAGTCGGAGCGCCTGACGCGCCTCATCAACCAGGTGCTCGATCTCGCGAAGCTCGAATCCGGCGGCGCGGAGTGGCAGACGGCCGACATCGATCTGCGGGAGGTGATCGAGGACGCGCTGACCGCGGTCAGCCAGCTCTTCAAGGGCTCCGGCATCGCGGTCACGTACACGACGCCGCCCGATGTGCCGCCCGTGCTGGCCGACCGCGACCGGCTGATGCAGGTCATGCTGAACCTGCTGTCGAACGCCGAAAAATTCTGCCGGCGCCCCGACGGCCGCGTCGCCGTCACGCTGTCCCGTCAGGGCGCGGCGCTCCGGGTGGACGTCGCGGACAACGGCATCGGCATGACCGTCGCGGAGCAGGAAGTCGTGTTCGAGAAATTCCGCCAGGTCGGCGACACGCTGACGCGCAAGCCGAAAGGCAGCGGACTCGGGCTTTCCATTTCGCGCCAGATCATCGGCCATTTCGGCGGCCGGCTGTGGGTCGTCAGCGCGCCGGGGGCAGGATCGACGTTTTCGTTCACGATACCGCTCGATCACCGGCAGGGCGCGGCGGGCGGCGCCGAACCGCTCGCCACGGCGGCGGCCGCCTGAATACGCCACCATGCCCGAGGCGACATCCGGCCGGCGGCGCGTGCTGATAGCAGAGGACGAGCCGAGCATATTGCTGTCCGTCGAATTCCTGATGCGGGAGGCCGGCTACGAAGTGCACCTCGCCACCGACGGTGCGCAGGCGCTCGAGCAGGCACGCACCACGCGGCCGGACCTGCTGGTGCTCGACATCATGCTGCCGCGCTTGGACGGGTTCGAGGTATGCCGCGCGATACGCGCGGACCCGGCGCTCGCACAGGTCCGGATACTGATGCTGACCGCGCGGGGACGGGACACGGAAATCCGCAAAGGCCTCGAACTCGGAGCGAACGCGTATCTGACCAAACCGTTCGCGACGACGGACCTCGTCGCATTGGTCGCGCGACTGCTGGCGCCGGAAGCCGCGTAGCGAGCGGACGCGCCGCGGCGCTACTGCGCGATGTAGTCGAGCAGGTAGCCCTGGCCGTACAGCGTCCGGACCGAGAGCCCCGAGCCCTCCATTTTCCGCCGCAGCCGGTGCACGTAGACCTCGATCGCGTTCTGCGTCACTTCGCGGTCGTAGCTGTACAGCTGCTCGACGATCTGTTCCTTGCTCACGACGCGGCCGAAACGCCGCAGCAGGATTTCCACGACGCCGAGCTCGTGCACCGACAGGCTCAGCGCGCGGCCGTCCAGCTTGACCGTGCGCGTGACCGTGTCGAACGCGAGCGCGCCGTAGCTGATGACCAGCGCGGCGCCGCCGTCCCCGCGCCGCAACAGCGCGCGCACCCGCGCCTGCAGTTCGTTGAGACTGAACGGCTTCACGAGGTAATCGTCGGCACCGAGGTCGAGCCCCGTGACTTTTTCTTCGGGTTTTTCGCGCCCGGACAGGATCAGCACCGGCAGCGCGGTATTGCGCCTGCGCAGCCCGCGCAGCACCTCCAGTCCGTCGAGGCGCGGCAGGCCGAGGTCGAGTATCAGCAGCGAGAAACCATCCCCTTTCAACGCCTCGGCCGCGGTCTCGCCATCCGCCACCCAGTCGACCGCGTGCCCCGCCTGCACGAGCGAAAACCGCAGCGCCTCGGCGAGCGCCGCATCGTCCTCGGCGATCAGGATACGCATGGCATCCCGCCGGCATACGCGGCGGTGTATTCGTAACTCATTGATAATATTTATGTTTTTGCAACACCGTCACAGCGCCGGAACCGACCTCGCGGCGCGGCGCAGGCCGCGCCGGCGATGCCGGCACTCAGGATGTTGTAAGCATTCTTGCATAGCATATCGGTAACAAAACCAACAAGAAACAAGAACCACGGAGCCGGCCGTGCCGCAGGGCCGGATGTCGGATTCACTTTTCGGAGGGGCTCATGGAACTGACCGCGAAGCACGAGGAGTACTGGCGCAAGAACCTTGTCATCACCGCAGTGTTGCTGGCGATCTGGTTCATCGTCACGTTCGTCGAAGGCTGGTACGCGCGCGAACTGAACAGCATCACGATCCTCGGTTTTCCGCTCGGTTTTTACATGTCCGCGCAGGGTTCGCTCGCGATCTACGTGATCATCATCGGCGTCTACGCGATGTACATGAAAAAGCTCGACAAGGAATACGGCGTTGACGAAGGAGACCTCCAATGAGCCAGGCCCACTCGCACGCCGCGTTCAATTCCCAACTCAAGAAGTACTACACGTTTTACACGGGGGGCTTCCTCGGCTTCCTGGTCCTGCTCGCCATCGCCGAGCAGATGGGACTGTCGCGGCAATACATCGGCTACTGCTTCCTCGCGGCCACCATATTGCTGTACGCGGGCATCGGCATCATGAGCCGCACGGCGGAAGTCTCGGAGTACTACGTCGCCGGACGTCGCGTGCCGGCGTTCTTCAACGGCATGGCCACCGGCGCGGACTGGATGAGCGCGGCATCGTTCATCGGCATGGCCGGCACGCTGTTTCTCGCCGGATACGACGGGCTCGCGTTCGTCATGGGCTGGACCGGCGGATACTGCCTCGTCGCGCTGTTCCTCGCGCCTTACCTGCGCAAGTTCGGTCAGTTCACGATTCCGGATTTTCTGGGCGCGCGCTACGGCGGCAACATCATCCGCACGATCGGCATCATTTCGGCGATTACGTGCTCGTTCGTCTACGTGGTCGCGCAGATCTACGGCGTGGGCCTCATCACGAGCCGCTTTACCGGGCTGGAATTCGGCGTCGGGGTGTTCGTCGGTCTCGGCGGCATCCTGGTCTGTTCGATGCTGGGCGGCATGAAGGCCGTGACGTGGACGCAGGTCGCGCAGTACATCATCCTGATCATCGCCTACCTCACGCCGGTGGTCTGGCTGGGCGTGAAGCACACCGGCATCCCGGTGCCGCAG
>CAZMBS010000285.1:0-3417 GCA_964564295.1 uncultured Streptomycetaceae bacterium
TGCCGGATGTCGACGGGCTGGCGCATGTCGATCATCTCGCCCGCCGCGCGCAGCCGTTCGAGAAATTCCCGGAACGTTTCCGTCAGGGCGCCGTGCGGTGCGTTCTCCCGTGCGTTCATTTGGCCTCGGCCTCTTTTTTCCAGCGGAACAGGTGGTTCTCCAGCGGCCGCAGCAGGCCCATTTCGATCGCGACCATCATCGCGATCAGCGTGACGGTCCACGCGAAAACCTGGTCGGTCTGCACGAGATCCGCGGCCTGGCGCAAGCGGTAGCCCACGCCGCTCGACGAGCCCAGCGTTTCGGCGACGAGCGACACGCGCCAGCCGAAGCCGAACGCGAGACGCGCGCCGGAGAAGAAGTACGGCAGGATCGTGGGCAGGTAGATCTTCACCATCACTTTCCAGTCGGGCATTCTCAGCGTGTGCGCGAGTTCGATGTAGTCCGCGTTCACGGTGCGCGTGCCCTGCCAGACGTTGGTGATGATCAGCGGCATCGCGGTCATGAACACGACGAAGATCGTCGTCGCGTTCGACACGCCGAACCAGATGATCGCGAAGATCGCCCAGATGGCCGAGGACACCGTGTTCATCACCGGGAGGATCGGCTCGAAAAAATCCCCCATGCGGCGGTTCGCGCCGAAGATGATGCCGAGCGGCAGCCCGATGGCGGTGGCAAGCCCGAATCCGATCCCCACGCGGCCGAGCGTGATGCCGAGATTGGTCCACAGATCGCCGTTCGCGATCAGCATGCCGAGCGCGTCCAGCACGCGCGGCGGACCGGGCAGGATGAAATGCGGCATGCGCAACGACAGCAGCCACCAGACGGCGATGATCAGCGCGAGCAGGCCCAGCCGCTGCGCGACAAGGTCCGGCCGCCACTTGCGCGGCGGGGTGCGGGCGTGGATGCCCTGTTCGAGTACGGTGGGCAAGTCCGTGCCTATTTCGCCGGCGCCGGCGTGAAGTAGGTGCCGCGGCCGCTCGCGACCAGCGCGCCGTCCTTGTCGTACACGTACGCTTCCGCGGTCGAATACTGCCCGCCCATGCGCACGATTTTCGCCCTGGCCGTGAGGTCGCCGGGCATCGCTGCCTTGTGATAATCGACCCGCAGATCGATGGTCGGCACGGGACTGCCGGTTTTCAGCGCGATGACGTAGTCCGCCGCGACGTCGACGATCGCGGCAAGGATGCCGCCGTGCGTGTAGCGCCGGTCGGGATTCACGACCCAGTCCTCGCGCCACGTGGCCCGGAGTTCCAGCGAATTCTCATCCATCGCGATGACCTTGAAACCGAGCCACCGGTTGAACGGCCCCACCGCGAGCCGCGCTTCGAGTGTTTCCATCGTGAACTTTGCTTCAGCCATGCCGTGCTCCCCTTGCCTGCGCGGTCGCGAGCGCGCGCAGTTGTTGTTGATCGACCTTGTTGGTGCCCGCCAGCGGCAATTGTTCCAGAAATATCACGCGCCGCGGGTGCTGGTACGCCGGGCCGTTCGCGAGTGCGAATTGTCGCAGGGATTCCTCGTCGGCGGCGGCGCCGTCGCGCAAAACGACAAACGCATACGGCACCTGCCCCTTCAGATCGTGCTCGAACGGCATCACGTAGGCCTGGTGCACGGCCGGATGGCGCTCGAGCAGCCGCTCGACCTCTATCGGAAAGATGTTTTCGCCGCCGCAGACGAACATGTCATCGGTGCGGCCGACGAAGTAGTAGAACCCGTCGGCATCGCGCCGGCACACGTCGCCGGTCACGTACCAGCCGTCCCGCAGCCGCTTCGCCGTCTCGGCCGGCAGGTTGTGGTAGCCGAGCAGCAGTCCGGGATTTTTCAGCAGCAGTTCGCCTTCGGCATCCGTCGCGCCGTCGACGAGTTTCGCCGCGGTGCCGGCATACGGAAATCCGATCGAACCCGGCGGGCGCGCCTTGCCGTCCGGGTGCGGTCCGAACGGCACCGGGCCGCCTTCGGTCACGCCGTATACGACGAGCGGCTCCGCGTTCACGAAGAACCGGCGCAGTTCGCGGAGCAGTTGCGGCGAAGTCGGCGCCGAACCCATCATGACCGTGCGCACGCTGGTCGTGTCGGTACGCGTCAGCATGTCCGTGCGCGCGAGCACCATCGACATCATCGTCGGCACGCCCGAAATCACCGTGCAGCGGTAACGGCCGATTGCATCGATGTAACGCTCGACGTTGAACTGCGGCAGCAGCGGCAATGTCGCGCCCGCGGTAAGTCCTTGTTTGATCGCGTTTAATGCGTTCTTGTGATAAAGCGGCGCGGCAACGAGGATCACGTCGCGAGGCGTCGTGCCGCGCGTGTGCGCGAGGATGCGCCGGCTCCAGTTCTGGCCGTAATGCGTGAGCAGCACGCCCTTCGGCCGGCCGGTGGACCCCGACGTATACGGTTGTATCGCGATCGACCCGGACGCCGGTTCAAATGCCGTGAACGCGCCGGGATCGAGAAACGCCGCGAAATCGCTGCCGTAGGTGACGCGGCGCGCGCCGGCGGGACACAGGCGGTGGAACGCCGGCTCCGCGAACACGAGCTTCGCGCCGGAATCGTCGAGGATGAAGGCGACCATGTCCGCCGCGAGCTTCACGTTGATGGGTACCGGTACGACGCCCGCGCGCATGGCGCCGAGCAGCGTCGCGACAAACTCCCAGCGGTTCAGCGACAGTATCGCGATGCGGTCGCCCGGCACGACGCCGGCGCGCGCGAGACCGCGTGCCACCGCGTCGCATGCGGCGTCGAGCTCGCGAAAACCGACTGCACGCGGTGCGTCCGGTTCGCGCAGATCCACGATCGCGGCGCGATCGGATTTCGCGTGTCCGGCGAACAGCAGTCCCAGATTGCCCGGATGGCCGCGGGGCTCGGGTCTCGGGACGGAATCGGCAATGTCGGAATTCCCGGTCACGGCTCAAGTGCCCCGCGCTGCCACCGCAGAGGCGCTACGGCTTGACAATGACTTTCCCGAAAATCTCGCGGTTCTCGATGAGCCGCAGGCCCTCGGCCGCGCGTTCGAGCGGCAGCACTTCGTCGATCACCGGACGCATCGTGCCGGCCTGGATCATGTCCATCAGCGCCTTCAGGTTTTCGTCGTAGAAGCTGTTGGAGCCGATGATCTGCAGTTCGAAACTCCACACGTAGCGCAGATCCTCCTTCGGATCGTAACCCGCGGTTGCGCCGCAGACGAGAATCTTGCCGCCGCGTTTCACGCAGCGCAGGGTCGGTCCCCAGGTGTCGCCGCCGGTGAAATTGATGACGACATCGACGCCGCCGTCGTAGGTGCGGCGCTGCGGTTTGCCGAATTTTTCGACCGCCCATTTCGAGAAATCCGTTTCCTTGTAGTTGATGACGTGGTCCGCCCCGAGATCCTTGAGGCGCTGGATCTTGTCGGCGCTCGAGGCGCAGGCGATCACTTCCGCGCCG
>CAZMBS010000286.1:0-3409 GCA_964564295.1 uncultured Streptomycetaceae bacterium
TCGCCGGCGAGACTCACAGGGTGCCGGAACCGTTTCTGGTCATGGCGACGCAGAATCCGATCGAAACCGAAGGCACTTACCCGCTGCCGGAAGCGCAGGTCGACCGCTTCATGATGAAGGTGCTGATCGGCTATCCCAGCGAGTCCGAGGAATTCGTGATCGTGGAACGCGTGACCGGCGTTCCGACGCAGGTCGCCGCCGTGGCGAGCACGGAGCAGCTGGGCGCGCTGCAGCGGGAATGCCGCACGCTGTACGTCGATCCGTCGCTCATCCAGTACGCCGTCAAGCTCGTCGCGGCAACGCGTCATCCGGAGCGTTACGGGCTAGCCGAACTGAGCCGCTACGTTACCTTCGGCGCGAGCCCGCGCGCGACCATCAACCTGATCGAAGGCGCGCGCGCGCTCGGCTTCCTGCGCGGACGCAGCTACGTCGTGCCGGAGGACGTCACCGATCTCGTTCCGGACGTTCTGCGCCACCGGCTCTCGCTGACCTATGAAGCCCTGTCCGACGCGCAGTCTCCCGACCAGATCATCGCCCGGGTCGTGCAGGCGATCCCGGTGCCGGACAAACCGCTCGCGACGCACTGGAAGCCGGCGCGCGCATAACGGATTTTCCAGCTGCAGAACGCGTGCTGTAACCTGTTGATATTAAAGTGGATTACGATCCTGAACGACTGCTGCGGCGCCTCGAATGGACGGTGATCCGTCGGCTGGACGGCGTGCTGCAGGGCGACTATCGCACGTTGTTCCGGGGCTTCGGCATCGATCTCGCCGACCTGCGCGAGTACCAGGCGCACGACGACGTGCGCTACATCGACTGGAACGTGACGGCGCGATTGCAAACCCCGTACGTGCGCGAATTCAACGAAGATCGCGAGGTCGCCGCGTGGTTTCTGACGGATCTGTCCGGATCCGTGGATTTCGGATCGCAGACGGTGCGCAAGCGCGCGCTCGCGACGACGTTCGTGGCGGTCATGGCGCGGCTGCTGTGCGGACACGGCAACCGGGCGGGCGTCGTGCTGTACGGCGGGTCGGGCGACGATGTCATGAACACCGTGATTCCCGCGCGAAACGGGCGCCGGCACCTGTTGCACGTGATGGACCGCATGCACCGGTTCGCCGCGAGCGCCGGCCGGGAGACCGACCTGGACGGCCTGCTCGCGCGCGCACGGCAGATCCTGCGGCGCCGGTCCGTCGTATTCGTCGTGTCCGACTTCATCAGCAGGCCGGGATGGGAGCGCGCGCTGTCGCTGCTTGCCCGGCGGCATGAAGTCGTGGCCGTGAGACTTTACGATCCGCTGGAAGTCGAACTGCCCGACCTGGGGCTTGTCGTGTTGCAGGATGCGGAAACCGGCGAGCAACTGTTCGTCGACACGAACGACGGAAAATTTCGCCGGCGCTTTGCCGACGCTGCCGCGGCGCGCGAGCAATGGTTGCGCGAAACGCTGGCGTCGGCGGGCATCGACTGTCTCGAACTCGCCACCGGCGAGCCGCTCGACGACGCGCTGCTGCGGTTCACGCGGCTGCGCAAACGCCGCAGCCAGCTCGCGAGCGGCGGCGTGTACGGCGCTGCGGCCCGTTGATCGCCCGATCGCCATGACCATGATCGATCCGCGATCGTTCTCGTTCGAATGGCCATGGATGCTGTGGCTGCTGCTGATCGTGCCGTTCGCGGCGCTGTGGTACACGCGCGCGCTGGCGCGCCGCCGGCAGGAAGCACAGCGCTGGGCGAACCTCGAGTCCGTATCGACTGCGGCCGGCCGGGCGGGTGCGATCCGTCGGCACGTGCCACCGCTGCTGCTGTTGATCGGCCTGTGCGCAATGATACTGGCGATTGCGCGACCCAATGCGAGCGTGGTCGTGCCGTCGCGCGCGGAAACCGTCATGCTGGCCCTGGATGCCTCGGGCAGCATGCGGGCCACCGATATCAAACCCACGCGGATGAGCGCTGTCCAGGCCGCGGCGAAGACTTTCGTCGCGGGTCAGCCGGGCAACGTGCGCGTCGGGATCGTGTCGATCGCGGCAACGGCGGCGGTCGTTCAGTCTCCGACGCGCAGTCGCGAGGATCTCGCGAAGGCGATCGACCGCCTGCAGCCGCAACCCGGAACGGCGATCGGGAGCGGCCTGATCATCGCGCTCGCGACCCTGCTGCCGGCGGAGCGCATCGACGTCGATGAAGTCATCAATGGCACGCCGTCGCACGCGACGCTGCTGAATCGCTGGCGCGGAGAGGAGGCGGAAAAGCCCAAACCGGCCGCGCCGGGATCGAACGGCTCGGCGGTCATCGTGCTGCTGTCCGACGGGCAAAGCAACACCGGGCCGGAGCCGTCGAAGATCGCGCAGATGGCCGCCGACCGCGGCGTGCGCATTTTCACGGTGGGGATGGGCACGACCGAAGGCGCGACGGTATCGGCCGGCGGCTGGTCGATGCGCGTGCGGCTCGACGAGGACGCGCTGAAGAAAATCGCCGCCACGACGCACGGCGAGTATTTTCGCGCGGCGACCGCGGCGGAACTGCAGAAAATTTACGGCACGCTGAGCGCGCGGCTCGCCGTGGAAAAACACCGGCCCACGGAAGTCACCGCGATATTCGCCGGTGTCGGTGCCGCGCTCGCGATGGGGGCAGCGCTGCTGTCGCTGCTGTGGTTCAACCGGATACTGTAAGCGCGGCGCGTCAGCCGAGCGCGCGCAGCACCGTGCCGATCGTTTCGGTGATCCGGCCGATCTGCTCCGGGCTCACGATCAACGGCGGCGAAAGCGCCAGCGTGTCGCCCGAGACGCGGCACAATACGCCGGCTTCGTAGCATTTCACGAAGGCCTCGTATCCGCGCGCGCCGGGGCTGCCGCCGCGCGGCTCGAGTTCGATCGCGCCCATCAGTCCGAAATTGCGCACGTCGATGACGTGCGGCGCGCCGTTCAGCGCGTGCAGCGCGGATTCAAACGGCGCCGCAAGTTCCTTCGCGCGCGCGAACAGTTTTTCCTCGTGGTAGAGCGCAAGCGTCGCTTCGGCGGCCGCCGTGGCGACCGGGTGGCCCGAGTACGTGTAGCCGTGGAACAGTTCGATCATGCCGGGCGGCGCCTGCGTCACGATCGTGTCGTATATTTTCCGGTGCACGATGACGCCGGACAGCGGAATCGTGCCGTTCGTGGCGCCTTTGGCAAACGTGATCATGTCCGGTGTCACGCCGAAGGTTTCCGCGGCGAACGCCGACCCGGTGCGGCCGAACCCGGTGATGACTTCGTCGAAAATCAGCAGCAGGCCGTGCCGGTCGCAGATCGCCCGCAGGCGCTCGAGATAACCCTTGGGCGGCACCAGCACGCCCGTGGAGCCCGCCACCGGCTCGACGATCACGGCCGCGATGTTCGATGCGTCGTGCGTCGCGATGATGCGGGACTCCAGTTCGTCGGCA
>CAZMBS010000287.1:0-3370 GCA_964564295.1 uncultured Streptomycetaceae bacterium
AAGGCCGCGCTGACCGGCATGCTTGCGCCGGAACGCAAGGAAAACGCCATCGGGCTTGTGGACATCCGCGAGATTTTCCGCATTTCCAAGGTGGGCACCGTGGCCGGCTGTTACGTGGTGGATGGCCTCGTGCGCCGCGGCGCGAAAGTGCGCCTGTTGCGCGACAACGTCGTCATACACGATGGAGAACTCGATTCGCTGAAACGTTTCAAGGACGACGTGCGCGAAGTCAAGTCCGGATTCGAGTGCGGACTTTCCTTGAAGGGCTACAACGATATCAAGGCCGGCGACCAGCTCGAGGTGTACGAAGTCGTCGAAGTTGCGCGCACGCTGTAGCGCGTTCCGCCGGGAACACGCGATCGACGGACCCGAACTGCTCCGATCCTTCCGAACATCGCCACAGGGCTTACGCGTTCATCATGCCCAAGGATTACGCCCGCGGCCGGCGCATCGCTGAACAGATCCAGCGCGAGCTGTCCGAAATCATCCGTCTCGAGTTGAAGGACCCGCGCGTCGGTGTCGGTCTGCTGACGCTGACCGACGTCGAACTGAGCTCCGACAACACCCATGCCACGGTGTTCTTCACGCTGCTCGGCAACGACGAGGGTATCGCGACGATGGGCGAGGCGCTCACCCACGCGGCGGGATTTCTGCGCCGCGAGCTTGCGCACCGTATGAAGCTGCGCGTCGTGCCACAGCTGCATTTTTCCTATGACGAATCGGTGGCGCGCGGTGTGCGGCTGTCGAAACTTATCGACGACGCGGTTGCGGCAGACACGGCGCGACACGGCAAGTGAAGCGCCACGCCTCGCGCCCCATCAACGGCATACTGCTGCTCGACAAACCCGGGGGCATCACCTCGCAGGCGGCCGTCGCGCGCGTGAAGCGCCTGCTGAGCGCCGCGAAAGCCGGGCATACCGGGACTCTGGATCCCGCCGCAACCGGGCTGCTTCCGGTCTGTCTGGGCGAGGCTACCAAGTTCTCGCACCTGCTGCTCGATGCGGACAAAGGCTACCGCGCGGCGATCCAGCTGGGGCGCACCACGACGACGGGTGATCTCGAGGGCGACGTGATCGACGAGCGGCCCGTCTCGGTAACCGCGGACGAGGTACACGCAATTGCCGCACGGTTTCGCGGCGAACTCCTGCAGAAGCCGCCGATGTACAGCGCACTCAAGCATGCCGGCAAGCCGCTGTATCGGTATGCGCGGGACGGCGTGGAAATTGATCGGGCGCCGCGGCGGGTTCATATTGGCGTGCTGGACATCTCCGCGGTCCAGGGTAGCGTGATTCACGCGACGATACGTTGCAGCAAGGGCACGTACATCCGGGTTCTGGCCGAGGACATCGGCCGTGCGCTGGGCTGTGGCGCCTGCCTCGCGGCGTTGACAAGGACATCGGTGGGCGATTTCCGACTGGAGGCGGCAATCGGCCTTGCCGAACTGGAGGAAATGGGACCGGAAGCCGCTTTGTTGCAATTGAAGCCCACGGATGCGTTGCTGGAACCGCTGCCGCGCGTCGATCTGGATGACCGTCAGCAGTCGCGGCTATCCACAGGTCAGGCAGTTGCGCTGGCGTCCACTCATGGCTCCGGACTGGCGAGGCTGTACGGGCCGTCCGGATTCCTCGGCGTGGGCAGATTTACGGAAACGGGAACGGTCGAACCCGCCCGACTGCTTGCCCAGCCGGAAAAGAAGTCGCCCGTAATGCTTGAGAAATGAATCAGTAACAGAGTAAAATAGAGGGATTTTCAGTTCGAGCCCAGTTTGAGTTTAGCCCACGAGGTTGGAGACCTAGCACATGGCCGTTACCACAATACAAAAAGCGCAGGTGGTTAAAGACTACCAGCGTGGCAAGAGCGATACCGGTTCGCCGGAGGTGCAAATCGCGCTCTTGACGGCGCGCATTACGGATCTTACCGAGCACTTCAAGACTCACGTGAAGGATCACCATTCGCGCCGGGGATTGTTGCGCATGGTCAGCAGACGTCGCAAGTTGTTGGATTATTTGAAGAAAACGGATGCCGAGCAGTATCGCAAAATGATCGACCGTCTGGGTCTGCGGAAATAACCGTTGGGTGCCACGCCGCAGTCAGTTCCGGCAGTCGATGCGGACAACCGCGCAGACCGGTGCCGGTTCCATTTTGCGTAACTAATTGAATAATATGAAAAGACCGCGCTGGCGGTCTTTTTTTGTTGGATGCGAGGAAAACAATTTTGAAGCCGATCAAGAAAACGATTACCTGGGGTCGCCACAGTCTGACACTGGAGACGGGCGAAATCGCGCGCCAAGCCACCGGCGCGGTGCTCGTCAGCATGGAAGACACCGTGGTGCTGGTGACAGTCGTCGGAAATCAGCATGCCGATTCCGGCAAGGATTTTCTGCCGCTGACGGTGGACTACCAGGAGCGCACGTACGCGGCCGGCAAGATACCCGGCGGATTTTTCCGTCGCGAGGGTCGCCCGTCCGAGAAGGAAATCCTGACCTCCCGGCTCATCGACCGGCCGATACGGCCGCTGTTTCCGGACGGGTTCTACAACGAAGTGCAGATCGTCGCGACCGTGGTTTCGTCCAACAGTGAAATCGACTCCGACATACCGGCCATGATCGGCGCGTCGGCCGCGTTGGCGATTTCCGGCATTCCGTTCAATGGCCCGATCGGCGCCGCACGTGTGGGTTACGTCGACGGGCAATACGTGTTGAACCCGACCGCAACCGAGCTGAAATCGACGAAGCTGGATCTTGTCGTCGCCGGCACGCAGCAGGCCGTGCTGATGGTGGAGTCCGAGGCCGTGGAACTGCCCGAAGACGTCATGCTCGGCGCGGTCGTTTACGGCCACGAGCAGATGCAGTCGGTCATCAATACGATACACGAACTGGTCGATGAGGCCGGGAAACCGCTCTGGGACTGGGCGCCGCCGCAGAAGGACGAGGCCATGATCGCGCAGCTCGCGCAGATGGCCGAATCCGAATTGCGCGCCGCGTACGCGATCAAGCAGAAGCAGGCGCGGACGATTGCCGTGGATGGCATCCGCGACAAGGTGCTGAAGGCGCTGGTGCCGGAAGATGCGTCCAACGCGCATGCCAATCTCGTGAAATCGGAATTCAGCAACATCGAGGCCAAAATCGTCCGCAACCAGATTCTCGATGGCGAGCCGCGCATCGACGGACGCGACACCCGCACGGTGCGGCCGATCACCATACGCACCGGCGTTTTGCCGCGCGCGCACGGCTCGGCGCTGTTCACACGCGGCGAGACGCAGGCGCTCGTCACGGCCACGCTGGGCACCGCGAGAGACGAGCAGATCATCGATGCGCTGCAGGGCGAATACCGCGACCGGTTCATGCTGCATTACAACTTTCCGCCGTAT
>CAZMBS010000288.1:0-3355 GCA_964564295.1 uncultured Streptomycetaceae bacterium
GATGCACCTCTTCGCTGATCGCATCGTTTTCCTCGCCGAACCGGATGACCTCGCTCAGTTTGCCTTCGAGCTGCTTGCCTTTTTCGCGCAGCGTGAGAATCTGGCGCTCGCTGATCGAGATGGTGCGCCCGCCGTGCGGGTGCGGAATCAGGATTTCCGATACTGCCTGGGCGTGATCCTCGAAGAACTGCGGGTGCTGTTGCAGATAGCTCAAAACGTCTTCCGGTTTCATTCTTGTCCTTAAAGGTCGATTTCGCCGCGAAACACGGTTACCGCGGGTCCGGTCATCATGACCGGCGCGCCTTCGCGCTGCCATGATATTACGAGGTCTCCGCCACGCGTTGTCACGGTGACCCGGGTGTCGAGCAAGCCGCGCTGAATTCCCGCCACGACCGCCGCGCATGCGCCGGTTCCGCACGCGAGCGTCTCGCCGGCACCTCGCTCGAACACGCGGAGCTTGATGTGATCGCGGCGCAATACCTCGACGAAGCCGGCGTTTGCGCGCTGCGGGAATCGCGGATGGCGTTCGATCGCGGGACCCTCGTCATCTACCGGTGCAGCATCGACGTTGGCGACGAACTGCACAGCGTGCGGATTTCCTATAGATAAGGCATTGATTTTTATTGATTTTTTATTCACATCCAGATCGTAAGTAAGCGCTTGCGCTGCGGCCTGGAACGGAATCCGGGCCGGCTCGAACGTCGGCATCCCCATGTCGACCGTCACCTGCCCGTCCGCTTCCAGGTTCAGCACGATTACGCCCGCCTTGGTCCCGACGCGAATCCGGTCCTTGGTCGTGAGCCCGGCATCCCGCACGTAGCGCACGAAGCAGCGGGCTCCGTTGCCGCACTGCTCGACTTCGCCGCCATCGGCATTGAAGATCCGGTAATGGAAATCGGTGTCGGCGTCGCGCGCGGGTTCGACCAGCAGGATCTGATCGCAACCGATCCCGAAGTGCCGGTCCGCGATCCGACGCAACTGATCCGGGGTCAATGCCATGGGCCGTGCCATCGCGTCCAAGACCACGAAGTCGTTTCCCAATCCATGCATTTTAGTGAATTTTAAAAGCATTTAGCTGCAGTAATCGCGATAATCGCGGTAAATGCACCGGTCCATGATTACGGTCATTCCTCCCGCCAACGCGCGAGCCGCTGCGGCTTCGTTGACGATTCCTTCCTGCACCCAGAGATTCTTCAGCCCCAGCGCGAGGCATTCGTCAACGACGCCTCCCAGAAACTCGGCCTGCCGGAACACGTTGACGAGATCTATGGCGCAAGGCACATCGGCCAGTCGCGGATACACGCGTTCGCCGAGGATTTCGCGGGCCGCCGGATGTACCGGAATGATGCGAAATCCGAAGCCCTGCATCGCGCGCGAGACCTCGTAACTCGGCCGCGAAGCGTTGGGCGACAGGCCGACCACGGCTATGGTTTTTACCTGTCGCAGCAGGGTGCAGCGCGCCTGCGCATCCGGATTCCGGAATCCGGTCACGGTTGCCGCGCCATGATGTAGTCGTCCATAACGAAGCCGCCGCCGATGTCTTGCACGACCGCCTCGCGCACTTCGAATCCGTGCTTCCGGTACGCCGCGATCGCCGTTGCGTTGCGCTTGTTGACCGCGAGCACAACCGCGCGGCAGCCCTGCTCGCGCGCCATGCAACAGGCGCGCGCGAGCAGCCGCCCGCCGTGTCCGCGCCGCTGGTGCGCCGGGTCCACATACAGCTTGTCGAGCTTCATCTCAGTCGCGGTATCCGCCAGGAAATACGATGCAAATCCGATGATCTCGCCGTCTGCCGGGATCACATCCCACCATAACGCGGCGCGACGCAGTTCGTCGCGCAGCACGGACGGATCGTAGCGCTGCGCCAGCATGTATTCAATCTGCGCGACGCTGATGATGCCCGGATAGTGCGCGAGCCAGACGCGGCGCGCGAGCGCCGAGACACGCTCGACGTCCTGCGCCTGCAGCGGCGCGATTACCGCGGCCGCGTTCATGAATACACGCGCGGCTCGCCCGGCGGGCGCGTCTTGAAGCGCTTGTGCAGCCAGAAATACTGTTCCGGCATTTCGCGGACGCGTTCCTCGATGAACGCGTTCATGCGCCGCGTGTCGGCGACGACGTCGTCCGTCGGGAAATTGTCCCAGGCGGGATAGAACCGCAGGACGTATCCCCGGCCATCCGGCAACTGGCGTGTCACGGCGGGCACGACCACGGCACGCGCGAGCCGGGCGATCCGCGCCAGCCCCGTGATCGTGGCGGCCGGCACGCCGAAGAACGGCACGAATATCGAGTCCCGGTCGCCGAAGTCCATGTCCGGAAGGTAATAAAGCGGCAGGCCCCTGCGCATCGCGCGCACCACCGGCCGGATGCCGTCCTGTCGCGAATAGAGCTCGGAAGTCTCGAAACGCGTGCGCCCGCGCAGCAATACTCTGTCGAAATCCGGATTCTTCTGGCGGCTGTACACCGAAACGCCGCGCCGCTGCGTGATGATGCGCGCCCCGCCCATGTCGAACCCGACAAAGTGCGGCGCGAACAGGATGACCGGACGCTGCTCCACCGACTGCCAGTGCTCGAGGCCTTCCAGCTGCACCATCTGCTGGACACGCTCCCGGGATCCCCACCACAGGACGCCGTGATCCAGGAGGCCGCGGCCGAACGCGCGAAAGTGCGCGCGCGCGAGCCGGTCCCGTTCGGGCGCGCTGCGCTCCGGAAAACACAGTCCCAGATTCCGGCTCGTGACGCTGCGGCGCTCGGCGGCCAGCACGTAGAGCAACGTGCCGAGCGCCGTGCCGATACAGGCGAGCATTCGCAGCGGCAGCCGGTGCAGCAGCCACAACACCGCGAGGCCCAGTCGGGTCGGCATTTCAGCCGCCGGCCGGCGGCGGCGCGGCACCGGCGGGCAATTTGTAGCGGTTGTAGCCCCACAGGTATTGCGCAGGATGGCGGCGCACGAGGGACTCCACTTCGCGATTCAGCGCGGCGGCATCGAAGCGCTCCGTCGACACGCGCTGCAGGTGCAGGTGATAACCGCGGCCCGCCGGCAATCGTTCCGCGAAGGCCATGATCACCGCCGCGCCGGTCGCTTTCTGCAGGCGGGCCGCCAGCGTCATCGTGTACGCCGGACGGCCGAAAAACGGAGCCCACTCGCCGTCGCCGGCGCCCGGCGCCTGATCGGGCAGTATGCCGATGGCCTCGCCGCGCGCGAGCGCCTTGTAGAGCATGCGCACGCCGCGCAGGTTGGCGGGCGCAAGCTCCGCCTTCCAGCGGCCGCGCCCCGCAAGCATGAGCGGCTCGATCCAGCGCAGCTTCGGCGGCCGGTACAGCACCGTGATCGGGAACCGCTGCGCGCCGTACA
>CAZMBS010000289.1:0-3338 GCA_964564295.1 uncultured Streptomycetaceae bacterium
AAACAAGAACCTCGGGCCGCTGATTTCCACCGACATGACGCGCTGCATCCACTGCACGCGCTGCGTGCGGTTCGGGCAGGAAATTGCCGGCGTCATGGAACTCGGCATGATCGGCCGCGGCGAGCATTCGGAAATCATCACGTTCGTCGGCAAGACCGTGGATTCGGAACTCTCCGGCAACGTGATCGACCTGTGCCCGGTGGGCGCGCTGACGTCGAAGCCGTTCCGCTATTCGGCGCGCACGTGGGAACTGTCGCGCAAGCCGTCGGTGAGCCCGCATTGCGGCCTGGGTTCCAACATCACGGTGCAGGTGAAGCAGAATCGCGTCATGCGCGTGCTGCCGCGCGAGAACGACGCGATCAACGAGTGCTGGCTCTCGGACAAGGATCGCTTCGCGTACGAGGGACTCAATACCGCACAGCGCCTCGCGCGCCCGATGCTGAAGCAGGACGGCACGTGGCGGGAAGTGGACTGGCAGGTCGCCCTGGACTTCGTCGCGAAGGCGCTGCAGCGCATCGGCGCGGCGCACGGCGCGGCGGCGATCGGCGCGCTGGCGACACCCCACCAGACGGTCGAGGAACTTCATCTGCTGCAGAAACTCGTGCGCGGCCTCGGATCGGGCAACGTCGATTTTCGCCTGCGCCGTTCCGATTTCGGCGCCGACGGAAAAATGGCGGGCGCGCCCTGGCTCGGCATGAACATCGCCGGGATCAACGCGCTTGACCGCGTGCTGGTCGTGGGCTCGACGCTGCGCAAGGAACACCCGTTGATCGCGCACCGGCTGCGCCAGATCACAAAGAAAGTCACGCAGTTGAACCTCATCAACCCCGTCGACGACGATCTGCTGATGCGTGTTGCAAACCGCGCGATCGTCGCGCCTTCGGCCATGGGCGCAACGCTCGCGCAGGTCGTCAAGGCGGCGGCGGACAGGTCGGGCGTCCCGGTCCCGGAAACCGTCCGCGGCGCGGTCGATGCCGTCACGGTGGGCGAGCCGGCGCAACGGATCGCGGAGAGCCTCTTGTCCGGCAAGCAGGCCGCCGTGTTCCTCGGCAATCTCGCGCAGCACCATCCCGCGGCGACGGAGTTGCACGTGCTCGCGCAGGCGCTTGCCGAGATCGCGGGCTGTCGTTTCGGATTTCTGGGCGAGGCCGCGAACAGCGTGGGCGGCTACCTCGCCGGCGCCGTGCCGGAAGGCACCGATGCGCGCCGCATGATCGCGTCCCCGCTCAAGGCGTATCTGCTGCTCGGCGTCGAACCGGAACTGGACTGCGGCGATCCGCAGGCGGCGACGGCCGCCATGCGGCAGGCCGAACTCGTTGTCGCGATGAGCGCGTACCAGCACGGCGCGGTCGATTACGCGCACGTGCTGCTGCCGATTGCGCCGTTTACCGAAACGGCCGGCACATTCGTGAATGCGGAAGGTGTTGCACAAAGCTTTACCGGAGTCGTGCGGCCGCTCGGCGAAACGCGCCCGGGCTGGAAGGTGCTGCGTGTATTAGGTAACTTGTTGAATATTAACGGTTTTAATCAAGACAGTGCCGACGAAGTGCGGCGCGAGGCCCTGGGCGACGGTAACGTTTCCGCGAGACTGGATAACCGCGTCAGCGGCGTGCGCCTGCAGGCGCCTGCGCCCGTCCACGCGGGCATGCAGCGCATCGGAGAAGTGCCGATTCATGCCGCGGACGCGATCGCGCGGCGCGCACCGTCGCTGCAGAAGACGCGCGACGGTATGCCGCCGGTCGTCACGCTGAGTCGCGCCACGGCGGAACGGCTCGCCCTGCGCGATGGCGACCTCGTGCGCGTGCGCCAGGGTGACGGCGAGACGGTGCTTCCGTTCGCGATCGACGACGCGCTGCCCGCGGATTGCGTGCGGGTCGCGGGCGCGCGCGCGGAAACGGCGATGCTGGGCGCGCTCTTCGGCACCGTGCAGGCCGAACGCGTCGCCGCGCGGGAACAGGTGGCCGTGTGAGCGCCGTGCTGCAGCCGTTCGTGAATCTGGGTCACTGGGCCTGGGGACTGCTGGCGACGATCGTCGCCGCGGTCGTCGGCCAGGAATACGCGCCGGCCGTGCTGTACGTGATCAAGACGGTGCTGCTGATCCTCTGCATCGTCGTGCCGCTCATGGTGTCGGTCGCGTATCTCACGCTGTGGGAGCGCAAGATGATCGGCTGGATGCAGATACGCATCGGCCCGAACCGTGTGACGTTTTTCGGCATTCCATGGCTCGGCGGGCTCGCGCAGCCGATCGCCGACGGTCTCAAGCTGCTCACGAAGGAAATCATCGTCCCGACGGGCGCGAACCGGTTTCTGTTCATCCTCGCGCCGATCATGGCGATCACGCCGGCGCTCGCGGCGTGGGCCGTCGTGCCGTTCAGCCCCGAAATGGTGCTGGCCGACGTCAACGCGGGGCTGCTGTACCTGATGGCGATCACGTCGATGGGCGTCTACGGCATCATCATCGCGGGCTGGGCGTCGAACTCGAAGTACGCGTTTCTCGGGGCGCTGCGTTCGGCCGCGCAGATGGTGTCCTACGAACTGGCGATGGGCTTCGCGCTCGTGTGCGTGCTGATGGCCTCTCAAAGCCTCAACCTCGGGGAGATCGTCAAGGCGCAGGACGGGCAGTACGGCCTTGCCGGGTGGTTCTGGATACCGCTGTTCCCGATTTTTCTCATCTACATCATCGCGGGTGTCGCGGAGACCAACCGCGCGCCGTTCGACGTGGCAGAGGGCGAGTCCGAGATCGTCGCGGGCTTTCACGTCGAGTATTCGGGCATGACGTTCGCGGTGTTTTTCCTCGCCGAATACGCGAACATGATCCTGATTTCGGCGCTCGCGGCGATCCTGTTTCTCGGCGGATGGCTCTCGCCGTTTCCGCCGTCGTGGGGCGCGCTCGGCGCGCCGGGCTTCTGGTGGCTGCTCGTCAAGCTGTTCGCCGTGGTGTCGTGTTTCCTGTGGTTTCGCGCGACGTTTCCGCGCTACCGCTACGATCAGTTGATGCGCCTCGGCTGGAAAGTGTTCCTGCCGCTCACCATCGTCTACATCTTCGTGCTCGGTGCCTGGATGCAGACCCCGTTGTGGGTCTGGTGGAGGTAACGCCATGGTCGATGCGATCCGCGGTTTCTTCCGGACTTTTCTCCTCGTCGAACTCGTGAAGGGGATGATGCTCACCGGGCGCTACTTCTTCGCGCGCAAGATCACCGTGCAGTTTCCCGAGGAGAAGACGCCGCAGTCGCCGCGATTCCGGGGGCTGCATGCGCTGCGGCGGTATCCGAACGGCGAGGAGCGCTGCATCGCGTGCAAGCTGTGCGAGGCGGTGTGCCCGGCGCTGGCGATCACCA
>CAZMBS010000290.1:0-3326 GCA_964564295.1 uncultured Streptomycetaceae bacterium
CGGCATCGACATGCCCACGCGCGAGGAATTGATAGCGGCCGACCGTTCGGAATCGGAGATCGCGCGCGAAATCAGCAGCGACGAACTCATTTACCAGGACCTCGATGCGCTGATCGACGACGTGCGCAGCGTGAATCCGCGCGTCACGCGGTTCGAGGATTCCTGCTTCAGCGGGGTTTACGTGACCGGCGACGTGACGCAGGCGTATCTCGACGGCGTCGAAGCCGTGCGGCGCGACGGCGCCAGGCTTTCGGAAGCCACCGCGACCCAGCTCGACCTCGGGCTCGACCTCGCTGACTAGCGGTCTGCAGCGGCCGGTGTTGTTGACATCCGGGGCGGTCGGGGGTAACGTCCTCCCAGCGCCGATTTGAGGATCAGCTTGCGGGCGCCGCCGGTCGAAGTTCGTGCCGGGCGACAAACAAATACGGCTAAAGCGAGGGCAACCCGGTTTAGCGCAAGCTGACCGGGTTTTTTGTTTTTCGGAGCTTCATCATGACGGACGACTACCGGCTGGAAACACTGGCGGTGCGCGCGGGCATTGAACGCAGCCAGTTCGGCGAGCATTCCGAGGCGCTGTACCTGACATCGAGCTTCGTGTTCAAATCGGCGGCACAGGCGGCGGCGCGGTTCTCCTATCAGGAGCCCGGTAACGTCTATTCGCGCTTCACCAACCCGACCGTCACCGTGTTCGAGCAGCGGCTCGCCGCGCTGGAAGGCGCGGAGGAGTGCATCGCGACGTCTTCCGGCATGGCCGCGATACTGGCGACCGTCATGGGGCTCACGAAATCGGGCGACCATGTGGTCTGCGCGGCTGCCGTATTCGGTTCCACGGTGCAACTGCTGGGCACGGTCATGAAACGTTTCGGCATCGACACGACGTTCGTGTCCGGCACCGATGTCGCGGCCTGGCGCGCCGCCGTGCAACCGAACACGAAGCTCGTGTTCGTCGAAACGCCGTCGAATCCGCTGACCGAGGTCTACGACATCGCGGCGCTCGCGCAGATCGCGCACGACGCGGGCGCGCTGCTCGCCGTGGACAACTGCTTCTGCACGCCGGTGTTGCAACGACCGCTCGAACTCGGCGCGGATATCGTGATCCATTCCGCCACCAAGTATCTCGACGGGCAGGGACGCGTGCTCGGCGGCGCGGTGCTCGGCAAAAAGAGCGTGATACACGAGGGCGTGTACAGCTTTCTGCGCATCGCGGGGCCCACTCTGTCGCCGTTCAACGCCTGGGTGATCCTGAAAGGCCTGGAGACGTTGCGCATCCGGGTCGAGGCGCAATCGGCCGCCGCGCGCGAACTCGCGATCTGGCTGGAAGGGCAGAGCGGCATTGCGCGCGTGTACTATCCGGGCCTTGCTTCGCATCCGCAACACGCGCTGGCGATGCGCCAGCAGAAGTCCGGCGGGGCGATCGTGGCGTTCGACGTGAAAGGCGGCAAGGAGGCGGCGTGGCGCGTGGTGGACCGGACGGCGCTGCTGTCCATCACCGCGAATCTCGGCGACACCAAGTCCACGATCACGCACCCGGCGTCCACCACGCATGGCCGCATCACGCCGCAGGCGCGCGCTGCCGCGGGAATCGGTGACGGATTGCTGCGCGTTGCGGTGGGCCTCGAGAACATCGAGGACATCAAGGCCGATCTCGCGCGCGGGCTCGTGTAGCGGGTCAGTTCGAGCCGATCTTGACGGCGGTGCCCTCGGGCAGATCCTTGATCTGAAATGCGACGCTACCGCTCGCGCCCAGCCAGTCGGTCAACGACTTGATCGCCAGGTTGTCA
This sequence comes from uncultured Streptomycetaceae bacterium, assembly GCA_964564295.1. GTDB lineage: Bacteria > Pseudomonadota > Gammaproteobacteria > Burkholderiales > SG8-41 > CAZMBS01. Next base: position 1,782 of record CAZMBS010000290.1, read on the forward strand.
ATGCCGAACGCACCTCCGAGCGCCGGCCAGATCCTGAATCCGTAGCATTGCCCGGGCGCAAGCGGCCCGATCGCGGCTGCGGCGTCTTCGGCCCATTGCGCAACGGCATCGACATCGGCCTGGAACGCGGGGTCGTTGTTCAGGGCATCCAGCTGCGCCGCGTCGGAAGCGGCAAGTTCCGCGAGCAGATACTCGGGCGTGACGCGCCATACCGTTGCGTCGCCGCACTCCACCAGCACGTGTCCGAAAGCGTTGATGGAGAGGATGCGTCGCGGGTCCGGCAGGATCCAGGCCCAGTCCGCGCGCAGAACGGCAAGCACATCGCCATCGCTGTTGCCGCGCATGTTCAGTCCTGCGGCAGCACCACGGCCTCGCAGCCGTTCGCATCGCAGCGCAGGTATCCGCCGCGTTCGTACCAGTCCGTGAGCACCCAGCGCTCGCAGACATGGCCGTCGACGCGATGCTCGTGCCGGGCCGGGCGGTGGGTGTGGCCGTGGATCAGCCGCGGATAGCCCTGTTCGCGCAGCACGCGCTCGACAGTGTACGTCGATACATCCATGATTTCATTTGACTTTTCCCTGTTTCTGGATTCGCTCCTGGCGCGCATGCCCAGCATCTGCTCGCGCCGCGCTCCGATCGGTTGCGCGAGAAACTGTGCCTGGTTGGCGGGGTCGCGCGCGTACGCGCGAAAGCGCTGGTATTCCACGTCGTCGGTGCAGAGCGTATCGCCGTGCATGAGCAGGGTTCTCGTGCCATGGAGATCGACCACCATGGGATCGGAAATGATCGCGGCGCCGCAGCATGCGGCGAAGCGGTTTCCGATCAGCAGGTCGCGATTGCCGTGCATGAAATACAGCGCCACGCCGGCATCCGCAACGGCGCGCAGCGCCCGCGCCACCGCCGCGTTCAGTGGTTCGTCGAGATCGTCGTCGCCGACCCAGTATTCGAACAGATCGCCGAGAACATACAGCGCGTCGGCGCCGGGTGCGACGCTGCGCGCGAAGTTGAAGAACTGCTGATTGATCTGACGCCGCTCCGCGCAAAGATGCAGGTCCGAGATCAGAAGGCTGTGCGGCACGGGCGCGTGATGGCGTCTTCAGCGGGAACGCACGATCAACGTGCGGATCGCGGTCGGCAGACTCCGGGCTCGCCTTTGCGCCGCGTAACGGCCCATGCCGGATCTCTTGCTCAATCCGCTAATCGACCAGTTCCGCCTTTTCGATCACGACATCTTCGAGCGGCACGTCCTGGTGCATGCCCTTGCTGCCCGTTTTCACTTTACGGATGCGATCGACGACGTCGGTGCCGTCGACCACCCGGCCGAACACGCAGTAGCCCCACCCCTGCCCGGTCGGCGCGCTGTGGTTCAGAAAATCATTGTCGGCGACATTGATGAAGAACTGCGCGCTGGCCGAATGCGGATCGGCGGTCCGCGCCATCGCGATCGTGTAATTCTCGTTCTTCAGTCCGTTGGCCGCTTCGTTCTTGACCGGCGGCCGCGTCGGTTTCTGTTTCATGCCCTTTTCGAATCCGCCGCCCTGGATC
>CAZMBS010000291.1:0-3319 GCA_964564295.1 uncultured Streptomycetaceae bacterium
GCGGCTACGGCATGACCGAGATTCCCGGCGTGACCTGCAACCCGTTCGAGGGTCCGATGAAGAAGGGCAGCATGGGTCCGATCGGGCGTCATCCCGATCCCGCCCGCCCCTGGGCGCAGTGCCGCGTGGTCGACGATCGCGGCGTGGATGTTCCGGACGGCACGGAAGGCGAACTGTGGGTCAGAACGCCGATCATCATGCAGGGCTACTTCCGGGATCCGGAGCAGACGGCGGGCGCGTTCGAGGACGGCTGGTTCAAGACCGGCGACCTCGTGCGGCGCGACGCGGACGGCTACTTCTTTTTCATCGCGCGCAAGAAAGACATCATCCGGCGCCGCGGCGAGAACATCGCGGGCGCCGAACTCGACCGCGTGATCGGACAGCATCCCGCGGTTCATGAGGCGGCCGCGATTCCCGTTCCGGCGGAACTCGGCGAGGACGACATACTCGCGGCCGTGGTGCTCAAGCCTGGCGCGCAGGCGAGCGAGCGCGACATCGCGGACTGGTGCGCGAAACATCTGGCGCGCATCAAGGTGCCGCGCTTCGTGCTGTTCGTGGACGATTTGCCGCACACGCCCACGCACAAGGTTGCGAAAATGACGTTGCGGAAGGACGCTACGCTGCGCGCGCGCGCAGTGGACCTCCAGGTAAAAACATGAATAAAATCATTGGGTTGCCATAGCGCCACCGAAGGAGAGTGTTTCATGAGGCCGAGGTATCTCGCATTGGCACTGCCGTTTTTCTGCGCGCTGTCGGGCGCGTGGGCGCAGTCGTATCCCGTGAAACCGGTGCGGCTCGTGCTGCCGTATCCGCCCGGCGGCGGCAGCGACACCATCGCGCGACCGCTCGCGCAGCGGCTCACCGAACTCATGGGACAGCAGGTCATCGTCGAGAACCGCGGCGGTGCGGGCGGCAACATCGGCATGGAGTTCGTTGCGCGCGCCGCGCCGGACGGCTACACCATCGTGATGGCGCTGACCGCTCAACTGGCCGTGAACGTGAGCCTGTATAAAAAACTCCCGTACGACCCCGTGAAGGATTACGAGCCCGTCATGCTGCTCGCGACCGGCCCGTACCTGCTGGTCGTGCACCCGTCGCTGCCGGTGAAGTCGCTGAAGGAACTCATCGCGCTCGCCAAATCGAAGCCGCGGCAGATGACGTATGCCTCGGCCGGCAGCGGCAGCGGCGGTCATCTCGCGGCGGAACTGCTGAAGCATATGGCGCGCATCGACCTGCTGCACATCCCGTACAAGGGCGGCGGCCCCGCGCTCATCGAAACGCTGGCGGGCCACGCGCAAATCCTGTTCGCGACGCCGGTGTCCGCCACGCAGCACATCCAGAGCGGCCGCATCCGCGCGCTGGGTGCGAGCACGCTGAAACGCACCGCGGGACTGCCCGACATTCCGACGATCCACGAAGCCGGTCTGCCCGGTTACGATTCCGGCGTATGGTACGGCCTGCTGGCACCCGCCGGCACGCCGCGCGACGTGATCGCGAAGCTCAATTCAGAGACGGGCCGCGTGCTCGCGCATCCCGAGTTCCGGAAAATGCTGATCACGAACGGCATCGATCCGGTCGGCGGTCCGCCGGAGGAACTCGCGAAGTTCATTCGCAGCGAGATCGCCAAATGGGCCAAAGTCATTCAGGACGCCAACGTGCGGGTCGATTGAAGGACAACCGGAGAACGTGATGAAAGACAGACTGTACGAGCAGGGACTGAAGATGCGCAAGCGCGTGCTGGGCGCCGACTATGTCGAGCGCCAGTTCAAGGCCGCGGACGAATTCACGCGGCCGATACAGGAAATGGCGACGCGCGCGGGCTGGGGCACGACTTGGGCGCGGCCGGGTCTGGGGCTCCGGGAGCGCAGCATGATCACCATTGCGTTCGTGGTCGCTCGCGGCAAGCCTGAGGAGCTGCACCTGCACCTGCGCGGCGCGATGCGCAACGGCGTGACCCGGAACGAAGTCCGCGAAATACTGTTGCAGTCCGCGGTTTACTGCGGCTTTCCCGAGGCGCTCGGCGCGTTCCGGGTCGCGAAGGAATTTTTCGCGGGTGAGGCGAAGGCGGCGGGTGCCGCGCGTCGCGGGCGCGCGCGGCGCAGGAAGCCGTAGGGCCGGGGATACCTTGCCGGCCTTGCCCACGCCACGCCGCGGCACGCGGCTCGCGATCGTGACGGCGACGATGCTCGCCGCGGGAGTCGCGTGCGCGCAGGATTTTCCGGCGAAGCCCGTTCGCATCATCGTGCCGTTTCCGCCGGGCGGCGCCACCGACATCGTGGCGCGCGTGGTTGCGCAGAAGCTGAACGACCAGTACCGGCGGCAGGCCGCGATCGTCGACAACCGCGGCGGCGCGGGCGGCATCGTCGGGTCCGAAATCGCGGCACGCGCGGCGCCGGACGGTCAGACGCTGGTCATGGGCACGACCGGGACGCACGCGATCAACGCGAGCCTGTACGCGAAGCCGTCGTACGATCCGGTACGCGACTTCGCGGCCATCACGCCGGTGGCGTTGTTGCCGAACATGATCGTCGCGCACCCGTCGGTGCCGGCGAGAACCGTCCGCGAACTGGTCGCGCTGGCCAGGGCGCGCCCGGGCGAACTCTCGTATGCCTCGTCGGGAAATTTTCTGTATCTGTCGGGAGCGTTGTTCACGAGCCTTGCGAACGTGCGCATGCTGCACGTGCCGTTCAAGGGCGGCGCGCAGGCGATGCCGGCGGTCATGTCGGGTGAGGTCGCGCTGAGCTTCGCGACGATCGTGTCCTCGCTGCCGCTCGTGCAGTCGGCGAAGCTCCGCGGTCTCGCGGTAACGAGCGCGAAGCGTTTTCCGACCGCGCCGGCGTTCCCGACGGTCGCGGAATCGGGCCTGCCGGAATACGAAGCGGTGGCATGGTACGGACTCTTCGCGCCGGCCGGCACGCCGCGCGAAATCGTGCAGAGACTCAATGCCGACGTCGTGCGCATTGTCAATGCTGCGGACGTACGCGACCTGTTGCTGAAACAGGGTGCGGAGTCGTACGCGACGGCGCCCGAAGCGTTCACGGGCATCGTGCAGCGCGATCTCGCAAAGTGGGCGAAAGTGGTGAAAGCTTCCGGCGCGACAGCGGAGTGATGATTGGCAATTTTCAACGGGTTATCCGGTGCTTGCGGCAAGGAGAGGGCGACCGGCCGGACTGCTCGTGCCGGGCGAACCGGTGCCCGCCCCGTGATTCCTGACGGTCTGGCACGTCATTCGAAAAGAGGACTGCGATGGATCTGCAACTGAAAGGCAAGACCGCGCTCGTCACGGGCGCAAGCATGGGCATCGGTCACGCGATTGCCC
>CAZMBS010000292.1:0-3302 GCA_964564295.1 uncultured Streptomycetaceae bacterium
TCATCGACAACCGTGGCGGCGCAGGCAGCATCATCGGCACCGAGATCGCGGCCAAGGCGCCGCCGGACGGCTACACGGTGATCATGGTGTCCGCGGCGCACGTGATGAATCCGTCCGTGACCAAGAAGCTGCCGTACGATTCGATCCGCGATTTCGCGCCGATCTCCGTGGTGGCTGACGTGCCGACCGCGTTCGTCGCGCACCCCGCGCTGCCGGTGAAAAACGTCAAGGAACTCATCGCGCTCGCGCGCGCGCGGCCGGGAGAGCTGAACTACGCGACCGCGGGCACCGGCACCGTCGGCCACCTCGCGGGCGAACTCTTCAATACGATGGCCAAGGTCAAACTCGTGCAGATTCAGTACAAGGGCTCGGGCCCGGCGGGCATCGACCTGCTCGCGGGCCACGTGCAATTGCAGTTTGCGAGCATGCCGGCGGTGATCCAGTACGTGCGCGCCGGCAAGATACGCATGCTTGCCCAGACCGGCGAGAAGCGCTCGTCCGCGGCGCCCGATACGCCGACGATGGTGGAATCCGGGCTCAAGGGCTACGTCGTGTCGAGCGGTTTCGCGATGTTCGCGCCGGCGGGCACGCCCAGGCCGGTGATCGACCGGCTGCACGGCGCGCTGCTGAAGTCGCTCAGGCATCCGGACGTCAGCAAGAACCTCGCGGGACAGGGCGCGGAGCCGGTCGGCAATACGCCCGAGCAGCACGATGCGTTCAATCGATCCGAAATCGAGAAGTGGATCAAGGTCGCGCGGCAGGCAGGCATCGAGCCGCGCTGATCGCACGGCTGCGGCGGGAAAATCGGCGGCGCCACGGCGCCGCCGATTTTTTGCCGTGTCGGTTTCCGGTACAATCGGGGTTTCCCCTTGCAGGTTCGCACATGACGCCGTTTGACTGGCAGTTCCCGTATTCCTCGCAACGCATGCCGGTGCTGGCACGGAACTGCGTCGCCACGTCGCAACCGCTTGCGGCACAGGCCGGCCTGCGCATGCTGCTGAAGGGCGGCAACGCGGTTGATGCCATACTCGCCACGGCCATTTCGCTGACCGTGCTCGAGCCCACCAGCAACGGCATCGGCTCCGACGCATTCTGCATCCTGTGGGACGGCAAGAAACTGCACGGCCTCAATGCGTCGGGACGCTCGCCCGCCGGATGGAATCTCGACCGGTTCAAGGGCATGAGCGTCATGCCGCCGCGCGGCTGGGAATCCGTGACCGTGCCGGGCGCGGTGTCAGCGTGGGTCGACCTGTCCGCGAAGTTCGGCAAGCTGCCGTTCGCGGACCTGTTCGAGCCGGCGATGGCATACGCATCCGACGGATACCTCGTGTCGCCGACGATCGCGCGCCTGTGGGCAAGCCAGGTGCCGGAACTCAAAAACCAGCCGGGTTACGCGGAAGCGTTCATGCCGCGCGGCCGCGCGCCGGCGGCCGGCGAGAAGTTTTCGTTCCCGGCCCAGGCAAAAACGCTGAAACGCATCGCGGAAACGAAGGGCGAGGCCTTCTACCGGGGCGACCTCGCGGAAAAAATCGCCGCATTCGCGAAACAGCACGACGCCGCGCTCACGCTGGACGATCTTGCCGCCCACAAGAACGACTGGGTCAAGCCGGTCGGGACCGATTACCGCGGCTACACGCTGCACGAAATTCCGCCCAACGGTCAGGGCATCGCGGCGCTGATGGCGCTCGGCATCCTCGAGAACTTCGACATCGCGCGCCTGCCCGTGGATTCCGTCGAGAGCCTGCATCTGCAGATCGAGGCGATGAAACTCGCGTTCGCGGACATTTACGAGTACGTCTCCGACGCGGCCACGATGCGCGTGAAGCCTGCCGACCTGCTCGACAAGGACTACCTGAAGGAACGCGCGAAGCTCATCGATACGCGCCAGGCGGGCAAACCCGCGTTCGGGAATCCGTCCCGCGGCGGTACCGTCTATCTGACGGCCGCGGACGAGTCGGGCATGATGGTCTCCTACATCCAGTCGAATTTTTCGGGCTTCGGCTCCGGCGTCGTCGTGCCGGGAACCGGAATCAGCCTGCAAAACCGCGGGCAGGGATTCAGCGTGCGCGCCGATCACGCCAACGTGGTCGCGCCACGCAAGCGCCCGTTCCACACCATCATCCCGGGATTCGTCACGCAGAAGGGAAAACCTCTCATGAGCTTCGGCGTGATGGGCGGCTCGATGCAGGCGCAGGGGCACATGCAGGTGATGCTGCGCATGGTGGATTACCAGCAGAATCCGCAGGCGGCTGCGGACGCGCCGCGCTGGCGCGTCGATGCCGGATCGAACGTGGGCATCGAACACGGCGTGCCGGAAGCGACCGTCGCGGGACTGCGCGCGCTGGGTCACGGCATGACGCAAGCCGACCGATGGTCGACCGACTTCGGCCGCGCGCAACTGATTTACCGTCTGCCCGACGGGTACCTCGCGGCCAGTGAACGCCGCACCGACGGCCAGGCCGTCGGCTACTAGCGCGACCCGGCGCGCACGGGTTCCTGCCGGCAACCGCGCATGCCGTTCACGTTCTGCATTCACTCGCGAGCCTCGCAGGACCGGCTCGAGAAGCTGATTGCGGAGCGGCTCGCGCCCGGCGCCGACAAGGCGGCGATCGACCGCCGGATCTGGAACCTGTTCGGTGAAAAGTGGGCCGTGATGTACACCGATCTCGCGGGATTCTCGCGACGCGTCGCGGAATTCGGCATCGTTCACTTTCTGCAGACGATACACGAATCGCACCGGCTGCTCGTGCCGATGATCGAGCGGCACTGCGGAATCCTGCTGAAACCCGAGGGCGACAGCCTGCTCATCATTTTCCGGCAGGTGGATGAAGCCGTCGGCTGCGCGCTCGACATGCAAGCCGTGCTGAACGACTACAACCGGACGCGCATCGACGCGGAAAAGGTCCTGCTGTGCATCGGCATCGGCTATGGCGACGTGCTGCGCATCGGCGACGTGGACGTGTTCGGCGCGGAAGTCAACGCCGCGTGCAAGCTCGGCGAGGACATCGCGCAGGCCGGCGACATTTTTCTGACGGGTAACGCGCGCCGCGCCGCCACTGCGATTTCCGGCTGGGACTATCTGCCGCTCGATCGCTGTCCGGCCGGCGCTGACTCGGCGTTCAATTTAATCAATAAAAACAAATAATTACGCGCTCTCCGCCGATGTCGCGCGGCGCTCGGCCCGGCGCGCTGGCGTCGCGCTGCGGGTAGAATCGAAACTCGTGAAGCATTGTCGCGGGTACGAAAGGAGCGCGTGATGGCAAAAAAACCGGCCCGGCTAGCCTATTCGGCGGCAAGTCTGC
>CAZMBS010000293.1:0-3262 GCA_964564295.1 uncultured Streptomycetaceae bacterium
TGCCGTCGCCGTCTAATAGCACGACGGTGCGGTCGGGGCGCGCTGCCGCCACGCCCATGGCGAACGAGATGCCGTTGCCGATCGCGCCGAACTCGCGGATCGTGAGGAATTTCTCCTGCGGACGCGAGGGCATCTGCGCGAAGAACCACGAGCAATGTCCCGACGAATTCACGAGCTCCCAGTCGGCGGGCAGCGTTTTCTCCAGCGCTTCGACCACGTCGCGCGGGTCGAGCAGCCCCGGCTCGATTTCGAACACGTGACTGTCGGGTTTCGTGTTGCGGATGCGCGCGGTCATCGCCTCGGTGCGCCACTTCGCGCTGCGCTCCGGCAGCGCGGCCGTCAGCGCTTCCACGCCAAGCCGCGCATCGGCGCGCAGGTGGTTGCGCGCCACTTCCTGCCCCTGCCGTACCGCGCGGGGATCGATGTCGACGTGCAGCATTTTCGCCTTCTTCCAAAGCTGCCCGCCGCCGCCGGCATGAAACGCGAGGGAGCCGCCGACAACGATGACCAGATCGGCCTGCGCCAGGTATTCGAGGCCGACCTCGGTCGAAAAACTGCCCGTGATGCCGACGCAGTACGGGTCTTCGTGGAAGAGGCCCCTCGCGGGCAGCGTCGTGGTCAGCAGCGCGCCGGTCTTTGCCGCCAGCGCGCGGCACGCGGGCCCGGCCTTCGCCTCGACGGCGCCGAGGCCGGCAAACACCACGATGCGCTCGGCGGACGCAACGAGCTTCGCCGCCTTCGCGACGTCATCCGGATGCGGCGGAATCGGTGACAGCCGCGGCAGCATTTCCGCGGACGGTGTCGGCAGGGTCTCCGGTCCGGTCCAGGGCCGCTCCTGCAGGTCGAACGGGATGCCGAGCACGACGGGCCGCCGTTCGCGGCGCGCCTGCAGGAACGCATCGCGTATCGCCACCGGCATGCGCTCGGGCAGATGCAGCGGGTGGTAGTCGGCGCCGGTTGCCTTGATGATCGGCGCCTGATCGATTCCCTGGTTGTACCAACCCATTTTTATCGGTGCTTCGCCGGCAAACACCACGATCGGCAGCCGGGCGCGCACCGCCGCGGGGAGCGCCGTAATCAATTGCGTGACGCCGGGCCCGCACGTGACGGTGGCCACGCCCACTTCCGACGACTTGCGCGCATAGGCCATCGCGGCCGCAACGGCGCAGTGCTCGTGCCGGACGTAAATCATGCGACAGCCCTGTTGGGAAAGGCGTGTCGCCCAGTTCATGTTCGCATCGCCCATCAGCGTGAAGCAGGTGCGCACGCCCTCGTGGAAAAACGACTTCGCAAGGACATCGTAAACATGCAGTTTTGCTTCGGTGGTCACCGTTGAACTCCCCAGGTTGGTATCTGAAATCGTCAGTGCGCGTGGTATCGCGCGTGTTTTCGGGCTCAGTGTAACCGTTCGCCGCGTGCCGGGCGACGAATCGCGAATCGATTCACGTCGCGCGTCGCCGCGTCAGCGACGCCGGCCTCCGCCGAGTATCGACCCCAGCACGCCGCGGATGATCTGGCGGCCGACTTCCGAGCCGATCGCGCGCGCGGTGCTCTTCACCGCGGCCTCGATGACGCCTTCGCGCCGCGCACCTTTGCCGCCGCCGGCCGCGCCTCCGAAGATGCTGCCGAGCAGTCCGCCGAACGAACCGCTGCCGCCCGCATCTCCGCCGGCCGCTGCGGGCGTTGCGCCGCCCGCGCGCTGCGACAGTTTTTCGTAGGCGGATTCGCGGTCGACGGCCGTGTCGTAGACCCCCGCGACGACCGACGCCTGCATCACGGCGCGGCGTTCCTCGACTGTCACCGGGCCGAGCCGGCTGCCCGGCGGCACGACGAACGCGCGTTCGACGACGCACGGGCGCCCCTTTTCATCGAGCAGCGAGACCAGCGCTTCGCCCACCCCTAGTTCGGTGATCGCCGACTCGACGTCGATCCCGGGGTTCGAGCGCAACGTCGTCGCCGCGGCCTTCACCGCCTTCTGGTCGCGCGGCGTGAACGCCCGCAGCGCGTGCTGCACGCGGTTGCCGAGCTGGCCGAGCACCGTGTCCGGTATGTCGAGCGGATTCTGCGTGACGAAGTACACGCCCACGCCCTTCGAGCGGATCAGCCGCACGACCTGCTCGATTCTTTCGAGCAGCGCAGCGGGCGCCTCGTTGAACAGCAGATGCGCCTCGTCAAAGAAAAACACGAGTTTCGGTTTGTCGCGGTCGCCGACTTCCGGCAGGTTCTCGAACAGTTCGGACAGCAGCCACAGCAGAAACGTCGCGTAGAGCTTGGGCGAGGTCATGAGCTTGTCCGCGGCGAGCACGTTGATGACGCCGTGGCCATTGCCGTCGGTCTGCATGAGGTCCGCGATGTTGAGCGCCGGCTCGCCGAAGAACTGCCCGCCGCCCTGCTGGTCGAGTTCCAGCAGTCCGCGCTGGATGGCGCCGATCGATGCCGCGGACACGTTGCCGTACTGCGTCGTGAACTCCCTCGCGTTTTCGCCCACGAATTGCAGCATCGCGCGCAGGTCCTTCAGATCGAGCAGCAGCAGCCCCTGGTCGTCGGCGATCTTGAACGCGAGCGTGAGCACGCCCTGCTGCGTGTCGTTCAGGTTCAGCATGCGCGCGAGCAGCAGCGGTCCCATCTCGGAGACCGTCGCCCGCACCGGATGCCCCTGCGAGCCGAACGTGTCCCAGAACACGACCGGGCACGCCGCGAGCGGGAAATCCCCGAGCGCGAGCTGTTCGACGCGCTCCTTGATTTTCCCTTTCAGTTCGCCGGGCTGCGAAAGGCCCGCGAGATCGCCCTTCACGTCGGCCATGAACACCGGCACGCCGATGCTGCTGAAACCTTCCGCGAGCCGTTGCAGCGTCACGGTCTTGCCGGTGCCCGTCGCGCCGGCGATGAGCCCGTGGCGGTTGGCCAGAGCGGGCAGCAGGTTCAGTTCGTGCTTCGCTTTCGCGACGAGCAGCGGTTCGGGCATGGGGTCTCCGCGGGGGCCGTATGATAAAATTTCCATCATTCTAACGACTTGCGCGTGGTTGCCGGAATCGACATGGCCGGTCATTCGAAGTGGGCGAACATCCAGCATCGCAAGGACAAGCAGGATGCCAAGCGAGGCAAGATTTTTACACGCCTGATCAAGGAGACCACGGTGGCCGCCCGCTTGGGCGGCGGCGATCCCGGCGCCAATCCGCGGTTGCGGCTCGCGGTTGACAAGGCCTACGACAACAACATGCCGAAGGACAACGTCGAGCGCGCGGTGAAGCGCGGCACCGGC
>CAZMBS010000294.1:0-3116 GCA_964564295.1 uncultured Streptomycetaceae bacterium
AACATGATCTGCCACGAGTACTGGCGCACGATCGCATCGCACAGGTACGGCATGAGGTCCTCGGGTTTCGCGCCCGACACCGAGGAAATGTGGTTGCCACCGGTATGCCGCGCGATGGTCACGATGTTCGCGCCGCGCGGGTAGCCCTGATCCATCGCGTGCGACGGCCAGCCGAGCTTCGCGCACACGTCCTCGTTCTCGGCGACGACCACGCGCCAGGTGTTGCCGAAGGTCGCCTTGTCGTTCTTGTGCGGCAGAAAGCCCGCGACGTTTCTCAGGTACAGGCGCCAGAAGCGGCCCACGCTGGTGTTCGCCTGAAAGCCGTCGCGCATCACGCCCTGCGTGTAGTTGAAACCGAGTTCCTTGATGATGCCGCCGTTCAGTACGATCAGCGTCTCGCCGCCGGGCGTGTTGCCGCTGTGCTCGACGCCGTACGCGTGATCCGCCATTGCCTCGACGAGCGCAACGAGCACCGGCATGTACTCGGGACGGCAGCCCGCCATGACACCGTTGACCGCCACGCTCCACACCGACGCCGCGCGGCTGTCCGGCAGCAGCACGCCGAGCACGTCGTCCGCGTCGCGATCGGTGCAGTGCAGGAAGGCCTCGACCTTCTCGCGCGTCGGCGGCACGATCGGCAGTCCGTCGGAGAGCTCGTGCCGGATGAAATAGTCGTTGACTTCCTCGAAGCTGCCGCTGCATACCACGTCGCGCGGGCCGGGATCACCGTCCGACTTCGCGGCAGCCGGCGCCTTGAGCAGATTGTCGAGCACGCCGGCGAGTGTCGTCTCGCGCACGTTGCGCTGCAGAACCTCCGTGCTTTGCAGACCCGGATGACCGATCACCGGCGCGACCGCGATGTTGGGCACGCCGAGCCCCACCGACGCGGCTTTCGCAAGCCCCATGAAGCTCTCGCAGACGAGCGTTGACGTCGGAATGCCCGCCGCTTCGGCCGCCGCACTCGCCCGCAACACGGCGGGCGTGCAGCTGCCTCAACACCCCATGCCGGAAACCAGCGCGTCGGCCTTCAGCGCGCGAAGTTTCGCGGGAATCCCCGCGACGACGGCGCGCTCGTCGCTGCCGTGCGTGCTGCCGAACGCGCTCCAGTGCACGAACTTCACGCCGGGGTAGCGCTCGGCGAGACTCGTTTCGAGCTGCGCGAATACCTCGTCGCCGCGGAACACGTAGTCCCACACCCACGCGATGGTCTTGTTTTCGAGCGTGTCGAGCCGCTTCGCGAGCGGCTTCATTTTCGCCTGGCGCGGACTCCTGGGCCACAGCGCATCGTACCGGTTTTCCGCCATGTGAACTCTTTCCGGCTGCTTCGGGAGGGTCGAAGAATACCCCAAACGCCCGCGCGCGGCGCGGCCGTGCCGCTACCGCGCGAGTTGCTCGACAAACCAGTCCATCATCATCGGCCACGACTTGTGGCGCACGTTGATGCACAGATGGTCGCCGTCGGGGTAGACCACGAGCTTCACGGGGCCGCCGGCCTCCTTGACGGCTTTCTCCGCCACGCCGCGATCCACGGTGTCGCCCTTGTCGCCGTGTACGACCAGGTACGGGCATTTCAGTCGCGGCAGAAATCCTTCGAGCGAAAAGAGCGCGCCGATTCTGCGGCCCTCCTCGAACGACACACCGCCGAACAGGTAGCAGTAGGCATCCGTCTGCATGGGCCCGAGTTCATCCCATGCCTCGAGCCCGTAACGCACGGGCATCGACACGCAGGCGCGGATGCGCGGGTCCGTCGCCGCCGCGCGCGGCGCGAAATAGCCGCCCATCGCCCAGCCGTACACGCCGATGCGATCCGGGTCGATCTCGGGCCGCTTCACGAGTAAATCCACGATCGCTATCGCGGCTTTTTCATCGTCATGCACCATCTTGACGTTTTCCCACGTCTCACCCTGTCCGGGTCCGTCGTAAGTCACGGTTGCGAGACCGCGCAGCAGGAATTCATCCTCGAGTCCGCGCATCTCCTCCTTGCGCGAGTCCATGCCCGGAATGATGACGATGCACGGCGCCTTCGGCACGCCCGCCGGCACCCGAAGATAACCCACGAGTGTCGTGCCCTTGAACGGCACCGCGATGCGCTCCGCGGGCGGCTTGAGGTGCGGCGCGGCGAGCCGGTAGCATTCCCACGCCTTGCGGTCAGCCTGTTGCTTCTGCGCCATATCCTGATAAAACCGGAACCCCGCGAAATGATAGTACGCCGCGGCGCGGCCGAACGCCTGACCCGCCGTGACGAAGCGCCTCGCCGCGACCGCGTCGTGTCCGAGCTGCTCGTGCGAAGCCGCTTTCGCCGACCATTCGCGGCACCAGATATCCCATCGGTCGATGCGGCCGAGAAGTTCCCTGAGTTCGAAATAGTCGACCCCGGCCCCGAGGAATCGCGGTATCCAATGCGTGCGCAGCGGAATTTTTCCGCTCGTGGTGTCCATTCGGTCCTGAGACATGCCCCCTCCTCACCTGACCGGTTCGCGGCGCAATGTTTTCCAGGCCTTCGGCAGGACGATTTTCTTCCCGACCGGGTAACCGAGAAACCCGTTGTGCGCGAACACGAACGCGTTGTTGCGCAGCGGGTCGCCGGATACCGCGATCATGAAGTCATCGGGTTTCCAGACGATCGGCACCATGCGGTTCGGATCCGCCGACTCGTGAAACACCTTTGGAATGCGCCCTTCCCGCACGTCCTCTTCCAGATCCCACACGCCGCGGATATTCCAGTCCCGGAGCTGGCGCTCGAACTCCCACGCCGGTCGCCGCGCGTGGTCGAACAGGAACCGCCTGACATCGGCCTTGGTCCATCCCGCTTTCGCGATGGTTTCGGCGATGATGGGACTCACGACGACGAGCGGCCGCAGCATGCCGTTGCCGTGGCTCGTCGTGAACGTGATCTGCCAGTTCGTGAATCGCTGTATCGAATCCGCGAGGTACGGCAGCATCTGTTCCGGCGTCGAGCCCGACACCGACGACAGCGATCCGCCACCCGTGTAGCGCGATATCGTGACCGTGTTGTCGCCCGCGGAAAAACCCATGTCGACGCTCGTGGGCGCCCAGCCGATTTTCGCGAGCACGTCCTCGTTCTCGGCCAGCACCACGCGCCAGGTATTGCCGAA
>CAZMBS010000295.1:0-3095 GCA_964564295.1 uncultured Streptomycetaceae bacterium
CGGCGTGTGGACCTCAAGTCGGGCGGGTATCTGATCATCGACCAGACGGAGGCCATGACCACCGTCGACGTCAACACCGGCGGTTTCATCGGCGGGCGCAGCTTCGACGACACCATATTCAAGACCAACCTGGAGGCGGCGCAGGTGATCGCCCGCCAGCTCCGTCTGCGCAACCTCGGCGGCATCATCATCGTCGATTTCATCGACATGGACACGGAGGAGCACAAGAACGCCGTGCTCAACGAGTTCCGCAAGGCGCTCGCGCGCGACCGCACGCGCATGACGGTGAACGGGTTCACGCAGCTGGGGCTCGTCGAGATGACCCGCAAACGCACGCGCGAGTCGCTCGCGCATGTGCTGTGCGAACCGTGCACGGTGTGCGAGGGGCGTGGCGAACTGAAAACCGCGCAGACCGTCTGTTACCAGATCCTGCGCGAACTCGTGCGCGAGGCACGCCAGTTCAGCGCGCGCGAGTTCCGCATCCTCGCGTCACAGACTGTCATCGATCTGTTCCTCGATGAGGAATCACAGGCGCTCGCGATGTTGTCTGACTTCATCGGCAAGCCGGTGTCGCTGCAGGTCGAGTCGGTTTACAACCAGGAACAGTTCGACGTAATCCTGATGTAATATATTCAATAAAAACAACAACTTACGCTCGCGCGGCCGAGGCAGATGCGCGCCGCGCGGACCTACAGCAGCCGGTTGGCCATGATGCCTAGCCACGTTACCGGCACCATCAGCAGCAACTGGCACGCGATCAGCACGAAGAGCGGCGAGAGGTCGATGTTGCCGATCGGCGGAATCCAGCGCTGAAACGGCCGCGCGAGCGGGCGGGCAAGCGCGTTGAACAGCGGCGCGAACGGCCCGTACGGATTGACCCACGAGATCACCGCCTGGATGATCAGCACCGCGATGATCAGGTACAGCGCGAGTTTCAGCGTCATCACGAAGCCCATCAACGCGAAACCGAGCGCGGTCGTGCCGAGGTCGGCGCCGGGACTCCAGCCGCGCAGTTCGAGCACGATGAAAAGCTGCAGCATCTGCGCGACCCAGGCGAGGAACAGCGTCGACAGGTCGAGTCCCCACAAGCCGGGAATGAACCGCCGCGCGGGCACCACTGCGAAGTTGGTGAGCGTCTGCACGAACTCCGACAGCGGATTGCGATGCGGCGCGCGCGCGCATTGCACCCAGAAACGCAGCAGCAATACGCCGGTGAAAAAACCGAATGCGGTTTCGACCAGAAAAACAACGGCCTGTCCGAACAATCAATCTCTCCCGAATTCGTCGCCGAGTTCGCGCGAGCGTTCCGCGGCACCGTGCACGGCGCGGACGATCGACTCGCGAACCGCGGCGGCCTCCATGATGCCGATCGCGCGTTCCGTCGTGCCGCCCTTCGAGGTGACGCGCGCGCGCAGCGTTGCCGCGTCTTCCGTTCCGGCCGCCGCGAGCTTCACGGCACCGGCGAAGGTTTCCAGCGCGAGCTGCCGCGATGCGGCGGCATCGAACCCGAGCTCGGCACCGGCTTTCTGCATCGCTTCCAGAAACAGAAACACGTAGGCCGGCCCGCTGCCCGACACTGCGGTTACCGCGTCGATCATGGATTCGTCGTTGAGCCACAGCGTCGCGCCGACGGCGGCCAGCACGCTTTCCGCCCGCCGGCGCTCCTCCGGCGACACGCCGGCCATCGCGTAAAGCCCGGAGATGCCCGCGCCGACGAGGGCGGGCGTATTCGGCATGACCCGCACGAGTCGTTGATACCCGTTCATCCAGCGGGCGAGATCCACGGCGCGGATGCCGGCGGCGATCGAGATCACGAGTTGGTCGCGCAGAAAAGGCGCGAGGCTCTTCGCCACCGCCCGCAGCACCTGCGGCTTCACGGCGAGCACGATGCAGTCCGTTGCAGCCGCCGCGGCATCGAGCGCTTCCTGCGTGCGAACTCCCAACGCGGCTTCGAGCCGCTCGCGTGCCGGCGCGGCCACTTCGACGACCCGGAAATCCGACGCCCGCCAGCCCTGCTTCAGCAAGCCGCCGATGATCGCGGTAGCCATGTTGCCACCGCCGATGAAGGTAATGTTCATGGCCAAAGTTTACGCCTTTTGCCGCTGCCCGAAGATCGCGGTGCCCACGCGAACGAGCGTCGCGCCTTCCGCGATCGCGGCCTCGAGGTCGTCCGACATGCCCATCGAAAGCGTGTCGACCGCGTGCCCCGCACGGGCCAGCGCTTCGTTAAGCCGCCGCAGCAAGGCGTAGCGCTCGCGCCGCAGTTTCTCGTCCGGCGTCGGCTCGGGAATCGCCATGAGCCCGCGCAACCGCAGGCGCGGCATTCCCGCGATCGCCTTCGCGAGCGCCAACTCCACCCCCGGCGCCACGCCGCTCTTGCTGCCTTCGCCGCTCACGTTGACCTCGATGCAGACGTCGAGCGGCGGCCGGTCGCCGGGCCGCGCGTCGTTCAGGCGGCGCGCGATCTTTTCGCGATCCACGCTGTGCACCCAGTCAAAGTGCGTGGCGATCGATCGCGTCTTGTTGCTCTGGACCGGTCCGATGAAATGCCAGCAGAGTCCCCGGCCGGACAGCGCGGCGATCTTGTCCACGGCCTCCTGCACGTAGTTCTCGCCGAACGCAAGCTGTCCGGCCTCGCGCGCGTTCAGAACGGCCGCCGCCGGAAACGTCTTGCTTACCGCGAGCAGCGTGATCGCGGCAGGGTCGCGGCCCGCGGCGCGCGCGGCGCGCGCGATGCGCTCGCGCACGGCTTGCAAGTTGACGGCGATTGCGGTCATAATTTTCGTCGCGGCAATGCAATGAGAAAAGCGTAAAATCAACGCTTTGCACGCCATTGCCGCATCCACCGGGAGGATTATAAATGGACATTTCCGAACTGCTGGCCTTCGTCGTCAAGAACAAAGCGTCCGACCTGCATCTGTCCTCGGGCCTGCCCCCCATGATTCGCGTGCACGGCGACGTGCGGCGCATCAACCTGCCGGCCATGGAGCACAAGGACGTGCACGCCATGGTGTACGACATCATGAACGACGGGCAACGCAAGTTCTACGAGGAAAACCTCGAGTGCGACTTCTCGTTCGCGATCCCGAACCTCG
>CAZMBS010000296.1:0-3055 GCA_964564295.1 uncultured Streptomycetaceae bacterium
CGTTCACCGGTTTCGAGGCGCGCATGGATGCGGTGCCGCGCATCGGCGAGCACACCGACCGGATACTGCTGGAACTGGGATACGAGCGCGCCGAGGTGGAGCGGTTGCGCGCGAGCGGGGCGGTTTGAAGACGCAGCAACCGGATCCATCCGACGGGAGAGCGGCATGAAAGTCACGAAGATCGAAACCCTGCAGTGCGACGCCGGCTGGCGGATTTTTTCGTTCCTGAAGGTGATGACCGACGAGGGGATCGTCGGCTGGTCGGAGTACAACGAAAGTTTCGGCAGCGCAGGGCTCTCCGGCGTGATCGCCGCGCTGTCGGCCGCGGTGATCGGCAAGGACCCGCGCAATATCGAGTACATCAACAGCGTGCTGCGCACGCAGACCGTGCAATCGCGCGGCGGGATCAACCGGCAGGCGGTTGCAGCGATCGAAAACGCGCTGCTCGACATCAAGGGCAAGGCGCTTGGCGTGCCGGTCTGCGACCTGTTTGGCGGCGCGGTGCGCAGCCGGATCCCCGTGTACTGGTCGCACTGCGGCAGCTACCGCGCGCGTTACGCGGACATGCTGGGCGTGCCGCGCGTGAACAGCTACGACGATCTTGCAAAGCTTGCGGAAGAGGTCCGGCGCCGCGGCTACGGCGCGTGCAAGACCAACGTGATGATCCACGACGGCAACACGCTCAACGCGTACCGGCCCGGCTTCGGCGCGAGCAGGGGTTATCCGGAACTCAACTGGAGCAACGACATCGTCGATGCGGCGCTGCGCACGGTCGCCGCGTTTCGCGAGGGCGGCGGACCGTCGCTCGGCGTCATGATGGATCTCAACTTCAATTACAAGACCGAAGGCTATCTGCGCATCGCGAAGGCGGTGGAGCCGGTGAACCTGAGCTGGCTCGAAATGGACACGCACGACGCCGCGTCGCTCGCGCTGATCCGTCGCGGCACGTCGACGCCGATCGCGTCGTGCGAAACGCTGTGCGAGCGGCGCGATTTCAAGCCGTTCTTCGAGCAGTATGCGATGGACGTCGCGATCATCGACGTGATCTGGAACGGATACCTGGAATCGCTGAAAATCGCGGCGATGGCCGACGTCTACGAAATGAACGTCGCGCCGCACAACTTCTACGGCCATCTGTCGAGCGTGATATCCGCGCACTTCTGCGCGGCGGTGCCCAACCTGCGCATCATGGAAACCGACGTCGATGCGGTGCCGT
This sequence comes from uncultured Streptomycetaceae bacterium, assembly GCA_964564295.1. Classification (GTDB taxonomy): domain Bacteria; phylum Pseudomonadota; class Gammaproteobacteria; order Burkholderiales; family SG8-41; genus CAZMBS01. The sequence goes on from CAZMBS010000296.1 coordinate 1,217, forward strand.
GGCGCGACGAACTCGTCGACGCGCCTCCGGTCATCGAGAACGGCGAATTCGTGCTGCCGACGGGGCCCGGATGGGGCGTGGCGATCAACGAGAAAGCCGTGCGCGCGCGGCCACCGAAGCACTAGGCGGATTGGACTACAATCCGGGAACGCGTTCCGCCGCGTTGCATTGGTTGCATTCCGCTGTGTTGCATTCCGGAGAATCCGCATGTCGATAGCCGCATTGAAGTCCGCATCCACCACCGTCGATCCGGAGCCCACGCGCGCGCTGTGCGCGTTCCTGTCGGCCATACGGTACGACGACCTGCCCGCCGACGTGGTGTCGCGCACCGAGGATTTTTTTCTGGACTGGATTGCGTCCGGTCTTGCCGGGAAAGGCGCGCGGCCCGTCGTCGCGCTCGAGAAATTCGCCGCGATGATGGGCCCGCAATCCGGGTCCTCGGAAATGCTGACGACGCGCGGGCGCACGTCGCCGTTTTTCGCCGCGCTCGTGAACGGCGCGGCTTCGCACGTGGTCGAACAGGACGACGTGCACAACGGTTCGGTCTATCACCCGGCCACCGTGGTTTTTCCGGCGGTGCTCGCGGCGGCGCAGGACGTCGGCGCGTCGGGCCGCGACCTCATCGCCGCGTCGGTCGCGGGATACGAATGCGGCGTTCGGGTCGGCGAATTTCTGGGCCGCTCGCACTACAAGGTGTTTCATACGACCGGTACCGCGGGAAAACTCGCGGCGGCGGCCGGCGTCGCGCACATTCTCAAACTCGATGCGCGCACGACGCATCACTGCATCGGGTCCGCCGGCACGATGGCGGCCGGGTTGTGGGAATTCCTTCGGGATGCCGCCGACTCCAAGCAGTTGCACACCGCGAAGGCCGCCGCGGACGGTTTGCTCGCGGCTTACATCGCCCGCGACGGTTTCACGGGTGCGAATAAAATTCTTGAAGGAAAACAAGGGCTTGCAGCAGGCATGTCGAGCGATGCCGACAGCGCGAAGCTGACCGACGGTCTCGGCAGCCGATGGGGACTCATCGAAACGTCGTTCAAGTTTCATGCGTCGTGCCGGCACACGCATCCGGCCGCGGATGCGCTGCTCGTGTTGATGCGCGAGCACCGGCTCCGCGCCGACGACATCGCATCCGTCACCGCGCACGTGCATCAGGGAGCGATCGACGTGCTGGGCCCGGTGACGGACCCGCAGACGATACATCAGTCGAAATTCTCGATGGGCTTCGTGCTGGCGCTCGCCGCGCTGCACGGGCGCGCCGGGCTCGCCGATTTCACGGAAGCGGCGCTGAAGGACCGCGCGACCCGTGCGTTTCACGACAAGGTCAAAATGGTGCTCGATGCCGAAGTGGACGGGGCCTATCCGCGCCGCTGGCTGGGGCGCGTGACCGCGGTCACGAAGGACGGGCGCCGGCTCGAAGGCCGCGTGTCCTCGCCCAAGGGGGATCCCGACAACACGCTGACGCGGCCCGAACTCGAAGACAAGGCCGCGCGGCTCGGGGTGTATGCCGGCGGCGCGACGACGGACGAAATGCAGCGCATCATCGCGCGCGCCTGGCGGCTGCGCGATGCGCCCGACGTGCGGAACTGGCTGTAGCCCATGCCGTCCACGGTGGTCGAACAACTGGCCGCCTACGCGGGCGGACTGCGTTTCGAAGACCTTCCGGCCGACGTCGTCAAGCTCGCGAAGACGGTCATCGTCGATTCGATCGGGTGCGCGCTCGGCGGGTACGGCAGCGCGCCCGAAAAAATCGCGCGCGACCTTGCGTCGATGACCACCAGCACGCAGCCGGCGACCGTGATGGTCAGCGGGCTCAGGACCAGTCCCGCACTCGCG
>CAZMBS010000297.1:0-3051 GCA_964564295.1 uncultured Streptomycetaceae bacterium
CTGTTTCACGAAGCCGCACGTGGACACCTTCGTGATCCTGAGCGGTGATTCGGATTTCTCGCCGCTCGTTTCCAAGCTGCGGGAAAACGACAAGACGGTGATCGGCGTCGGTGTCAAGAACTCCACGTCCGATCTGCTGATCGCGAACTGCGACGAATTCATCTACTACGACGATCTGGTGCGCGCGAAACCGGCGCGCAAGCGCGCGGCGCCGAAGAAGCCCGCGGCGAAGCCGGCGGCCGGCGTGGCGGAACCTGCCCCGGCGGCGGTCCCGGAGGACGACCGCGGGCAGCAGGCGCTCGACCTCGTGATCGAAACGGTGGAGGCGCTCGGCACCGAGCGCGGTGAAGACGGAAAAATCTGGGGCTCGATGGTGAAACAGGCGCTGAAACGCCGCAAACCCGGGTTCAGCGAGAGCTACTACGGGTTCCGTTCGTTCAACGCGCTGCTGGAAGCGGCGCAGGCGCGGCATCTGCTGAACCTCGAACGCGACGAAAAATCGGGCGGCTATATCATCCGCCTGCTGGGCCACGAGGACTGACGCGGGCGCGGCGGCTGCTCTCAGGTCCGACGCAGTTCCACGCCGAATTCGTCGCGCAGCACGCCCGCGATCTGCTCGTAACATACCCCCGCGCGCTGCACGCGCAGCGTGCGAAAGTCGATCATCGTGCTCGAAAGGCCGTGCGGGTTGCAGTAGCGGCTTGCACCGTGGTCGATCTCGATGTCGGCTATCGCACGTAGCGCGGGATCGACATCCTGCAGCCGGTACTTGCTGCCGGTGAGCGACACGTTCGCGGAGGAACCCACGAACGGCACCCCGCGCGCGACGCACAGATCCGCGATGCGCGTGCGAAGGCTCCCGGCGTTCAGCAGAATGTTGAGCGTGCCTTCGTGCGTTGCGCGGTCGCGCACGAACGGATCGAGACCCGCGATGAACGGGTGTTCCGCGCGATACGGGGCAATGACCGCGAGCGGCAGATCGTGCGCTTGCGTGATGCGCCGGACCATGTCGAATTCGCGGTCTCCGAGTACGTGCACGGCGCGATGCAGCGATGCATTGCCGACGATGCCGGTGGCCTTCGATGTAACTCTTTGTTTGGATTGATATATTTTCTCTACGGCCGCCGGCGTATGGGCGATCACCGCATACGCGACATCGAGCGGAATGATCGCCACGCCGCCACGCGCCACGATATCGAACACCCGTTCGGCGTCGGCCGCGATATCCGGCGCGCCGGTGCCCGGTCCGCCGGAACAACTCATGCGGACGGCGTCATTCCGATGCCGCGATCACGGCGCGGCTTTTGCGGGTTTCCGGTCCGGATGATCCGCGCTCATGATCGCGCGGAACGTGAGCACGGGTATCGAAGAGCGGTGCAGCACGCGGCTCGCCTCGCTGCTGAAGAGCACCGACGCAAGGCCGCGGCGGTAGCGGGCGGTCATGACGATGAGGTCGCAACCGCGCGCGTTCGCGGTGTCGACGATGGCGTCGTAGGGCTGTCCGGAGGCGATCGTCGTCTCGCACGGCACGCCGGCGGCGGCGGCCGCCTTCTGCACGAATTCCAGGAATCGCGTGGCGCGCACGCGCGCCTGATCCTGCATGTTCTGTTCCATCTCCACCGGCATCAGATCCTCGGACGCCATCATCATGCGGAAATCCTGCACGACGTGGATGCCGGTCACTTTCGCACCACAGAGCTTCGCGAGTTCGATACCGCGCTCGATGGCGCGCTCGGAGTGCTCCGATCCGTCCGTCGGCATCAAAATGTGCTTGAACATGGCCCGTCCTCCTCAGACTTTTTGTATCGCCATTGTCACCACGCCCGACTATGCTCACCCTCCGGCGCGTTCCTGTCAAAGGGTGGAAACTTGTCCCGTCCACCCGGTTCAGGTAGATTCGCCGCTCGCCGCCGGGAACCGTGTGCCGGTCGCGCGGCAGGTCCCGGGGAGGTGGATTTCATGCGTTGCAGAATTGGCGGTGTTGCCGTTGCCATGGCGTGCGTTTTGCTTTGCACGACCGCGGCCGTGCAGGCACAGCCCAAGTACCCGAACAAGCCGATTCGCGTGGTTACGCCGTTCGCGCCCGGCGGCGGTTCGGACATACTCGCGCGGCTGATCGGGCCGCAGATTTACGAGTCATGGGGTCAGCCCATCATCGTCGACAATCGGCCGGGCGGCGGCGGCACGCTGGGTGCCGGCATGGTCGTCAACGCCGCGGCCGATGGTTATACGCTCATCCTCGTGTCCGGGAGCTACGGCTCCAACGCCGCGCTGCACAAGCTGCCGTACGACACCGTGACCGACATTCAGCCCATCATACTGATCGGGGAAACCGGCCTCGTGGTCACGATGCATCCGACGGTGCCGGTCAAGAGCATCAAGGACTTCATCGCGGACGCAAAAGCGAATCCGGCCAAATACAATTTCGGGTCCGCGGGCACGGGCGGCCTCGGGCACCTGTCGGGAGAACTGTTCAAACTGGATACCGGCGTGAAAATGACCCACGTGCCGTACAAGGGCAGCGGCCCGGTGATGAACGCGCTGCTGAGTGCCGAAGTACAGACGAGCTTCAGCAGCCTCGTGCCGGCCATTCCGCACATCCGCAACGGCCGGCTTCGCGCAATCGGCGTGACGCCGCCGAAGCGCTCCCGTTCGCTGCCGGACGTGCCGTCGATCGGCGAGACCGTGCCCGGCTTCGAGGTGATCCACTGGTACGGGATGTGGGGGCCGAAGGCGTTGCCGCAGGCAATCGTGCAGCAATGGAACAAGGAGGTCGCGCGCATCCTCAGGACCGAGGCAATGCAGAAGTGGTTCGAGAACGAGGGCATGGAGCCCGCCGGCGGCCCGCCCGAGCAGTTTCGGAACCGCCTGCGCAGCGACGTGGATAAATGGAAGCGTGTGGTCAAGGAAGCAAAAATCGCGGTGTCCGGATGAGCGGCGGCGGCACGCACGCGCACGACGGCAGCCGCGTCGAGGATTTCCGGCTGATCACCGGGGCGGGAAAGTATGCCGCGGACTGGAACGCGCCCGGACGGCTGTGCGGGGTTTTCG
>CAZMBS010000298.1:0-3046 GCA_964564295.1 uncultured Streptomycetaceae bacterium
TCGTCCCACGTCAGGTCGCGCGACGGCGCACCGGGAGGCTTGTCGATGCGGATTCGATCCGACCGGCCGTTTTTCACGCGCAGTTCCACGTCCACGAAGCCGCGGCTGCCGGAGCTGCGCGAATCGAACCGCGGGTCGTCGCCGCGGCACGCCGGATCCTCGAACGCCTCGATGCGGTCGTAGAGCGCCATGATCTGCGGTCGTCGCACGGCGGCGTCGGTAAACGAGGTCAGCACGCAGGCACCGTCGAGCGCGGCCGCGGCGAGGGTGTAGGGCATGCTGAACTTGCCTTCGAGGCCGGTTACGGGGCGCGGATAGGTCAGCACCTGCATGCCGCCCGGCGGCATCCGGCAGATGACCTTGTCGATGGACGCAGCGTCCGCCCCGAGCTTCGCGCGCAGCGTGAGCATGCCGTCGATGCCGCGGTGCGTGGCGTAGCAGCACGGAAATTTCTTGACCGCGATGCCGGGGTCGGAGATGACAAACGGTTTGCCGAGCCCCGCGACGGCGACGTTCACGTCGGACTCGTCGGTACCGTAAGTCGAAAAAAATCCGGCGTCCGCTTCGAGTATGTCCGGCGCCGCGGTGAAGCCCGCCATTGCGAGACGCAACGCGGTGACGGCGCTGCGTGCGGCGAGCCCGCTGTGCAGCGGCTTGGTCATGGTGCCGAAGTTGCGCCGCAGTCCGCTCGACGTGGAGGCCGCGATGCCGAACATCTGCTCCATTGCCGGCACGTCGAGATTGTGCAGTTTCGCGAGCGCAGCAACCGCCGAAAACAACGCGAGCGTGCCGGTGGCGTGGAAGCCGCGCCGGTAATGGCCGTTCGTCATGCCGAGTCCGATCTTGCCGCCGACTTCGATGCCGATGACGTAGGCCTCGATCAGCCGGTCGCCGCCGACCCGCTGTCCGTCGAGGGCCGACAGCACGGCGGCGAGAATCACCGCGCTCGGATGCGCAGGCATCATCGACAGGACATCGTCGTAGTCGAGCGCATGGCCGAAGGTGCCGTTCACGAGCGCCGCGGTCTCGGGCGCGGCGGCGAGCCCCGTGCCGAGCAGCGGCGTCGCGCCGGATTCGGCGAGGGGCCGCGCGTATTGCAGCAGCGGCCCCGCGACCTCCGAACCCGCTCCCGCCAGAATCACCGCGAACGTGTCCGCGATGACCTTTTTCGCCTTGTCGTGAGCGTCCGCCGGAAAATCCTTCCGCGTCGTGCGGGCGATGAAGTCCGCGATGTCGTGTGTTGCTCCCATGTCGTTGTCCGCCGGTGAGCGGCGATGATACCGCTTGCTGGCGCGCTTCGCGTACGGGAATATTCCGACTCCGCGCGCAAAGCGGATTCCGGAGTGTGGACCGGCGCGCCGTCGGCCTTGAGGAGCTTCCCGTTTGAAAAAGCGTATCAGCAAAAAGCCGGTGCCGGTTGCGCCTGAAATGCCGCCGCACGGTTACGTGATGACGCGACCCGTGAGCGGATCGAAGTTTCCGGCGCATTTCGTATTCGTGCTGACTCGCGACGAGATTTACGTGCCGATCGCGGTCCGGAAACCGCTCGGCGACGGACCGTTTCCGTGCATCCTGATGGGCCGCGGCGCCGGACGCGGCGGGCTGCCGCACGTCGAAACGCAGGTGGAGCGACTCGCCGCGATGCAGGATCGGATGATCGAGCGCGGCTACGTGGTGGTCTACCTCAACTATCGCAACGAGATCCCGCTCGCCTATTCCCGAATCGGGCCGGCGCGCAATCTGCCGGACGACATGAGCGGCGGAGAGAACCGCACGCTGAAGTCGGCGCCGACGCTCGACTCGGATGACCTGATCGCCATCATCCGGTATCTGAAAACGCTCGAATACATCGACGGGAAACGCATCGGCGCGATGGGCGTGAGCCACGGCGGCGAAATGATCCTGAAAGTTGCGGCGCAAATGGATCTTGCCGCCGGTGTCGCCATCGAGGGCGCCTCGCACGAGTTTCTGAGCGTCGATACCGGACCCAGGGCGCCGCGCAAGGGCAACGAGATCCAGTACCAGGACATCGACCGGGTGCGCACGAATGCGGACAAGCGCCGCGCCATGGCCCGCATCCGACGCATCAACACACCGATGCTGCACGTCGGCCGGGACCAGGATCATCTGCAGGGCATATTCCGCCTGGCGCACGAGTGGATGCTCGAAGCGGGCAAGGACTCGACGTGGGTCTCGTTCGATCATCCCGACCACGGGTATCCGTTCGTCTATCGAAATGCCGACGGCACGTGCGCGCCCGATCCGGTGCAGGCGCAGGCGCTGGATGTCATCATGGCGTTTCTCGACCGGCGCCTGCGGTTTCGCGGCAGGAGAAAGAAATCATGACACCGGCACCCAACGACGGATATTACGAAGTGGTCTGGCCGCGCGCGCCGCGCCAGTCGAAAAGGCGGGCGCTCGCGCCGCGGCTCGATACGCTGGAGGGCAAGACGATCGCGCAGTTGTGGGATTACCTCTTCAAGGGCGACCAGGTATTCGCGCTGCTGGAGGAGGGCCTGAAAGCGCGTTATCCCGGCGTCAAGTTCGTGAGCTGGAAGGAGTTCGGCAGCACGCACGGCGGAGAGGAGAAGGAGGCGCTTGCGGCGTTGCCGGAGAAATTCAGGGCGCTCGGGGTCGATGCGGTGATCTCGGGCATGGCGTGTTGAGGCAGCTGCACGCCCGCCGTGTTGCGGGCGAGTGCAGCGTGTGAGGCGGCCGGCTACCCGACTTCGTCCCTCACGTGCGAAGGTTTTTTCCGTCAGGCGGCCACGACGTCCGTCGGGCTCGGCATGCCCGATATTGCGCTCGCGCAGGTACCGGGCCACATCGGCACGCAGAGCCCCGAGGAAATCGGCCGCAACGTCCTCGGCGTCACGCTGGATCAGGTGGTCGCCAACCTGACCGAGCCGCCCGCGCTCGTGCGCGACGCGTCCGAACCGCTGGCCGACGAAATCGTGTTCCGCGGCAGTTTCACGGCGGTGAACCGGCATTTCACGGCGCAGGAGTGGTCGGACGGATTGCCGGTCGTGCCGCCGACGCGCGCCGC
>CAZMBS010000299.1:0-3034 GCA_964564295.1 uncultured Streptomycetaceae bacterium
CATGACCGTCGGCATGATCGCGAGGCCGTCGAGACCGTCGGTCAGGTTGACCGCGTTGCTGGTGCCGACGATGACGAAATACGTCATCGCGATGAAGCCCGCCGCGCCGAGCGGGTACGCCACTTCCTTGAAAAACGGCACGATAAACTGCGTCTGCGCGGGCAGGTTCGTGTAGAAGGCGAGGTAACACGCCGCCGACAGCCCGACCACGGACTGCCAGAAGAACTTGGACCGCGCCGACAGCCCCCGCGGATTGCGTTGCACCACCTTGCGGAAATCATCCACCCAGCCGATCGCGCCGAAGGCCAGCGTGACCCACAACACGACCCAGACCAGCCGGTTCTCCAGGTCGGCCCACAGCAGGATCGTCACCGTGATCGATACGAGGATCAGTGCGCCGCCCATAGTCGGAGTCCCGGCCTTGACGAGGTGGGTCTGAGGCCCGTCGTCGCGCACGGACTGGCCGATTTTGTAGGCGCTCAACCGGCGGATCATCGCGGGTCCGATCACGAACGAAATGAGCAGCGCCGTGAGGCAGGCAAGCACCGCGCGCAGCGTGATGTAGCTGAACACGTTGAACACCCGGAGCTCTTTCGCGAGCAGCTGGGCAAGCTCTAGGAGCATGCGGAATCCCCCGCTGCCTGCGCCGTGTCGCGCGCGAACGCCCCGACGACGCGTTCCATTTTCATGAAACGCGAGCCCTTGACGAGCAGTGTCGCGCCGGCGCCCAGTTCGCGGTCAAGGTCGGCGAGCAGATCCTCGACGCGCGGATAGTGCCTGCCTCCCGCTCCGAACGCCTGCGCGGCGTGCGCTGAAAGTTCGCCCAGCGTGTAGAGCCGATCCACGCCGGCGGCCTTGGCGTAGGCGCCGATCTCGTGATGAAACGCGGGGCCATGCGCGCCGACTTCGCCCATGTCTCCCAGCACGAACAGCTTGCGGCCGCCACCGCGCGCGAGGACGTCGATCGCCGCGCGGGCCGAATCCGGATTCGCGTTGTAGGTGTCGTCGATCAGGGCCGTGCCGCGAATTCCGGCTTTTGCCTGCAGGCGGCCGCTCACCGCGGCAAACGCCGCAAGCGCGCGGGCGCAGGCGTCCAGTCCCGCCCCGGCCGCCGTCGATGCGGCAATCGCCGCGAGCGCGTTACGCGCATTGTGCATGCCCGCAACGGGAAGCGTGAACGACACGCCGCCATCGGCGGTGCGCACGTCGAGCGCGGTTGCCGTGGGTGACGGCCGGCACGTCGCGCGCACATGGGCTTCGCCGAGACCGAAATCCCGGATCGCGCGGGCACCGGCGACATCGCGCCAGTAACCGGCATGCGGGTCGTCGGCGTTGATGACCGCGATGCCGTCCGGCGGCAGGCTCGCGAACAACGTGCCGTGCTCGCGCGCGACGTCGTCCACGGTTTTCATGAATTCCTGGTGCTCGCGCTGCGCGTTGTTCACGAGCGCGACGACCGGCTGCGCGATCGCGGCGAGAAGCGCGGTTTCGCCGGGGTGATTCATGCCGATCTCGACGACCGCCGCGCGATGCGTGCGACGCAGCCGCAGCAGCGTCAGAGGCAGCCCGATGTGATTGTTGAAGTTGCCGAGGGTCGACAGCACCCGGTCCGCTCCGAAAGCCTCCCGCAGGCAGGCGGCGATCATTTCCTTCACTGTGGTCTTGCCGTTCGATCCGGCCACTGCGATCAGCGGCAGATCGAAGCGCCGGCGCCAGTCCGACGCCAGATCGCCGAGCGCGATTGTGGTGTCGGCAACGGCAGCGAGCGGCAGTGCATGCTGCAGGCCGTCGGCCTGCCCGCGTTCGACCACCGCCGCGGCCGCGCCGGCGAGCGCGGCCTGACCCACGAACCGGTGGCCGTCAAACCGGTCGCCGCGCAGCGCCACGAACAGGTCGCCGCGTCGTATGGTCCGGCTGTCCGCGCTCACCGCGTCAAACGCGACGTCGTTGCCGCGGAGTTCGCCGTGCATGGCGTTTGCCGCTTCCGCGAGCTGCATCATCGGCTGCTCCCCAGCGCCGCGCGCACGACGCCCGCGTCGCTGAACCGGCGCCGAACGCTGCCGATTTCCTGATACGACTCATGCCCTTTGCCGGCGACCAGCACGATGTCGCCCGCACGGGCTCCCCGGATCGCGGACCGGATCGCCGCGCCGCGATCCTCAATGGCCTCGCAGACGCCCGCGCCCGCGACGATGTCGGCGATGATGCGCCGGGGGTCCTCCCCGCGCGGATTGTCGCTGGTCACGTACACGCGATCGGAAATCCGGGCCGCGATTCGGCCCATCAGCGGGCGCTTGCCGCGATCCCGTTCTCCGCCGCAGCCGAACACGCAATGGAGGCGGGCGTTCCGCGGCAACGTCTCGCGCAACGCGGCGAGAACCTTCTCCAGCGCGTCCGGCGTATGGGCATAGTCGACCACGACCAGCGGCCGGCGTGCGCCGCCGTATCGTTCGGTGCGGCCGGGCACCGGCGGCATGCGCTGCAGCGCTGCAACCGATGCATCGAGCGGCATGTCGCTCGCGAGCAGTACCGACAGGGTCCCCAGCAGGTTCGCGGCATTGAAGCGGCCGATCACGCGGCTGCGCACGCGCGCGGCGCCCCACGGACTCGATACGTCGAACGACACGCCGTCCGTGCCGGCCCGCAGGTTGCGTCCTTGCACCCGCGCAATGCGTGCGGAACGGCGCGTCGTCGACGCCGGCCCGAATCCGTATCCGACCACGCGCGTGCCGCGCGTTGAAGCCCGATCGGCAAGGTCCGCGCCGAACGGATCATCCAGATTCAGGACCGCGCAGGCCAGTCCCGGCCAGCGGAACAGCCTCGCCTTTGCCGCGCGGTATCGTGCCAGCGTGCCGTGATAATCCAGGTGATCGCGCGTGAGATTCGTAAAGAGGGCCACATCGAACGCCATGCCGCTCACGCGGTCCTGCGCCAGCGCATGGGACGACACTTCCATGCACACCGCGCGCGCGCCCTGCCGCGCCATCGCGCGCAGCCGGCGGTGCAGCCAGATCGCATCCGGCGTGGTGTTGGG
>CAZMBS010000300.1:0-2989 GCA_964564295.1 uncultured Streptomycetaceae bacterium
ACCGGACGCGCACGCGCAGCAAGACCAACCTGATGGTGTTTTTGCGTCCGACGGTGATGCGAGATTCGGCCCGTTCGGGAGCGTTGACCAACGATCGCTACGATTACATTCTGGGCGAGCAGCGCCGACCCAAACCCGAAGGCGGTGGTTCGACGTTGACTGATACGGATGCGCCAAGCCTGCCGCCGCGTCCGAATTCAGCGGAACCCGGTCCCGGGAAGCCTTAGCGGGAGATACCGGGCCGGCAATGATAATTTATTAAGATTTTGATTTTATTGGTATATTCTTAGATCTGGCATGGGACGCTGAAGGTATCCCATGCCGGAAAAACGACGGCGCGAGACATTGGCTGCGGCGACAACGGGAATTTCATACGCGTTCGCGAAGTCGAATGGCATAGTCGTAACCGCGGTCGCGAACGGCGAGGCGGACGCTGTCCTGATCGGCAGCGCGCGCGCGCAGGCGCTGGCGGAGGTCCGGCGCGTGCTGGGTGTTCCCGTGCGCGCACGTTGCGTCGGCGCGGAGGAGTTCGACGACTGGCTGGCAAAAATCTACAACGGCAGGGATGCCGCCGCCGCGGCGCTGGCGGACGATCTCGCGCAGGATGTCGACCTTTCGCGGTTGTTGCAGGACATTCCCCGCATCGAGGATCTTCTCGAAAGCCAGGATGACGCGCCGGTCATCCGGCTCATCAATGCGCTGTTTACGCAGGCCATGCGTGACGGTGCATCCGACATACACATCGAGCCGTTTGAAACGCGATCCGTGGTGCGATTGCGGATCGACGGCATGTTGCGTGACCTCATCGAGCCGGCGCGCGCGCTGCATGCGGCCATCGTATCGCGCGTGAAAATCATGGCGCAGCTCGACATCGCGGAAAAACGCCTGCCCCAGGACGGTCGCATCACGCTGCGGATTGCCGGAAAACCCATCGACGTGCGGGTGTCGACGATACCCACGGGGCACGGCGAGCGCATCGTGCTGCGCCTGCTGGACAAGCAGGCCGGCCGGCTCGACCTGACGCGCCTCGGTATGGACGAAGGGACGCTCGCGCGCATGGATGCGTTGATCCGGGAACCCCACGGCATCGTGCTCGTCACCGGGCCCACGGGTTCGGGAAAAACCACGACGCTGTACGCGGCGATCTCCCGGCTCGACGCAAAGTCAAGAAACATCATGACGGTCGAAGATCCCATCGAGTACGACCTCGATGGCATCAGCCAGACGCAGATCAACACGCGCATCGACATGAGCTTCGCGCGAGCGCTGCGCACCATGCTCCGGCAGGATCCGGACGTGGTCATGATCGGAGAAATTCGCGACCTGGAAACGGCGCAGATTGCGGTTCAGGCGAGCCTCACCGGGCACCTGGTGTTTGCAACGCTGCATACCAACGATGCCGTCAGTGCGGTCACCCGGCTCGTTGACATGGGCGTGGAGCCGTTTCTGCTGGCTTCCAGTCTGATCGGTGTCGGTGCGCAACGCCTGGTGCGGTGCCTGTGTCCCGACTGCCGAAGGCCGGTCGACGCGCTCGACGCGGCGGCGCAACTGCGTACACTCGGCGCGGAGGGGCTGTCGGGAAGTTTTTACAACGCGCGCGGATGCGCGGTGTGCCACGGGTCCGGCTACCGCAGCCGCACCGGGATTTATGAACTGCTGGTTGTCGACGAGGATTTCCGTCGGCTGATCCACGATCGCACGCCGGAGCAGCAGTTGCGGGAGCAGGCCATCCGACGCGGCATGCGCACATTGCGCGACGATGGACTGCGCTGGGCCGCGCAAGGCGTGACGAGCCTCGAAGAGGTCGTGCGCGTCACGCGCGAGTAATCCCTATCATGGCGGCGTTTCGCTACGAGGCACTGGACTCCGCGGGCCATGCCGTGGCCGGGGTACTGCACGCCGAAACACCGCGCCAGGCGCGTGCTCAACTGCGGGCGCAGGGGCTTCTGCCGTCTACGGTTGCGCCGGTGGCCGGAAATTCGGGCGGCAGGCGCTTCGGTGCCTCCGGCATGTCCACTACCGAGTTGAGTCTGCTGACGCGTCAGCTTGCGACGTTGCTGGAGTCCGGCTTGACCGTGGAGCAGTGCCTGAATGCGCTGATCGAGCAGGCTTCGGACCCGGTCAGCAAGGACGTGCTCGCGGGCGTCAAGGCGGGTCTGCTGGAGGGGCAGCCGCTTGCCGGTGCTTTGGGAGCGTATGCGAGCAGTTTCCCGGACTATTACCGGGCGCTCGTGCGCGGGGGCGAGGAGTCCGGAGCGCTGCCTTCCGTCCTGATGCATCTCGCGGACTATCTGGATTCGCGCGAAGCGCTCAAGCAGAAAACGGGGCTTGCTCTGCTGTACCCGGCGCTCGTGGTTGCCGTTGCGATATTGATCGTCACCGGCCTGTTGATCTACGTCGTCCCGCAGGTGGTGCAGGTTTTCCAGCAGTCGCGGCAGACGCTGCCGTTGCTCACGCGCGCGCTGATCGCATTAAGCGACTTCCTGCAGGCAGGCTGGCCGTACATGCTGGCGCTGTTCGTCGGGGCGGCCTTCGGCATGCGATTCGCGCTGCGCCGGGCAGCCATTCGTATGCGCTGGGATATGGCGTTGCTGCGGGCACCCTGGCTGGGTTCGCTCGTGCTCGGCGTAAACACGGCACGATTTTCGCGGACTCTGGCCATTCTGGTGCGAGGGGGGGTTCCACTGCTCACGGCGCTTGGTCTGGGCGCAGAGGTTATCACCAACGTCGCATTGCGCCGCGCCGTGGAGCGCGCCATCGAGCAGGTGCGTGAGGGCACGAGTCTTGCACGCGCGCTGGAATCAACGGGCAGGTTTCCCACGCTGTTGGTGCACCTCGTCGCGAGCGGCGAGGCGAGCGGCCGCCTGGACCGCATGCTGGAGCGCGCCGCCAGCCTGGAAACCCAGGCGCTGGAGCGCCGACTGGCCGTTTTCGTGACGGTTCTGGAGCCGGTCATGATCCTGGTGATGGGGGGGATCGTGCTGGCCAT
>CAZMBS010000301.1:0-2886 GCA_964564295.1 uncultured Streptomycetaceae bacterium
CTATGACATCACATCACGATCGTTGTTCAGGGGATTTTTCAACAGGCTGCTAGTGGCGTTTGATCAGCGTCATCGAGACGCCTTCGCGCTTCATTTCCATGCGATTCAGAAAACTCATGCCGAGCAGCACGACCGGCAGAACATTGCCGTCGATGACGATGGCGTCAACGTTGTTCGCCGTGATGTCGCCGATGCGCACGGTGTCGAGTTTCACGGTGTAGACAGGCACGACGCCGTTCGCCGTCTGCGACAGCGCGCGCGGAGCGGACAGGTAATTGATGCCGAGACGTTTCGCCTCGTTGCCGGACATCGCGATCGACGTCGCGCCGGTATCGACGAGAAACCGCACCGACACGCCGTTGATGGTGCCCGTGGTCTGAAAGTGTCCGCGAACGTCCGCGGTCAGCGTCACCTGCGCCGGGCCGCTGCCGGTCGCGGTGCCGACGCGCGTGCCCTGGCCCGGCACGAGCGTCTGCCGCCTGCCGCCGAATTCGACGACTGCAGAGTCGGTGCCGGCGGTAACGAGCTTTACGCCTTCCGGCGAAGTTTCGCCGGCAGAGAGCATCCGGGGCTTGCCGCCGTTGATGGAGAGCACCGCCTTGCCGTTCATGAGCCCGATCACGCTGACATCGGCAGCCGGCGCGATGCCGGGCAGCGCCAGTAGCAGCGCGGCGCCAACTAACTTACGATGTCGCATGGGCAGCCTCTCCCCGCTTCGCGTCGTACGGTAACCGCCATGAAACCCGTCGCCATATTTCGCCACGCCCCGATCGAAGGGCCGGCTTATTTTGCCACATACCTGTCCCGGCACGGCGTGCCGATGCAGGTCGTCAAGATCGACGAGGGCGACGCCGTTCCCGGCGATCCGTCGCACTTCAGCGGGCTCGCATTCATGGGCGGACCCATGAGCGTGAACGACGACCTGCCGTGGATCGCCGCCGAACTCGCGCTCATTCGCGCCGCTGTGGACCGGGACGTGCCGGTGATCGGGCATTGTCTCGGCGGGCAGCTCATGTCGAAAGCGCTCGGCGGCATGGTGACGCGCAATCCGGTCAAGGAAATCGGCTGGGGACGCGTGAGCATACTCGACAATCCCGAAGCGGCCGACTGGTTCACGGGCCCGGGCTCGTTTCTCGCATTTCACTGGCATGGCGAGACGTTTTCCATTCCGCCGGGCGCGGTCCGCATCCTGGCGAACGCGCACTGCGACAATCAGGGGTTCGTGCTCGGCCGGCACATCGGCATGCAATGCCATGTGGAAATGACGCCGGAACTCATCGAGTCGTGGTGCGTGACCGGCGCACGGGAGATCGCGCGTTCGAACAGCCCTGCCGTGCAGTCGGTGGAAGACATCCGCGCGGACATGGCGCCGCGCGTGAACGGACTGAATCGCGTCGCGGATCTCATCTACGAACGCTGGGCGCGCGGCCTCGCGCGGTAGCGGCGGGCCCCGGGAAAATTAATCCCGGAAGTTCTTGAACTGCAGCGGAAAATCGGTCACCGACTTGCGCACGAGCGCGATGGCGTCCTGCAGCAGGTCTTTCTTCGCGCCGGACACGCGCACCGTCGTGCCCTGGATGCTGCCCTGCACCTTCATCTTGCTGTCCTTGATGAGCTTGACGATTTTTTTCGCGAGCTCCTGCTCGACGCCTTCGCGCACCTTCACGACCTGCTTCTTCTTGTCGCCGCCGATGCTCTCCGCCGTGCCGACCTCCAGGCAGCGGATGTCCACCCCGCGCTTCGCGAGCTTGCCGGTCAGCACGTCGCGCACCTGCCCGAGCTTGAAGTCGTCATCCGCATAGACGGTGAGCGTTTTTTCCTTGTCGTTGATTTCCACGCGGGCATCCGAGCCCTTGAAATCGAAGCGCGTCGACACCTCCTTGTTGCACTGGTCGACGGCGTTGCGCACTTCCACCTGATTGACTTCCGAAACGATGTCGAACGACGGCATGTCGAGCCTCCCTGACTATCGTGCGCTGCTTCTCCCGCGCCGCCGGCGGAGATTCGCGGCGATGCGCAGCCGCAGCGCGTTCAACCGGATGAATCCCGCGGCGTCGGCCTGATTGTACGCGCCCTTGTCGTCTTCAAACGTCGAAATCGCCGGGTCGAACAGCGAATCGGGGGACGCGCGGCCCACGGTCATCACCGTGCCCTTGTAGAGTTTCACGCGCACCACGCCGTTGACGGCCTGCTGCGACTCGTCGATCAGCGACTGCAGCAGCCGCCGTTCGGGACTGAACCAGTAGCCGTTGTAGATGAGGCGCGCGTAGCGCGGCATGAGATCGTCCTTGAGCGCGAGCACTTCGCGGTCGAGCGTGATCGATTCCATCGCGCGGTGCGCCTTCAGCATGATGGTGCCGCCCGGGGTCTCGTAGCAGCCCCGCGACTTCATGCCCACGTAACGATTCTCGACGAGGTCGAGCCGCCCGATGCCATGTTTGCCGCCGAGCTTGTTCAGGCGCTCGAGCACCACGGCCGCGCGCATCGGGCGACCGTTGATCGCGACGATGTCGCCGCGGCGGTACGTGAGTTCCACGTACTCCGGCCGCTGCGGCGCCTTCTCCGGCGAGACGGTGATGCGCCACATGGATTCCTCGGGCTCGTAATCCGGATCTTCGAGTATGCCGCCCTCGTACGAGATGTGCAGGAGGTTTGCATCCATGGAGTAGGGCGCACCGCCCTTGCGTTTCTTGTAATCGACCGGAATGCGGTGCTTGTCGGCGTAGGCGAGCAGTTTCTCGCGCGACAGCAGGTCCCATTCCCGCCACGGCGCGATCACGTGGATGTCGGGGTTCAGCGCGTAGGCGCCGAGCTCGAACCGGACCTGGTCGTTGCCTTTTCCCGTGGCGCCGTGCGACACCGCGTCGGCGCTGGTCTTGCGTGCGA
>CAZMBS010000302.1:0-2881 GCA_964564295.1 uncultured Streptomycetaceae bacterium
GTGCAGAACATGAATCTGATGTTCGGCCTGCCGGAGTCCACCGGACTCGCGCAGATCGCCTTGCTGCCGTGAGCGACGATGCGCCAAATCCTCAAAGGGCTGCGACGCAAGTTCGGCATCGACGCCCCGCGCGTCACGGTGCGCACGCACGTGCCCTGGTACCTGCGGTGGCTCGGGATTTTCGCCATCGGGGCGATGGTCGCCGGCGTGGGCTGGGCGACTTACGACTTCGGCATGGAGTTCGCGGGTTTCCGTCAGGGCGAAGCAACGAAGGCGATGACGAGCCTCACCGAGACGATCCGGAAGCAGGAGGCGGAACTCGCGGACCTGCGGGCGCGCATCGCGTCCGCGGAGCGGCAACTGCAGATCGATCGCGCTACGCATGGCGATCTGGGCAAGCAGGTGAAGGGGCTCGCCGAAGAAAACGCGGCGTTGAAGGAAGACCTCGCGTTCTTTCACTCGCTGATTCCGGCGACCGGCACCGAAGGCGCGATCACGGTCAATCGCTTCAAGGTGATACCGGAGTCGGTGCCGGGCGAGTATCGCTATCGCCTGCTGCTCGTGCAGTCGGGCCAGCGCGCGAAGGAGTTCCAGGGACGCCTGCAGCTCGTCGTGAACGTGCAGGAGGGCGGCCGAAAACTCGCGCTGACGCTGCCCCCCGAGTCGGACAAGGCCGCCAAGGAGTATCAGCTGAATTTCAAGTTCTTCCAGCGCGTCGACGGCAGCTTCAAAGTCGGCCCCAACGCCGTGGTCAGGAGCCTGCAGATCCGGGTCTTTGAATCGGGCAGCAATGCGCCTAAACTAGCGCAATCCATCAACATTTCGTAAGGGCACGCCGCCATGTTTGGCAACAAGACCAACAAACCGCAGAACCGGATCGACTGCCTGATCGGTTCCGGCACGACCATCGAGGGCGACATCACGTTTTCCGGCGGGCTGCGCGTGGACGGTCACGTGCGCGGCAACGTCATCGCTGCCGACGGGAAACCGGGCACGCTGGTGCTGTCCGAGCAGGCGCGGATCGAGGGTGAAATCCGCGTTTCGCACGTGGTCATCAACGGCACCGTCGTGGGGCCGGTTCACGCCGCCGAGTATGTGGAACTGCAGGCGAAGGCGAATGTCACAGGGGATGTATACTACAAGACCCTTGAAATGCAGCTCGGTGCCGTGGTGCAGGGACGCTTGGTGTATCAGAACGACGGCAAATCCGACAAGATTGTGCAATTCAAGCCCGCCGCGGCGGAGTGACGCGCCGGCGCCGGCTTAACAGGAGCACGACATGAACGCAGTGACTGAAACAGCAACCGAAGCGGCAGCCGGAATGATGCCCGATCCGCTGGTGTTCACCGAGAACGCCGCGAAGAAGGTGAAGCAGTTGATCGACGAGGAAGGCAATTCCGAATTGAAGCTCCGCGTTTTCGTGAGCGGCGGCGGTTGCTCCGGTTTCCAGTACGGCTTCACGTTCGACGAAGCGATCAACGAGGACGACACGAGCCTGCAGAAAGGCGGCGTCACGCTGCTCGTCGACCCGATGAGCCTGCAATACCTCACCGGCGCCGAAATCGATTATCAGGAAAACGCGGAGGGCGCGCAGTTCGTGATCAAGAACCCGAACGCGACGTCAACCTGCGGGTGCGGATCGTCGTTTTCCCCGTGAACGCGCTTTCGCACTGAGAAAAGGCGGCCTCGGCCGCCTTTTTTTGTGCTCCGAGCCTCAGCGCGGATATATCGCCCCCAAAATACGCGGGCCCGTCGCGCCGGTGACCGCCGGAAGGTTCCCGGGCTGGTGGCGCAACGTCCGGCGCGCGAGCCATGCGAAGGCCAGAGCCTCCACCCAGTCGGGGGAGACGCCGAGGGCATCGGTGGTGGTGACTTTTCGCCCGGGCATGAGGGCGGCGAGTCGCGCCATCAGCGCGGTGTTGCGCGCGCCGCCGCCGCAGGCGTGGATCTCCTTCGCGTGACCGGCGTAATCGTCGATGGCACGAACGATGCCGGCCGCGGTCAACTCCAGCAGCGTCGCCTGCACATCGGCCGGATTCTCCGTGCCGTTCAGCGCGCGCTTGACCCACGCGAGGTTGAACGTTTCGCGGCCCGTGCTCTTGGGCGGGCGCTTCGCGAAAAATTCATGGGCGAGCAGGCGTTCGACGAGCGCAGGAACGACTTCACCTTGCAGCGCCCACGCACCACCTTCGTCGAACGCCCTGCCCTGCCGGTCCATGATCCATGCATCCATGAGCAGGTTGCCGGGGCCGCAATCGAATCCCGTGGCCGCGCCGTCCGGCGGAAGGTCGGTGATGTTCGCGATGCCGCCGACGTTGACGATGACACGATGCACTTGCGGGTCGTGAAACCGCGCCTGATGAAACGCCGGCACCAGCGGCGCGCCTTGCCCGCCGGCCGCGATGTCGCGGCTGCGGAAGTCGCACACCACGGTGATGCCGCACAGCTCCGCAAGCAGCGCGCCGTTGACGACCTGCACCGTGTAACCGGCGTCCGGGCGATGCCGTACCGTCTGGCCGTGGCAGCCGACCGCCAGAACGTCTCTTGCGGCGATTCCCGCTTGCGCCAGCACGGTCCGGATGGATTCGGCGTACGCGTGGGAAAGCTGCCGCGCCGCCACCGCCGCGCGATGCAGTTCGTCGCGCCCGCTGTCCTGCAGCGCGAGCAGTGCATCGCGCAACTGCGGTTGAAAGGGCTGGTATACCGCGTGAATCAGGCGCGGTTCGGCATCGAACCCGGCGACGACGGCGTCAACGCCGTCGAGGCTCGTGCCCGACATCAACCCGACGTAGCGCTCGGGCATTCAGCGCGGGCGGCTAGTCGAGACGCGCGTAGTTGATGCCGCGCAACAACGCGAGTTGCAATCCCAGCGGCCGGACGG
>CAZMBS010000303.1:0-2876 GCA_964564295.1 uncultured Streptomycetaceae bacterium
CGACTGCACCCAGCACCCAGGGGGTCTGCAACGCGGCGGACAGCATCGCGCCGGAAAGCCCCGCCGCGATTCCCGCCAACGCGTACGCCAGCGCCATGCCCAGCACGTACGACACCGACAGCATGAAGCCATGCGTCTTCGTCAGGTGATGCCCCCTTCCGACGATGATGCCGGACAAAATGGGCACCATCGGCAGCACGCAGGGTGTGAACGACAGCAGCAGGCCGAAACCGAAAAAACTCGCGATCAGTATCCAGAACCCCTCCGCGAACAGCCCCGCGATGCGGGCGTCTTCCCCCTGCGCCGCCGGTCCCGCGGGCGCGGCGAGCCGGGACATCCAGCGCTCGGCGGACGCGGGCGCATCCGAAACGCCCGCCGTAGCCGCGCCGAGGTTCGCGAGCCGGAGATCCGCGCGGCTTTCCTGCGGTACGTAGCAGACGCCGGCGTCCGCGCAGCCCTGGGAAATTACCGTGAGCTTCACGGGCGAAGCGGAGCCGGGATTTTCGAGCGGAATACGGATGACGACCTCGCCGCGATACGTTTCGACGTTGCCGAAGAATTCATCCTGTTTCATCGTTCCCGGCGGCAGTTGCGCATCGCCAAGCGACGCGCCCGCCGGCTGTACTGCGAACCGGAACTTGTCGCGATAGAGGTAGTAACCCTGCGCAACCTGGTAGCGCACCTCGATCTGCCCCGCGTCCACGAGGCGAGCCGAGAACCGGAACGCCTGCTCCGGATCGAGCAGTTCGGGCTGCGCCGCATGCGCGACGCCGCACCACAGGAGCAGGCAGTGAAGGAGGAACCGCGAAATCATGAACACGCCACTCAATCGATACGCGCGTCGCGCGCGCCGGTTTCATCAGCAACCCACTCGAGATAGCCCGGCAGGCCGCGCATCACTGGGACTGCGATAATCTCGGGAAGTTCGTACGGGTGCAGACGGCGTATGGCTGTTTCCAGTTCGACGTAGCGCGCCGCCCTCGTCTTGATCCATACCGGCGTCTCCGCGGCAGTTTCGATGCTGCCTTTCCACCGGTATACCGAAGTACACGGCGCGAGAATGTTCACGCAGGCCGCAAGCTGTTGCGCGATCAATGCTTGCGCGAGCCGTTCCGCGGCAGCCCGGTCCGGCAGATTCGTGATGACAACGATGATTTCGTTCGGATCCGTCATGACGCATCGTCCGGCGCAAACCGCGCGCGGCGCGCGCCGGTACGGGTCAGGCGCTGTGGTAGACTTTCCGCCTTGGCTGCAGCCGTAACGCGGCGCGAAGTCGTGCCGCGGCAGCCGATGATCAACGAACGCCGCATCGGCGGATTCTAACGTAACCGCATTCCGCCGGCCCCAGCGTCTCCCATGCCCAGCATCACCATCCGGCCGAGCAACCACGTGATCGGCGCGCATCCCGGCGAGTCGATTCTCGACGCGGCGTTGCGCGAAGGATTCGTCATCGCTTACGGCTGCCGCAACGGCGCCTGCGGAACCTGCAAGGGCAAGGTGCTCGAAGGCCGCGTGGATTACGGCAACATCCAGCCGCAGGCGCTGCAGGATGCCGACCGCAAAAACGGTTACGCGTTGTTCTGTCAGGCGCGGCCGCTTACCGACGTCGTCGTGGAATGCCGCGAAATCGGCGCGACGAAGGACATCCAGATCAAGACCCTGCCGTGCAGGGTGCAGCGCATGGCGCGGCTGGCGCCCGACGTGATGCTGCTCGAACTCAAGCTGCCGGCCAACGAACGGCTGCAGTTCCTTGCCGGTCAGTACATCGACATCCTGATGCGGGACGGCGGCAGGCGCAGCCTGTCGATGGCCAACCCGCCGCACGACGATGCGCTGTTGCAGCTGCACCTGCGAAACTACGGCGGCCCGTTCAGCACGCGCGTCTTCACCGCCATGAAGGAAAAGGAAATCCTGCGCTTCGAAGGGCCGCTCGGCACTTTTTTCCTGCGCGACGAAAGCACGAAGCCGATCGTGCTGCTCGCGAGCGGCACCGGGTTCGCGCCGATCAAGTCCATCGTCGAAAGCGCGATACACCGCGGCATCCGGCGCCCGATGACGTTGTACTGGGGCGGACGCGCGCGCGGCGATCTCTACCTGAACGATCTGGCGGAACAGTGGCAGCGCGACGCGGGTGTGCGCTACGTGCCCGTGCTGTCCGAAGCGCGCGCGGAGGACCGCTGGTCGGGACGCACGGGTTTCGTGCATCGGGCGGTCATGGAAGATTTTCCCGATCTGTCCGGCCATCAGGTCTACGCCTGCGGCGCGCCGGTCGTCGTCGAGTCGGCGCATCGCGACTTCACGGCGCAATGCGGGCTGCCCGAGGAGGAGTTCTTCAGCGACGCGTTCACACCCGCAATTGTCCCTGCGGCGGCGCCGTCGGCCTAGCGGCGTTGCGGCGTCCCGTCAGGCTCTCCCAGCGTGCGTATCGCGAATTCCAGGCCTTCGCGATAGTGCCGCGCGGCTGCTGCCGGATTGTCGAGCCGCTCGTGAAGGCGCGCGGCAGCCACGTGCGCCTCCCATCCCGGTTCCACGGCGATGCTCGCTTCGAGATAGCTTTGCGCCTTGCCCCACAAGCCCTGCCGGGCGCAAAGTTTGCCGAGCGCCAGCAACAGGATGGCGTCCGATGCGTGCTCCTTCAGCCACGCTTCGGCGCGCTCGATCCGGCGCACGACGTCCGTGCCGCCGCAGTCGGCGTATAGCGCGGCAAGCGCGCTGTCCCAGGTTTGCTGCAGACTCTGCTCGATGATGTCGCGGGCCGCATCCGCGTCGCCCAGTGCGAGAAACCCCTTTGCCGCGGCCGCCGCGACCTTGCTGTCGCGGCGCTCGGCATCCGGCACCTTCCGCCACGCCTCGGCCAGTGCCTGCGGCTCCGTCGC
>CAZMBS010000304.1:0-2871 GCA_964564295.1 uncultured Streptomycetaceae bacterium
GAGCTCGACGACCGCTGCGTGCAGCTGGTTGTTGTCGAACTTGGGCGCCGTGCAGCCCTCCAGGTACGACACCGATGCGCCTTCCTCCGCGACGATCAATGTGCGTTCGAACTGCCCCGACTCCTGCGTGTTGATCCGGAAGTACGTGGACAGCTCCATCGGGCACTTGACGCCCTTCGGGATGTAGCAGAAGGAACCGTCGGTGAACACCGCGGAATTCAATGCCGCGTAGTAGTTGTCGGCCGCCGGCACGACCGAGCCGAGATACCGGCGCACGAGGTCCGGATGCTCGCGCACCGCCTCGGAGATCGAGCAGAAAATGATCCCGACGTCGGCGAGCTTCTGCTTGTAGGTCGTCGCCACCGACACCGAGTCGAAAATGACGTCGACCGCGACGCCGGCCAGCGCCGCGCGCTCGTTCATCGGCACGCCGAGCTTCTCGAACGTCTTCAGCAGTTCGGGGTCGACCTCGTCCATGCTTTTCAGTTTCTTCGGCTTCGGCGCCGCGTAGTAGCTGATGGCCTGGAAATCGATCTTCGGATACTTCACGTTGGGCCACGCCGGCTCGGTCATCGTGAGCCAGTGCCGGTACGCGTTGAGCCGGAAGTCGAGCAGCCATGACGGCTCGCCCTTCTTCGACGAGATCAGCCGTATCGTGTCCTCGGACAGGCCCTTGGGCGCGGTCTCCGATTCGATGTCGGTCACGAACCCGTGCCGATAGGGCTGGTTGACGAGGTTTTCGAGTACGGTGCTCATGCGCTCACGCCTTGCCCGGTATCCGGGCTTTACGCCTTTTCCTTGACACTGAAGGACTCCCCGCATCCGCACGTTGCGTCGACGTTCGGATTTTCGAGCTTGAAGGTCTGCTTGAGTCCTTCGCGCACGAAATCGAGCCGCGAGCCGTCGAGAAACTCGAGGCTGCTGTCGTCGACCACGAGCCGCGCGTCGTGCGCTTCGAACACACGGTCGTCCGCGCGCGTTTCGTCCGCGTAGTCGTAGGTGTAGGCCCAGCCGGAACAGCCGACCTTCTTCACGCCCACACGCAGCCCCAGACCGCGCCCGCGTTTCGCGAGCTGCGCGCGGATCTGCCGCGCCGCGTTCTCCGTCAGTTCTATCGCCATGATTCCCGCTCCACGATCCGTTTCACCGCATTGACCAAAATCATCGCAACGCATGCATCCGATGCATTGCGCCTCACACCGCGACGGCGGCGAGCCGCCGCAGGCGCTGCAGCACGCCCGCCAGCGCCTCGAGAAATCCGTCGACTTCGGCGATCGTATTGGCGGCGCCGAGCGAAAAACGCACGGCGCCCCGGGCAAGCTCCCGCGGCACACCCATCGCGAGCAGCGTTGCCGACGGTTCGGTGCTCGCGCTCGAGCAGGCGGCGCCCGCGGCGACCGCGTAGCCCACCTTGTCGAGCTCGATGACCAGCGCTTCGCCGTCGACACCCCTGAACGCGAAATAACTGGTGTTCGGGATGCGCGGCGCGGCTTCGCCGAATATCGCGGCGCCCGCGCTGCGCAATCCGGCTTCCAGGTGCGCGCGCAGCCCCGCCAGCCGGGCCGCGCATTCCGCCATCCGGCCGGCCGCGAGCTCGCACGCCGCGCCGAAACCGGCGATGGCCGCGACGTTCTCCGTGCCCGACCGCAGGCCCTGCTCGTGCCCGCCGCCCGACAGCAGCGGCCGCAGCTCGAGGCGCTTGTCCACGATCAGCGCTCCGGCGCCTTTCGGCCCGTAAATCTTGTGCGCGGAAATCGTCATCGCGTGCACGTTGAGCGCGCGAAAATCCACCGCGATCTTGCCGAGCGCCTGCACTGCGTCGGTGTGCATCCATGCCCCGGCCCGTTGCGCGCGCTCGCCCACCGCGGCGACGTCCTGGATCACGCCGGTTTCGTTGTTCGCGAGCATCACCGAGACCATGCCGGTCGGCTCCGCGAGCGCGGCATCGACATCCCCGAGTTCCACGGCGCCCGCGCGACTTACCGCGAGCTTGCGCAGCTTCCAGCCCTGGCGCGCGAGCTCCTGCGCGGGCTTCGCGACGCACGGGTGCTCGATGGCGCTCACGGCAACCTGCGACGGCTTACGGTACGACGCCGCGCCCTTCATGAACAGATTGTTGGCCTCGGTTCCACCCGACACGAACACCACCTGCGACGGCTGCACGTTCACGAGCGCCGCGACCTGGTCGCGCGCGTCGTTCACGGCCTGCCGGGCGGCCGTCCCGAACGCGTGCCGGCTCGACGCGTTGCCGTACTGCTCCCGCAGGAACGGCAGCATCACCGCGAGCACGCGCTCGTCGAGCGGAGTCGTCGCGTTGTGGTCGAAGTACGCCGGGTTCATGCGTGCGGCCGGATTCAGGCGGATACCGGCATCCGCGGTTTGGGAGATACCCGGCGCATGTCGTGCACCGGCGCAACGCCGGCTTCCTTCGCGCGCTGGTTGTCGACGAGCTGCCGTATGGACACCGATTCCAGATACGAGAATATTCTCTCGTTGAGCGACGCCCACAGATCGTGCGTGAGGCACTTCTGGTCGTCGTGGCAGTTCTCCTTGCCGGCGCACTGCGTCGCGTCGATCGGCTCATCGACCGCGAGGATGATGCTCGCGACCGAAATCGCGCCCATGTCCTTCGCGATGCAGTAGCCGCCGCCCGGACCGCGCACCGAGTCGACGAGGCCGTGCCGGCGCAACCGGCCGAATAACTGCTCGAGATACGACAGCGAGATTTTCTGCCGCGCGCTGATTTCCGCGAGCGTGACCGGGCCGCCGCCATGGCGCATACCCAGATCCACCATCGCCGTTACCGCAAACCGTCCCTTCGTCGTGAGCCTCATGGAAAACCTCAATTAATTGAATATATTCAATTAGTTA
>CAZMBS010000305.1:0-2802 GCA_964564295.1 uncultured Streptomycetaceae bacterium
AGTTGTCGCTAGCGCTGCCCCAGGCCGTCGACTTGCTGGCCGCGGGCGGGCGACTCGCGGTGGTGAGCTTTCACTCGCTCGAGGATCGCATCGTCAAGCGGTTTCTGCGCGATGCCGCGCAGCCCGATCGCCTGCCGGCGCGCGTGCCAGTGCGCGCGCGCGATCTTGCGCCGCCGCGCCTGCGCCTGATCGGGCGGGCGCAACGGCCCGATGCCGCGGAAACCGCGGCCAATCCCCGCGCGCGCAGCGCCGTGTTGCGCGTGGCCGAAAAGCAGGGTTGATCGCGCGCATGGCGAGAGTCAACTTTCTGCTGACCGTGCTGCTGATCGGTTGCGCGCTCGGGCTGGTGACCGCGCAGCACAAGGCCCGCAAGCTCTACGTCGAATTGCAGAAGGAACAGGAACTCGCGAAACGCCTGGAAGTCGAGTGGGGGCAACTGCAGCTCGAACAACGCACGTGGGCCATGCACAGCCGCATCGAAAAAATCGCGGCGCGCGAACTGCACATGCAGGTGCCGCATCCGGCGCGCATCCAGATCGTGTCACCGGTGACGGGAGAACGGCAGCCATGAACCGCGCGCCGCAGCCGGCGCTCCGGTTTCCCGCCTGGCGTTCGGGCGTCCTGCTCGTGCTCCTGCTCGCGTGGTTCGTCGCGCTCGCGGGCCGGGCGCTGTACCTGCAGGGACTGCACAACGATTTCCTGCAGGCCAAGGGTGAATCGCGCTACACCCGCGCGCTGGAAATTTCAGCGACGCGAGGCATGATCGTCGATCGCGCACGCGAGCCACTCGCGATTTCGACGCCGGTGGAGTCCGTCGCCGCAAGTCCGGCGGACGTCAATGCGCCGCCGGAAAAGCTTGCCCGCCTCGCGCGACTCCTGGAACTGGAACCGTCGGATCTCCAGCGCCGGCTTACGGACACGAAGCGTGAGTTTGTCTACCTCAAACGCCAGCTACCGCCTGAGCAGGCGGCGAAGATCGTGGCGCTCGGCATACCCGGCGTGTTCCTGCAGCGGGAGTACCGGCGCTATTACCCCGCGGGCGAGGTGACGGCGCACCTCATCGGATTCACCGATGTCGACGACAAGGGCCAGGAGGCGCTGGAACTCGCGTTTGACGGTGTGCTCGCGGGCAAGCCCGGCGGCCGTCGCGTGATCAAGGACCGCCTCGGCCGCATCGTTGAAGACGTCGAAAGCGTGCGTCCACCGCAGGACGGGCGCACGCTTGCGTTGTCGATCGACACGAAGCTGCAGTACCTCGCGCACCGTGAGCTGAAAAAGGCCGTGACGGAACATCGTGCGAAGGCGGGCGGCATCGTCGTTCTGGATGCGACGACCGGCGAAGTCCTCGCAATGGCAAATCTGCCCGCCTACAACCCCAACAACCGCGGCAGACTCGACCCGCAGCGCACGCGCAACCGCGCGGTGACGGACCTGTTCGAGCCGGGCTCGACGCTGAAGCCGTTTACCGTTGCCGCCGCGATGGAGGCCGGCATCGTGAAGGCCGAAACCGTGATCCAGACGGCGCCGGGCACGCTCACCATCGGGTCGTCCACCATACACGACGCGCATCCGCACGGTGCACTGACCGTCGCGCAGGTGATCCAGAAGTCGTCGAACGTGGGTGCCGCGAAAATGGCGCTCGCGCTGCCGTCGGAGACGCTGTGGAGTCTGTTCAGCCGGATCGGTTTCGGCACGCCGCCGCGGACCGAATTTCCGGGTGAAGTCGCCGGGCGCCTGCGTGCGCACGCGACGTGGCGCCCGATCGAGCAGGCCACGATGTCGTACGGTCACGGCCTTTCGGTTTCGCTGCTGCAGCTCGCGCGCGCCTACGTTATTTTCGCGACCGACGGCGAGTTGAAGCCGGTGACGTTGCTGAAGCGCGAAACACCGCCGGAATCGCAGCGCGTCGTGTCCGCTGAAACCGCCCTGGCCGTGCGGCGAATGATGGAGCTTGCGGTGCAGCCGGGCGGCACCGCGCCGCGCGCGCAGGTCGCGGGCTACCGCGTCGCGGGCAAGACCGGAACGGCGCACAAGCTCGAAGGGAAGGGGTATGCCGCGAACCGGTACGTGTCGTCGTTCGTCGGCCTCGCGCCGGTGTCGGCGCCGCGGCTGATTGTGGCCGTGATGATCGACGAGCCGTCCGCGGGGAAGTACTACGGCGGCGCCGTCGCGGCGCCCGTGTTCGCGGAGGTCATGGCGGGCGCGCTGCGCATGCTCTCGGTGGCCCCGGACGCGCCGGTGAACAACATCGTGTTGCCGCCGGAAAACATGCCGGAAGTGCGGGAGGAAGTGTAATGGCGGCGGCCACCTTCCGGCACACGACGTTCGATCCCGCGCGGATCATGGACCGCCTGCGCGTTCGGCGTCTGGCGGCAGACAGCCGGAAGGTCCGTCCCGGCGATACCTTCGTCGCGTATCCCGGTGAGACCCGTGACGGGCGCGACCATATCGATGAAGCCGTTGCCCGCGGTGCGACTTCGGTGTTGTGGGAAAGCGAGGGCAGCCGCCGGCGCGCGGCAATCACCGTGCCCAACATCGGCGTGCGCAACCTGCGCCGGCAAGTCGGCGTCATCGCCGCCGAGTTGCAGGGACACCCCAGCGCAACGTTGTGGACGGTGGGCGTTACCGGAACGAACGGCAAGACGACGTGCAGCCAGTGGATTGCCCAGGGCTTCTCTCGCCAGGGCCGCCCGTGTGCCGTGGTGGGAACCCTCGGCAGCGGGTTCGCGCCGCATCTTGCCCCGACGCCCAACACCACGCCGGATGCGATCTGGCTGCACCGCCGGCTGCGCGCGATGGCGC
>CAZMBS010000306.1:0-2788 GCA_964564295.1 uncultured Streptomycetaceae bacterium
GTGACGAAGGGCCTCCGTTGCAACCGCGTGGTGGTCGGCGTCATGCATACGCCGCTGGTCGAAGAACGTCTGACGAAGCAACTCGGTGCGAAAGACGCAGCGGAACTCATCGCGAAGCGGAATGCCTCGGTACCCATCGGCCGCATGGGCGACGCGTGGGACGTCGCCAACGCCGTGCTGTTCCTCGTGTCGGACGAAGCGCGCTACATCACCGCCGCGCAGCTCGTCGTGGATGGGGGGCTGACCGCGGCGCGGCCGGGGTGATTGTAAGATGTTGATTTAGAACGTGAATTCGGCGTTTACGCCGACGAGCGCGTTGCGCTTTGGCGCGGGTTCGTAGAAGCGGCCGTTGCCGTCGGCGACGATGACGGAGCCGATGTAGGCGCGGTCGGTCACGTTGTCGATGCGCACGAACTCGGAGAGCGTCCAGCCTTTGCCGCGTTGCCGGAATCCCGCGCGCAGGTTTCCGATGGTGTAGGCGCCCGCGGCCTCGGTATTCTGGTCGTTCACGAAAATTTTTCCGCTGTGCCGCAGTTCGAAGCCCGCGTGAAAGCAGCTTGCCGCGTGACGCCAGACGATCTCGGCATGCAGCAGGCTCGGCGCGACACCGGGAAGCTTGTTGCCCGCCGTCACGGTCACCGCTGGTGTGCCGGACGAGAAAGGCTGCCGGAACCGGGCATCAAGCAGCGTGTATGCGACAGCGGCCTCGAACCCGCGCGCGAACTGCTGTTGCCAGCCGAGTTCCAGGCCCTCGCGCCGCGTGCCGGACGCATTCTTGAAATCCGTGCGCCCGCCGGCCGCGCTGTTGACGACGATCTCATCCTTCACGTCGACGCGATACAACGCCGCATGAATGCGGCCGCGTTCGCCAATCAGGGCTTTCACGCCGGCTTCGCGGTGCAGGCTCTTCGATGGATTCAGCGCGAAATTGAGCCCGGTGGCGCCGCCGGGCCGGTAGGCCAGTTCGGCGAACGTGGGCGTTTCGAAGCCCCTGCCCGTATTCGCATAGACGTTGAGCGTGGGCGTGATCCGGAACGTGGCGCCCAGCGCCGGGGTCGTGCGCGCGTACTGCACCGTGCCGCTGTCGTTCGGATTTCCCGCCATGACGAAATAGTCGCTCGACTCGAACCGCACGCTGCTGCGGCGCACGCCCGCGAGCAGCGACAATTGTTTCGTCGCGTGCCACTCGGCCTGCGCGTAAACGTCCGTGTTGGTGACCGTGTCGTCCTCATCGCGCTTCAATGCGCCGGTCGCACCGCCCGAGTTTATGAAGCCACGGCGGCGCTCGGCCATGCGGTCATGGTCCAGTCCCGCGCTGAACGTGAACGACCGGCCCGCGAACCGGCGCTCGTGCGTCCAGCGCAGACCCAGGCCGCCGAAGCCGCGATCGAGGTCGACCACGCCGCCGGAGTGTGTGGCCGCGGCCTGCACCGCCAACGGGATCGCCAGATGCTGCGTGACCTGCCGGTCGCCGGCGTAGGCCCGCGCATGCAGGTGGTCGGAACCGGACAGCGCCACGTCGTACGTGATGCCGGCCTGCGTCTGCGCGATACTCTTGCGTGTATTGAAGACGTAGGCGTTCGCGACTGCCTGGCGTGGATTCAGCGCCGCCTGCGCGGCCGTAAGTCCCAGCGGGTCCTCCGTTTCGGGCTGGTCCAGCGTATTGACGACCAGCGTGACTTTTCCCGCGGCACCGAGGTCGTACCGGAATCGGGCGTTCGCGTGATCGCGGCGCGCCGAGCCGTGATCGCGGTAGCCGTCGGTCTCGAATCGCGCCGCGTCGATCGACACGTTGAGCGCGCCGTGCTGGCCGCCGTATTGCGCGCCGAGTTTCCCCGTGCGGTAACTGCCGTAGACGGCGGACACCGAGGCGGTCGGCTCGCGCGGGCCGTCGGCCGTAAAAATCTGGATCACGCCGCCGGCGGCGTTGCCGTAGAGGCTCGAGAACGGGCCGCGCAGCACCTCGATACGCTGCGCGGAAGACAGATTGAAGGTGGCCGCCTGCCCCTGGCCGTCCGGCATCGTCGCCGGTATGCCGTCGGCGATGAGCCGGATGCCGCGCACGCCGAAAGTGGAGCGCGCACCGAACCCGCGCGACGAAATCTGCAGGTCCTGCGCGTAGTTCTGGCGGTTCATGACCGCAATGCCGGGCACGCGGTTCAGTGTTTCCGAAAGGTTCACCTGCGGATTGTCCTCGCGGATCGCGCGGCGTTCGACGGTATCGATGGATGCCGGCACGTCCATGATGTCGCGCTCGACGCGCGTCGCGGTCACCGAAACCTCCGGCAGCGTTGTCGGATGTTGCGCGGTGCCCTGCGCCAGCGCGGTGGACGGAATGCATGCGATCGACGCGACCGCGGCAGCAACGGCAACAAACGCGGCGCGTCGCGCACAATAATCGTTGCACGGCCTTGCGGCGGAATACGCTTCGCTATTCCGCCCTACGCGTTCTGCGCGTTTTGCCGGAGCGTGAGGAATCGGGCTGCAGAGCATGCGCGTCGGGACGCGGTTTACATCACGAGTTCGACGAGATACGGGCCGCTGCGTGCGAGGCCGGTGCGAAACTCCCGGGCGAGTTCATCGAGCGTCGTTGCGCGCGCGGCGTCGATGCCGTAGCCCTTTGCGAGGGTGACCCAATCGAGGTCCGGGCGATCGAGCGTGAGCATGTCGGTCGCGTTTCGTCCGGGCGTGCCGCCGCCGACGTTCGCAAGTTCGGACAGCAGTATCCGGTACGCGCGGTTCGCGAATATGACGATGGTCACGTCGAGTTTCTCGCGGGCCATGGTCC
>CAZMBS010000307.1:0-2756 GCA_964564295.1 uncultured Streptomycetaceae bacterium
CGCGCCGTCAAGACCGGCCTGGGTTACGCGATGGGTCCGCTGGAATTGCTGGACCTCGTGGGGCTTGACACGCATCTGCTCGTTGCCGAGGCGCTTTACGCGGCAACGCATGAGCCGCGCGCAGCGGTGCCGGCGCTGGTAAGACGCATGATCGCGGCGGGGCACCTTGGCCGCAAGACCGGGCAGGGCTTCTACGGTTATCGCGGCAACGTCATGTTCGGCGGCTGATATGGAATACACCGTCATCGACACCGGCGACAGCCGTTCGTTTCCCAGGCCGCACGCGCTGACCACGGGCGGCGCGCGCCGCGGCGACGTCGTCATCATCATCGGCGCCGGAGCAGGCGCCGCGTACGCGCGATTGCCGGACGCCGCAGACAGGATCGCCGTGCTGATCGAACTCGGCATGGAATGCCTGGGGGTGCACACCGGCGAGACGCGCGGTGAAGAGGGCTCGAACGTGCTCGGCTTCGCACGGTTTTGCCTGGGCGATGCCGCGCCGTCGGACCTCGTGGAACTCGTGCGCCAGCAGCGCACGTCGGCGGCGGCGCTCGATGCGGCAAGAGCGATCTTCGAGTCCGCGGGCCTCAAGGTCGCGGTGTGCGCGGATGCATCCGGGCGCATCATCGACCGGCTGGTGCGCCCGTACTACAACGCCGCGCTGCGTCGGCTGGATGAGGGACTCGCGACGGCGTCCGACATGGATGCGACGCTGAAACTCGGGCTCGGGTATCCGGAAGGCCCGATCGAGTTGCTGGAACGCACGGGGCTGCATCATCACTGCGACGTGACGCAGGCCCTGTTCGAGGCATACGGGGATACCGCGTACGCCCCGGCACGGCGCGCGCGCGTCGCACGGCAGCGCGCGCGGACGCCGGTGCGCGCCGCGCAAGCGATTTCCGGATCGGGCGACGCCGACTGACCGCGGAGGCGCGCGCCACCGGATCGTCGGCCGGGCAACGGACCGCCCGGCTTCATTCATCACGCCGTAACAGCACGTTCGTATCGTTCGGGTCGGCGGCGAGGGCCGCTCAGTCCGCTCAGTCCAACCTGCCCGGAGGAAGTCATGGAGCTACTCGAAGCCATGCGTCGGTCGAATTCCGAACACGAAATTCAGTTCCTGCTGTCCGCGTATGTTGAAACGCTGCCGTTTTACGGGCTCGCGCACATCCTGCCGAACGGCTTGACGGCGCTGCCCGTGCGCGGAACAGACGATGTGCGCGATCGTTTCGAGGCGCTGATCGAGGCCGACCTGCGCGGCAGTGCGGCCGTGTCGAGTGCTTCCACGCACGCGGTGGTTCGCGAAGCGACCGAAGTATTCGGCATGGCGCTGTCGCGCCTGAGCGCATTGCACACGAACGCGTGCCGCGCGGACGCGCAGTACCTGGCGCCGGCGGCCTAGCGCTGCGTACTGGAGAACGTAACACATTGTTTTTGCTGATTTTTTCAGATCCAATCGCAAGCGCGGCGCGCGCCGCAGAAATGCGATCGCTGTAACGCAATCGTCACACAACGTTCATACAATCCCGGAACCCTAGAGACAACCAGTGGAAGGAAAGTCATGAAGACGTTCGAATTGATATTGAAGTACGCGGCACCGATGGTCGTCGGCCTGACCGCAGCGGGCGTTGCTCAAGCCCAGGCGCTCGTCAAAGTCGACGGCTCCAGCACGGTGTTCCCGATTACCGAAGCCGTTGCAGAAGATTTTCAGAAGTCCAAGAAGGGCGCGATCCGCGTAACGGTCGGCATTTCGGGCACCGGCGGCGGATTCAAGAAATTCTGCCGGGGCGAAACGGACA
Organism: uncultured Streptomycetaceae bacterium; assembly: GCA_964564295.1. Lineage (GTDB taxonomy): Bacteria > Pseudomonadota > Gammaproteobacteria > Burkholderiales > SG8-41 > CAZMBS01. The sequence goes on from CAZMBS010000307.1 coordinate 1,800, forward strand.
TCTCGAATGCGTCGCGCCCGATCACCAAGCAGGAGATGGCCGACTGCAAGACAGCGGGCGTGACCTACCTCGAAATGCCGGTCGCCTACGACGCGCTGACCGTCGTGATCAACCCGAAGAACACCTGGGCCCGGACCATGACGGTCGCGGAACTCAAGAAGATGTGGGAGCCGGCGGCGCAAGGCAAAATCACCAACTGGAACCAGATCAACCCGGCGTTTCCCAACGCGCCGCTGAAGCTTTTCGGCGCGGGCGCCGACTCCGGCACGTTCGACTACTTCACCGAGGCCATCGTCGGCAAATCGAAATCGAGCCGCGGCGACTTCACGGCGAGCGAGGACGACAACGTGCTGGTGACCGGCGTCAGCCGCGACGTGAACGGCATCGGGTACTTCGGTTACGCGTATTTCGAAGCGAATCGCGACAAGCTCTCGGCGGTATCTGTGGTGCCCGGCGAGGGTAAGGCTGCCGTGGCCCCTTCGGGCCAGACGGTCGTGAACGGTACCTATCAGCCGCTGTCGCGGCCGATCTTCATCTACGTCAACGCGAAATCGGCGGCGAAGCCCGAGGTCAAGGAGTTCATCGAGTTCTTCAACAAGAACGCCACCAAGCTCGTGAAGGAAGTGAAATACGTTCCGCTGCCAACGCAGGCCTACACCTACAACCTGGGCACGCTCGGGAAGATGCGCGTGGGCACCAAGTTCGGCGGCGAAAACAAGGTCGGGCTCACCATCGAAGAACTCATGAAGCTGGAAGCCAAGCTGTAACCGGCTGGTCCGCCGCGGGAAGGGGCGCAAGCCCCTTCTTTCGTTTCGCCACATTTATACCGGAAACACTCGCAGCCAGGCGACTATAATGCCGTCGACCGACATCGCCCACCATCCGACCATGCTCGATTCCGTGGTTTCCGAACGGCTCGAACGCAAGTTCTTCCGGCACGCCAAGGAACGCGCGATC
>CAZMBS010000308.1:0-2746 GCA_964564295.1 uncultured Streptomycetaceae bacterium
GAATCCGACCGGCATGGTTATCAGCCATCCCGAATGCAATTTCGAGGTGTGCAAACTGTCGGACTACGTGGGCTCGACCGATTTCATCATCCAGACCGTCGCGGCGAGCGCTCCGGGCAGCCGCTGGCTCGTGGGCACGGAATTGAATCTCGTGAACCGCGTCGCGGAACAGTACCGCCCGCTCGGCAAGGTCGTGCAGTTCATGGCGCCCACGGTATGCATGTGTTCCACGATGCAGCGCATCGATCCGCAGCATCTGGCGTGGTCGCTCGAAAATCTCGTCGCGGGCAAGGTGGTGAACGCGATCCGCGTTCCGGCGTACGAGGCGGAACTCGCGCGCATCGCGCTCGATCGCATGCTCGCGGTCTCCTGAACCCGCGCGCCACCACGGTCGCGCGAGCGCTTTTTTCACGATAACGGATCGTCGCACCGGGGCAGCGCCATGCGTTGCCCCGGCTTCGCGACGCGCGCCTTGACCCGCACACTGCACGTCGCCACGTTCAATATCCGCAAGGGCCTGACGGTCACCCCGCTGCTGAACCGGCGCCTCGTGATACACGAACTGCGGGACCGGCTGCGCGGGCTCGTCGCGGACATCGTGTTCCTTCAGGAAGTCATCGGCAGTCACGACCGTCACGCGGCCCGGCACGGCGCCTGGCCGCGAGAGCCTCAATACGAGTTTCTGGCCGATTCGGTGTGGCGCGATTTCGCGTACGGCCGCAACGCCGTGCACGACGCAGGGCATCACGGCAACGCGGTCCTGTCCCGCCATCCGATTCTGCACTGGACCAATCAGGATGTATCCGCGCACCGGTTCGAACGCCGCGGCCTGCTCCATTGCGAAATCGGCGTGGACGGGTGGGATGTGCCGCTGCATTGCGTGTGCGTGCATCTGGCGCTGCACGCCCGCGGCCGGAGCCTGCAGATGGAGTCGCTGCGGCAACGTATCGAACGGCTGGTCCCGCGCGACGCGCCGCTTATCGTGGCCGGCGACTTCAACGACTGGCACTGGCGGCACAAGGCCACCCACGAGCTTGCCCATCCGCTCGACATGCACGAAGTGTTCGAACTGGCGAACGGCACGCCGGCCCGCAGCTTTCCGGCCCGATGGCCGGTGTTGCGGCTCGACCGCATTTACGTGCGCGGCTTCGGCGTGCGCGCCGTGCACGTCCACCACGGCCCGGCGTGGTCACGCGTGTCCGACCACGCCGCGCTGACCGCGGAACTGCAGCGGCTGTGACGGGCCCGCGGGATCGGGCGCGTACGAACGCCGTGAGGCTAGTAGCGGTAGGAGTAGTCGCCTGCCGGGGTGGAAGGCGCCGACATCGGTGCCGCGTCCGCGGCGCGCACCTCGCGCACGTTGCTGCCGATCACGGCGCCGCCCGAGTTCGCAGCCGGTGCCGCGCGCGAACTGTCGATCGCGGTGACGCCGACGCGGATCGTCTGGCCCGGATCGTACGCCATGGTCGTTGTGCCTTCGCGCCCGTTGTAGCGGTACACGACGGAATATCCGCGCACGACTTCCCGGATGGTTTCGACGGTGCGGCACGACTGGCCGGGCTGCGCCGCGGCGGTCTGGCGATTGTCCACGCGATCGCCGACGACCGCGCCGCCGATGGCGCCCGCGGCTGTCGCAGCAGTGCGACCCGAACCGCGTCCCACTTGATGCCCGAGCAAGCCGCCGGCGGCGCCGCCGACCACGGCGCCGGTCATGGACCGATCGCTGTCGGGATTCGCAACCCGGTCACCCACGATGGTGCCCGCCACGGCGCCAGCCGCCGTTGCCGCATCGCGTCCGCGACCCGACCCGACGCGCGAGCCGATCAGCGCCCCCGCGACGCCGCCGATCACCGGCGCGATGACGCTGCGATCCTGCTGCGCGGCCGGACGATTGGACTGGGACGGTCCGCAGTCCTGCCGTGGTTCGGACACGCGCTCCAGGATCGGCGTGGAAGACACGACCTGCGCCACGTCCGTAAAGTCCGCCGCGAGGGACGATCCGGCGAAACAGGCTGCGGCAACTGCGAGAGCGATACGGGTTTTCATGGTCTTGCCTCCTTCGTTTGCGTTGCCTATTAAAACGCAAAGCATGCCGGTTGGTTCCTGAATTTACAGAAATTTACACTTCCTTCCCGCTGATTTCCGTGGCAAATGCCCCATTCGCGGGTGCGCGTGGCGACTTTTATCGCGACTGCTGCCCTCCAGTTCAGGCGAATAATAATATAAGTTGTTGTTTTATATGATAAACTGAGCGACAGCACCTCATGAGTACCCACGCACACAGTCCTGCAGCCGCGCCGCCAGCGCCGACGCAAGCCCCGGTTCGCGACGAATGGCGCGTGGTCCCGATGCTGCTGCCGTATCTGTGGGAGTACCGGTGGCGCGTCGCGCTTGCGCTCGTGTTTCTCGTCAGCGCGAAGTTCGCCAACGTCGGCGTGCCGCTTACGCTGAAGGAAATCGTCGACGCGCTCGACCCGACCCGCGCGATGGTCGTGCTGCCGCTCGCGCTGCTCGTTACCTACGGCGTGCTGCGCCTTTCCACCACGCTGTTCGCGGAGTTGCGCGACGTCGTGTTCGTGCGGGTGACGCAGCGCGCGGCGCGGCGCGTGGCGCTCGCGGTGTTTCGTCACCTGCACTCGCTGTCGCTGCGGTTCCATCTGGATCGGCAGACCGGCGGTGTGTCGCGCGACATCGAGCGCGGCACGCGCGGCATTTCGACGCTGCTTTCGTTCATGCTGTTCTCGAT
>CAZMBS010000309.1:0-2745 GCA_964564295.1 uncultured Streptomycetaceae bacterium
CGACTGCGCGTTCTGCTCCACGGGCAAGCAGGGGTTCAACCGCAATCTCACCACGGCCGAGATCATCGGGCAGTTGTGGATCGCGAGACGCGAACTCGGTTCCGGCCGCGATGCCAGCGAGCGCATCGTCACGAACGTGGTCCTGATGGGCATGGGCGAACCCCTGCTCAACCTCGACAGCGTGATCCCGGCGCTGCGCCTGATGCTCGATGACAATGCCTACGGACTGTCGCGCCGTCGCGTTACCGTGTCGACGTCCGGGGTGATACCGGGCATGGATCGCCTCGCGGACGAGTGCCCGGTGGCGCTTGCAGTGTCCCTGCATGCCGCGAATGACGGGTTGCGCGACCAGCTCGTCCCGGTCAACCGGAAATACCCGATCAAGCAGCTGATCGCCGCCTGCAACCGCTATCTCGACCGCGCGCCGCGCGATTTCGTCACGTTCGAGTACGTCATGCTCGACGGCGTCAACGATTCGGACCGCGATGCGCACGAATTGGTGGCCCTGTCGCGCAGGATCAAGTGCAAATTCAACCTGATCCCGTTCAATCCCTTCCCCGGTTCGGGTTTCGGGCGCTCCGGGCCGGAACGCATCCGCAGATTCGCCGAGATCCTGCAGCGCGCTGATCTGACTGTGACGACCCGCAAGACCCGCGGTGAAGCGATCGACGCGGCCTGCGGGCAACTCGCCGGCGATGTCGCCGACCGCACGCGCCGCACCCGCCGCGGTGCCGAAGTTTCCATCATCAGCGTGCCAGTCAAGGAGGTTCGCGCATGAGGCAGTCGAGCTTTGATTTGCGCAGTCCCGCGGTCCTGGCGATGTGCCTGCTCGTGCCGGTGCTGCTCGCGGGCTGCGCGAGCACCGGCGGACAAGTCGAACCCGAGCTGTCCCAGTCGCAAAGCAACATCGCCGATGCAGGCGACGGGCGCAACCGCGCGCGCGCGAACACGGAGCTGGCCGCGCTCTATTACGAACGCGGCAACCTCGGCGTGGCCCTGGAGATCCTGCGCACCGCGACGGCTTCGGACGCCAGCTACGCACCTGCGCACGGCATGCTGGGGCTGGTGTACATGGACCTGCGCGAAAACCAGCTTGCGCATCAGAGCTTCGAACGCGCATTGCGATTCGCGCCGAACGACCCGGACATCAACCACAACTACGGATGGTTCCTTTGCCAGACCGGCAAGGAAGTCGAGTCCGCGCGCTATTTCCTGCACGCGGCGCGCAACCCGCTCTATCCGACGCCCTGGAAATCCTTCTCGGCCGCCGGGCAGTGCGCGTTGCAGAAAGACAACCTCAAGGATGCGGCGGACTACTTCGGGCGCGCGCTCAAGCTCGATCCGGACGAGCCGAACGCCTTGCTCAAGATGGCGATCATCAACTATCGCACCGGCGAGATCGCCGAGACGCGCAGGCTGATCTCGCGTTACAACCGCATCACCGAGCCGACCGCCGAAGCCCTCTGGCTCGGGGTGCGCCTTGAGCGCAAGGCGGGCGACAGGGCCGCGGAAAGCAGCTACGCCAACCAGCTGCGGCGGCGATTCCCCAATTCACGCGAGTTCCAGCAGCTGCAGCGTGGCGAATACGACTGAGCAACGGACATGAATCAACCCTCCGAATCCGGCGTGCTGCCCGGGAACCCGGAGCCCGCCGGTACCCACGACCTGCTGGCGGAGCGGGGCGTCGAACCGGCGTCGATGGCCGCCTTCGCGGCACGGCGCGCCGAACTGGGGATGAGCCTCGAGGACGTGGCCAACCAGCTCAAGTTCGCGCCGCGGCTCATCGAAGCGCTCGAAGCCGGCGATTTCGACAAACTCCCCGGGCGCACGTTCGCGCGCGGCATGCTGCGCAGTTACGCGAAGCTGCTCAAGATCGATCCCGCCCCCTACGTCGCGCGGATCGGTCCGAGCGTCGCCCAGCACCTGGTCACCGAGCAAGCGGTCTCGTTGCGCGCGCCGATCCCGTTTTCGGAGGGCGGACGGCACGTCAATCTCGTTTACATGCTGCTTTCTCTGGTGTTCCTCGCGGTGGTCGCCTTCTTCGCGTTCGAGTGGTTCCACGAGCGAAGCGGTCCTGCCAAGCTCGCGTTCGTGGCGCCGGGGCGGGAAGTGCCCGCAATCGAAGCGCCCGCCCGGTCGAAGCGCCAGACGGAGTCGATCCCCGCCGCCGCGCAGGCCGCGGAGGAAAGGCCCGCGACGTTTGCGAGCGCCGGGCCGGCGCCGATTCCAGAGACTGCGCCGCGCACCGATGCCGTGAACGCGACGAGCGCATCGAACCGGACCCCGCTGGCGCCCGGCAGGGGACGCATCGTAATGCGCTTCGACAAGGACGCCTGGGTCGAGATCAAGGCGCGCAACGGGCAGACGCTGCTCTCGCAATTGAATCCGGGCGGCACCGAAAAGACGATCGAGGGCGTTCCGCCCTTCGAGTTGACGATCGGCAACGCGCCGAACGTCCATGTGACCTACAACGACCAGACCGTCGACCTCAAGCCGCACTTCAAGGTCGACGTCGCGCGGATCACGTTGAACTGAGCGCTGGAACGGGCACAGGCATGGCCGCAATCGAGCGCAGGCAATCCCGGCAGGTGATGGTTGGCGACATCGCCATCGGCGGTGATGCGCCGATCGTCGTGCAATCCATGACGAACACCGACACTGCCGATGCGGATGCAACGGTCCGGCAGGTCGCCGACCTTGCGCGTGCCGGTTCGGAAATCGTAAGGATCACGGTCAATTCCCCCG
>CAZMBS010000310.1:0-2725 GCA_964564295.1 uncultured Streptomycetaceae bacterium
ATCCACGACGTGCAGATCCAGAATCTCCCGGTGATATTCGCGCTGGACCGCGCGGGTCTCGTGGGCGCGGACGGGGCCACGCACAACGGCAGCTTCGACCTTTCCTACCTGCGCTGCCTGCCCAACATGACGGTGATGACGCCGGCGGACGAAAACGAATGCCGCCAGATGCTCTATACGGCTTTTCAGATGGATACGCCGGTTGCCGTGCGTTATCCGCGCGGCACCGGGCCCGGCGTCGCGGTGGAGCAGGCCATGGCCGCGCTGCCGGTGGGCAGGGGCGAGATTCGGCGGGAGGGGCGGAGTTTTGCATTGCTGTCCAAGAAAATCGCGTTTCTCGCGTTCGGGCCGATGGTCGCGCCATGCCTCACGGCGGCGGAGGAATTCGACGCGACGGTCGCGAACATGCGTTTCGTGAAGCCGATCGACGAGGCGCTGATCGCGAAGCTCGCGGACAGCCACGATCTGCTCGTGACGGTCGAGGAAAATGTCATCATGGGCGGCGCCGGCAGCGCCGTCATCGAGGTGCTCGAACGCCTGGGCCTGCGCACGCCGGTGCTCCAGCTGGGCCTGCCCGACCGGTTCATCGACCAGGGCGATCCCGCGCTGCAGATCGCGGCGGCGGGATTGAACAGTGACGGTATCGTCAAGTCCGTCCGCGCGCGGCTCGCGGGGTGACGGATGGCGCTCCCCCGGAAGATGCTCGAGGAAAACCAGATGGACGGGTACGCGAAGATCGACCAGTACAATCCGGCCGCGATCCAGCGCATCGCCGACAAGTATCGCGCGATATTGAAGGATATCGGAGAGGATCCCGACCGCGAGGGATTGCAGAAAACCCCCGAGCGTGTCGCGAAAGCCCTGCAGTTCCTGACGCACGGCTACGACCTCGATCCCGCCGAAATTTTGCGATCCGCGATGTTTCACGAGGACTACCGGCAGATGGTGATCGTGAAGGAAATCGAGATCTATTCGCTGTGCGAGCACCACATGCTGCCGTTCTTCGGCAAGGCGCACGTCGCCTACATTCCGGACGGGCGCATCGTGGGCCTGTCGAAAATTCCGCGCGTCGTCGATGCTTACGCGCGCCGCCTGCAGGTGCAGGAGCGGCTCACGGTGCAGATCCGGGACTGCATCCAGGCGACGCTGCAGCCGCTCGGCGTCGCGGTGGTCGTCGAGGCGCAGCACATGTGCATGGTCATGCGCGGCATCCAGAAACAGCATTCGATCGCCACCACGTCGGCGTTTACCGGCGAATTCAACGTCGACAAGACGCGCGCGGAGTTCATGCGGCTCGTGACGCGCGCGTGAGCCCGGCGCGACGGCGATGACGGCCACCCCCACCAGCGAATTCATCGTCGAGCACATCCTGCCGGACGTGCGCCGCGGCCGCATGGTGATCCTCGTGGACAGCGCGGATCGCGAGAACGAGGGCGATCTTTTCGTCGCGGCGGAAAAGGCGACGCCGGAGGCGATCAATTTCATGGCGGCACAGGCGCGGGGCCTCGTTTCGCTCGCGCTGACCGAGTCGCGCGTGCGGGAACTCGGCCTGTCGCTGATCACCGACGACACCGGAAACCAGACCCGTTTCGGCACCGCGTTCGCGACGCCGATCGATGCGCGCGAGGGCGTGAAATCCGGCATGTCGGCGCACGATCGCGCACGCACGATCGCCGTGGCCATCGACGAGCGCACGCGTCCCGGCGACCTCATCCGCCCGGGGCGAACGTTGACGCTGCGCGCGGTGGACGGCGGCGTGCTCGCGCGCCGCGGCCACACCGAAGCGGCAGTCGACCTCGCGCGCCTTGCGGGCCTTTATCCGGCCGGCGTCATCTGCGAGATCATGAACGCGGACGGCACCATGGCGCGCGGGGCCGAGCTCGAGCGCTTCGCGGCGCGGCACGACATCCGCATTCTGCGCATCGCCGACCTGGCCGCGTACCGCGAAAACGAGCGCCTCGTGACGCGCCGCGCGACGACGGTGCTGCCGACGCGCAAGGCGGGCGAGTTCCGGCTCATGATCTACAGCGACAATCTCGAAACGACGCTCTGCGTCGCGCTCGTGAAAGGCGAGATTCACCCGGACCGTCCGGCGCTCGTCCGGCTGCATTCGCAATGCCTGACGGGCGACGTGTTCGGCTCGGAGCGTTGCGACTGCGGCGAGCAGCTCGACGCGGCGCTCGAGGCCATCGAGCAAGCCGGCAGCGGTGTTCTCGTCTACATGTTCGACGAAGGGCGCGGCATCGGGCTGCTGAACAAGATCCGCGCCTACGCGTTGCAGGACGAGGGCCGGGACACGGTCGAAGCGAACCACGCGCTCGGTTTCGCGGCGGACATGCGCGATTACAAGGCCGGCGCGCACATTCTGTTCGACCTCGGTGCGCGGCAGGTGCGGCTCATGACCAACAATCCCGACAAGGTCGCGGCGCTGGAGAACTACGGTCTCGCGGTCACCGAGCGCGTGCCGGTCGAAGTGCCGCCGCGCGCCGCGAATCGCGAATACCTGCGCACGAAGCGCGCGAAGTTCGGACACCTGCTGTCGCTCGTGGCCGACCGCGGCGGCGCGCGCAGGGGTGCGGCGAAGAAAAAGCGCAAGTAGGTCGCGGCCATTCTAATTTATAAATAAAATCAATGGCTTGCGTGGAATCGTCGCGCCGGGGCCGGATGCCGGCGCTAGCAGGCCGTTGAAGAATGCATCGTGAAGCAATCTTTTCGAGCATTTGTT
>CAZMBS010000311.1:0-2699 GCA_964564295.1 uncultured Streptomycetaceae bacterium
GCCTCGGCGAGCATCCCGGGATCGGCGCCGGCGATCTGCACCGAAATCGGATCCACCTCGCCATCGTGATTCGCGCGGCGGCGCGTTTTCTCCGATCCCCACAGCAGCGAATTGCTCGCCACCATTTCCGACACCGCCATGCCGGCGCCCATGCTCTTGCACAACTGGCGGAACGGGCGATCGGTGACACCCGCCATGGGCGCAACGATCAGATTGTTTCGCAGTTGGTGGGGGCCGATGCGCATTGCCGCTGGCATAATTTGCGAAGAAAGGGCGTCATTGTAATCTCTGCCTACCTGCAATAGTAGTGGAATGCGCCGCATTTTTTCGGCCGTGTTGCGCGGAACCGACAGGTGCGGCGCGGCTCCGCGGCCGTCCGGCCAAAAGCGTGCGCCGCGCTAAGGACTTACCAAAAAATTCTCGTGCGCTACTTGTGCAACGCCGCGCATCATGCGGCGCGAGCATGATGAATTGCCCGGGACGCACGGTTGCGTCATCCGCGCGCGCCGAACGTCATGCGGCGGACGAGAAAATCCTTGACAGGCGGAAGGCATCCGAGTAACGCAAGCCCCGCACCGCGTGCCCAGCGCAACGGCGGTACGTCGTTGGAAAATCCGCGCACCAGTGCATGCGTGAAGGCGATGCCGCCGCCGCGGTCGATGCGCCGGCGTTCACGGTACCGGCGCAGCATGTCCTGCCCGCCCAGCGCGGGTCCGCAGTGCTGTCGCGCGAGCTGCGCGAGTTCCCACGCATCGCGCAGCCCCAGATTGAAACCCTGCCCCGCGACCGGATGCAGCGCCTGTGCGGCGTTGCCGGCGAGAACCACGCGCGCAATCCGGGGTTTCGCGGCAAAACGCAGTCCCAGCGGATGCGCCGCACGCCCGTCCGCACGCGCGATCCGGCCGAGACGGTTTCCGAACGCGTCCTGCAGCGCTGCGAGAAAGGCATTCTCGTCCGCCGCACAAAGCGCGTCCGCCTTATCCGTTGCCACCGTCCATACCACGGCCATGCCGGTGCCGAACGGCAACAGCGCCAGCGGGCCGTCGGGTGTGAACCGTTCGTACGCGGTGTGTCGGTGCGCGAGCGTCGTTTCCACTCGGGAGGTCACCGCAACCTGCCGGTAGTCGAAACTGCGCATCGCCGCAATATCGCCGATTCCTCCGCCATCCGCCACGACCGCGAGGCGCGCCGCCAGCGTGTGTTCACCGTCTCCCGCCCGGTAGCGCACGAGCACCCTGTCGCCGTCCGGGAGCAGAGCGCAAACGCGAGCGTTTCCGACGAGACCTGAGTCGGTGCCAACCGCCGATGCCATCGCGCGGACCAGCGTTTCGTAATCGACGACGTAGCCCAATGCGGGCAGGTCAGCCTCGCGAGCCGACAAACGCACCATGCCGGGGCCGCCGCGCTGCGACACATGGATCCGCTCTATGGGTGTCGTGGTGCCCAGAGCCCGCCAGGCACCCAGCCGCTCCAGGATCATGCGACTGCCGTGCGCAAGCGCAACCGGCCTCCATGCGCCCGCGGGGGCCGCATCACGAGATTCCAGCACCCGACAGTTGAGACCGCTGCCGCGCAACGCCAACGCGAAGGCGGCGCCGACCGGCCCGCCGCCGATGACCACGATATCGACCGACTCAGCCACGGCCATCGCGCATCAGCGCTTCGACATCGGCCATCGCCTTTGGCGCTGCGGCCGTAAGCACCTCGCAGCCGGCGGCCGTCACGACCACATCGTCTTCGATCCGCACACCGATGTTCGCAAACGCCGGCGGCACGCCCTCTCCGGGCCGGATGTAACATCCGGGCTCGACGGTGAGCACCATGCCGGGCTCGAGCCGTCTCCAGGCGCCTTCGCGCTTGTAGTCGCCCGCGTCATGCACATCCAGCCCCAGCCAGTGTCCGGTACGGTGCATGTAGAAGCGCTTGTAGGACTCGGTTTCCAGCGCCTGATCCATGCTGCCGGCCAGAAGACCCAGGTCGATCAGGCCCCGGGCCAACACGCGCACCGCCGCATCGTGCGGCGCGTTCCACGGACTTCCCGCCCGAATGGCGTCGAGCGCGGCGGATTGCGCCGACAGCACGAGTTCATACACGTCCTTTTGCGGGCCGGAGTATGTTCCGGCGACGGGAAACGTGCGTGTGATGTCCGAAGCATAACCGTCGATTTCGCAACCCGCATCGATCAGCAGCAGATCGCCGGCTTTCAGTTCCGCATCGTTGCGCACGTAGTGCAGCACGCATGCGTTCGCGCCGGTCGCAACGATCGATGTGTACGCCGGGGACTGCGCGCCGTGGCGGCGAAATTCGTGGAGCAGTTCGGCTTCCACTTCGTACTCGCGCATGCCCGGCCGCGCCGCCTGCATCGCGCGACGGTGCGCGCCGCAGGACACTGCCGCGGCCCGGCGCATGGTGTCGAGCTCCGCCGCATCCTTGATGAGCCGCATTTCATCCAGCAACGCGTGGGGGTCGCGCAGGTCGCGCGGCGGGATCACGCCGGTCCGTGCCCGGCCCCGCACGGTATTCATCCATCCCATCACGCGGGCATCCCAGGCGCCGTCCGCGCCCAGATGGCAGTAAGCCGCGGGTTGGTCGGCAAGCAGGTCCGGCATGCGCTGATCCAGTTCGGTGATCGGATACGTTTCATCGAAACCGAATTCCGCCCGGGCGGCGGCGGGTCCATGGCGAAATCCATCCCAGAT
>CAZMBS010000312.1:0-2698 GCA_964564295.1 uncultured Streptomycetaceae bacterium
CGTAAAACCGCACCTGCAGCGTCGCAAGCGACCACCAGGACAGCGTGCCGTCGATTTTCCGCAGTTCCAGCGCAGGATTGCCGGCGCTGTCGTGCACCACCACCTGGTCCAGCACGAGTTGCGGGCGGGCGCCGTCCCAGTTGCCGGTGATCTTGCCGATGGTCACGCGCTGCTTCACGGCGTCGCTCAACGCGCGCGTGATGTCGACCCGGTAGTGGTCAGCGTTGGGCAGTACCCAGTATCGCAGAGACAGTATCGCGGCCCCGAACAGCAGCCCCGCCGCGACCACGCTCCAGAGTAGCGCGCGGGTGGTCCACAAGGAACTCGTTCTGATCCAGCGCCACGGCGCGAAAGGGCTCACTTTCTTCCTGGAGAACGATAAAATGCGATACTCAAACAAGGGTTTAAGTATTCTACCGCGTTTGCCCGATGAAGATCATCAACGCATCGGCAGCGCTCCCGGCCGACCGCATGATCGCCCATGCGCGCCGCCATAGCCGTTTTCTCGACCGGCTGCTGGAGAGCCGCCAGGACATCCTCGATGGCGCCGCACTCGGCGCGCCCCTGCGCGAAACCGACATGCGGGAAATTCTGGAGAGCCACACACCGTCCACGGACGCCGAACTGAAACACGCGCTGCGACGGCTTCGCCAGGCCGCCATGGCACGGCTCGTCTGCCGTGACCTCGGAGGCGCCGCGACACTCGACGAGGTCATGAATACGGCAACCGCGCTGGCGACAGTCACGATCGCGCATGCGCTGCGGTGGCTCGCCGCGGATCTCGCCGGGGTGCACGGCGCGCCACGCGGGCCCGATGGCCGGGTTCAGCAGTTGCACGTGATCGGCATGGGCAAGCTCGGCGGCAGCGAACTCAACGTCTCATCCGATATCGACCTCGTGTTCGCCTACCCCGAAGAGGGTGAAACCGACGGCGCGCGCGCACTCAGCAACCATGAGTTTTTCACGCGACTTGCGCGCCGCCTCATTCCCGCATTGAGCGAAATCACCGAGGACGGATTCGTGTTCCGGGTCGACATGCGCCTGCGGCCTTACGGCGACGGCAGCCCGCTCGTCTCGAGCTTTGACATGCTGGAGAATTACTTCATCACGCAGGGCCGTGAATGGGAGCGCTACGCGTGGATCAAGGCGCGCGCGTTGACCGGCGACCGCGTGCAGGAACTGGCGGACACGATCCGTCCGTTCGTCTATCGGCGCCACCTTGATTTCAGCGCGCTCGCGTCCATGCGGGAAATGCACCAGCAGATCCGCCGCGAGGTCGGGCGGCGCGACATGGCGGACAACATCAAGCTCGGGCCGGGCGGCATCCGTGAAATCGAGTTTATCGCGCAGGTGTTTCAACTGATTCGCGGCGGCCACGATGCCGCGCTGCGGGTGCAGCCGACCCTGGAGGTACTTGTGCGACTCGTCGAGCGCCGGCTGCTGCCCGCCGACGCCGCGCAGGAACTCGCTTCGGCTTATGCGTTCCTGCGCAACCTCGAGCACCGGTTGCAATATCTCGACGACCGGCAGACCCAGGCGCTGCCCGCGACGGACACGGACCGCGCACTTGTCGCGCAGAGCATGGACTACGACAGCTGGCCGGAATTCGGATCGGCCCTCGCGGCACATCGCGAACGCGTGTCCGGACAGTTCAACCAGATATTCGCGGCGTCCCCGGCGCAACAGCATGCGCTCGCGGAACTGTGGCAGGACGGCGGGGATCCCGAGCAGGGGTCGGCGCGGCTCGCAGGACTCGGCTTCCAGCGCGCCGCGGAAATCCTCGAGCGCCTTTCCGACATGCGATCCGGCAGCCGCTATCGCCAGATGCCCGCCACCAACCAGCAGCGGCTCGACCGCCTGGTGCCCGTGGTGATCGAGGCAGCCGCCGCCTGCCCGAACGCCGACGATACGCTGACACGCATGCTCGACCTGCTCGCTGCCGTAAGCCGCCGCGAATCCTATCTCGCGTTGCTCGAGGAATATCCGCAGGCGCGATCGCGGCTCGCCGACCTCGCGAGCGCCAGTCCCTGGGTGGCCCAGTACCTCGCGCAGCACCCGATCCTGCTGGATGAACTTCTGGATGCGCGATCGCTGTACGAAACGCCCGACTGGTCCGCGCTCGCGGCGAATCTCGCCCGGGGGCTCGACGAGTCCGGAAACGACGTCGAAGCGCAGATGAACGCACTGCGGCATTTCAAGCACGCGCAGACCCTTCGGCTGGTCGCGCAGGATCTCGCGGGCATCGTGGCGCTCGAAACGCTTAGCGATCATCTCTCGGATCTCGCGTGCGTCATCCTCACGCAGGTGCTTCGCCTTGCGTGGAACGGCCTGCGCCAGCGGCACCGCGATGTGCCGGCATTCGCGGTCGTCGCCTACGGCAAGCTGGGTGGCAAGGAACTCGGCTACGCGTCCGATCTCGACCTCGTGTTTCTGCACGACGATCCGGAACCGGGTGCGCCGGAAACCTACGCCCGCCTCGCGCAACGCATCAATCACTGGCTGACCGCGATGACGCCGGCCGGCGTGCTGTACGAAACCGACCTGCGTCTGCGGCCGGACGGAGCCGGCGGAATGCTGGTGAGCACGATCGGCAGTTTTCGCGAGTACCAGACCGCGCAGGCGTGGCCATGGGAACACCAGGCACTCACGCGAGCGCGTTTCGTCTGCGGTGACGCGGACATCGGGCGACGATTCGAAG
>CAZMBS010000313.1:0-2668 GCA_964564295.1 uncultured Streptomycetaceae bacterium
ACGCGATCCTTCAGCGCCAGCGCCACGCAGTCCGTGAGATAGTACTCTTTCTGCGCGTTGTGATTGCGCAGCTTTCCGAGCCATCCGGCGAGCTTGCGCGGCGGAAACAGGATGATGCCGGAATTCACTTCGCGTATTTTCTTCTGCCGCGCGCTCGCATCTTTTTCCTCGACGATGCCGCGAATCTTTCCCCGGGCGTCTCGGACGATGCGGCCGTACCCGGCCGGATCGTCAAGCTCGACGGTCAGCACGACGAGGCGCTCCGGCTTTTCTTTCAACATGCCACGCAGCGTATCGATCCGCGTCAGCGGCACGTCGCCGTACAGCACCAGCGTGCGCGCATCGGGGTCCAGCTCGGGCAGCGCCTGCAGCACCGCATGCCCGGTGCCCAGCTGCGGGTCCTGGCGCGCGAATCGGAGGTCCGTGGCGTTGAAGCAATCGCGCACGCGTTCGCCGCCGTGGCCGTAGACCACGCAAATCCGGGACGGGGTCAGCGCACGGGCCGTGTCGATGACGTGGCTCAACAGGGGCCGGCCGGCGAGTTCGTGGAGCACCTTCGGCAGCGTGGAACGCATGCGCTTGCCCAATCCCGCCGCCAGAATGACGATGTTCAGCGACATCGCGGAATTATCGCATACCGGCGCTGCTGCGCTCGTGCAGGTATTCGGTAACACGTTGTTTTTGTGCATCTTTCAGATAGAGGCCGACTTTGGTGCGTCGCCAGAGCACGTCCTCTGCCGTGAGCGCCCACTCCAGCTGCACGAAGTAATCAATTTCGCGCGCGTACAGGCCGGCGCCAAAGTGTTCTCCGAGGTCAGCCGCCGACGTGACGCTGTCGAGCACGTCATACGCCAGCATGCCGTGTCTGCGGAAAAGACTGCGCAGCACTTCCTGCGGCAGAAATCGATACCGTTCGAATAGCATATCGCGCGCCTGCTCGCGACTCGCGCCGCGGAAGTCGCCACCCAACAACGGTTCGTTCGCGGTCCAGTCCGGTCGCATGCCGCGGAAGTACGGCGCGAGTTTCTGCATAGCGTGCTCCGCGAGTCGCCGATAAGTCGTGACCTTTCCGCCGTAGATCGAAAGCACGGGGGCCGCGCCGGCCGCATCGTCGACGCGCAACGTGTAATCGCGCGTAATTGCGGACGGATCGTTCGTGCCGTCATCGTACAGCGGCCGCACGCCGGCGTAGCGCCAGGCAACCTCCGCGGGCGTCACCGGCTTTTCGAGGTAGCGTCCGACCGCACGACACAGATAGGCGGCTTCCGCGTCGCTCGCCAGCGCCGCGGCCGGATCGCCCTCCACCGGGACGTCCGTCGTGCCGACGAGCGTGTGCCGCTCGCCATAGGGGATCATGAACACGACGCGCCGGTCGTCGTTTTGCAGGATGAACGCGTGGTCGCCCCGGTAGAGTTGCGGCACAACGATATGGCTGCCTTTGACGAGCTTGATGCCGTCGTTGCTCGGCTGCGCGAGGCGCTGGTTCAGCACGTGCTTTACCCAGGGCCCCGCCGCGTTTACGACTGCACGCGCAACGACTTCGCGATTTCCGGTGATCGTGGCGCGCCAGATCCCTCCATCGCGCCGCGCCGACAGGCATTCGGTTCGCGTCAGGATACACGCGCCGCGCCGCCGCGCATCCATGGCGTTGACGATCACCAGTCGCGCGTCGTCCACGCGACAATCGGAATAGATGAAGCCATGCCGCAACTCGCGGCGCAGTCCCGAGTCGTATGGCGGCACATCGAGGCGCACCGCGTGCGATCCCGGCAAACTCGCGCGCCGCGCGAGGTGATCGTAGAGAAAGAGCCCCGCGCGGATCATCCAGCGCGGCCGCAACTCAGGGACATGCGGCATCACGAACCGCGCGGGCCACACGAGATGCCGCGCGATCGTGAGCAGAATTTCGCGTTCGGCGAGCGCCTCGGCAACCAGCCGGAACTCATACTGTTCGAGATAGCGCAAACCGCCATGTATCAGCTTGCTGCTGGAGGAGCTGGTGTGCGCCGCGAGATCGTCCTTGTCGACCAGCAACACCTTGAGCCCGCGCCCCGCCGCATCGCGCGCGATGCCGACGCCGTTGATGCCGCCGCCGATCACGAGCAGGTCGA
Organism: uncultured Streptomycetaceae bacterium; assembly: GCA_964564295.1. Classification (GTDB taxonomy): domain Bacteria; phylum Pseudomonadota; class Gammaproteobacteria; order Burkholderiales; family SG8-41; genus CAZMBS01. The sequence goes on from CAZMBS010000313.1 coordinate 2,112, forward strand.
CGCTATCGGGTGCGTTCACGCTTTCGCCTTCCCGAAACAATCAAGGGCAGCACACCGCTGCCCTTGCCGAACAATTACTTCAATATAATCAACGCTTTGAACGCAGTTTCCGGATGGCGGCCAGTTGCGCGGCCATCATCGCGAATTCACCCTGCAGCGTCGCGATTTCCGCCTTGTCCTGCGCTTTTTCCATCGCTTCCTTCGCTTTGCCTAGGGCCTCGTTCGCCTTTGCTTCATCGAGATCGTGGCCGCGGATCGCGGTATCGGCAAGCACGGTGACCATGGCCGGCTGGACTTCCAGTATTCCACCCGCGACGAACACGAGTTCCTCCGCGCCGCCGCCCGCGGGCTGGATGCGTACTGCGCCCGGCTTGATGCGTGTGATCAACGGCGTGTGACGCGGATAGATTCCGAGTTCGCCGGCTTCTCCCGGCAACACGACGAACGTCGCCTCGCCGGAGTAGATCGACTCTTCGGCGCTGACGACATCGACGTGCAGCGTGTGCGCGGCTTCAGCCATGAACCATCCTCGACCGTTACTGCAGGGTCTTCGCTTT
>CAZMBS010000314.1:0-2661 GCA_964564295.1 uncultured Streptomycetaceae bacterium
GGCCTCGCCGCGGCGGTGGCGCTGTACATGAGTGCGGACGTGCCGGCCGCGACGACCCTCTATCTGCCCTTGCTGAAGAACTTCGCGTTGCCGCTCGGCGCCGGGTTCGTCGTGCTGGCCTATTTCTGGATCGTCGGGTTCTCCAACGCGGTGAACCTGACCGACGGTCTCGATGGCCTCGCGATCATGCCGACGGTCATGATCGGCAGCGCGCTCGGCATTTTTGCGTATGTCGCCGGCCACGCGGTGTTCTCCAAGTATCTGGGCTTTCCGCACATACCCGGTGCGAGCGAACTCACGGTGATCTGCGGCGCGATCGCGGGCGCGGGCCTTGCGTTCCTGTGGTTCAACGCCTATCCGGCGGAGGTTTTCATGGGCGACGTCGGCGCGCTGGCGCTGGGCGCCGCGCTCGGCACGATCGCCGTCATCGTGCGGCAGGAAATCGTGCTGTTCATCATGGGCGGCGTTTTCGTCGTTGAAACGCTGTCGGTGATGCTGCAGGTGGCCTCCTTCAAGCTCACCGGCAAGCGCATTTTTCGCATGGCGCCGCTGCATCACCACTATGAACTCAAGGGCTGGAAGGAGAACCAGGTTGTCGTGCGGTTCTGGATCATCACCATGATGCTGGTGCTTGTGGGGCTGTCCACGCTGAAGCTGCGTTGATGACGTTGAAGGGATCGAGAGTACTGGTGCTGGGCATGGGTGACACGGGTTTGTCGATGACGCGGTGGCTCGCGGGCCGCGGCGCGGAGATTCGTGTCGCCGACAGCCGCGAGGCGCCGCCGCACGCGCCGGTGTTCGCGCGCGAGTGGCCGGACATTCCGGTCTCCACAGGCGCGTTTCGCGACGCTGATTTTCGCGGGGTCGATCTCATCGCGCTGAGTCCCGGCATCGATCCACGGCAGGAGCCGATTGCCGCCGCCGTGCGACGCGGCGTTCCGGTTGCGGGCGACATCGAACTCTTCGCGCGCGAGCTCGCGACCCGCGCTGATGCCAGCGTCATCGCGATCACCGGCTCCAACGGCAAGAGCACCGTCACGGCGATGGCCGGTGACATGTGCCGCGCGGCCGCCCGCGATACGGTGGTCGCGGGCAACTTCGGCCTGCCGGTGCTCGACGTGCTCGGCGAAATCGAGGCCGGACGCACCGTGCCGGATACCTTCGTGCTCGAGCTGTCGAGTTTTCAACTGGAAAGCACCGCAAGCCTCGCGCCCGCCGCGGCGACGATGCTGAACCTCACGGCGGATCATCTGGACCGCTACGACGGCCTGCCGCAGTACGCTGCTGCGAAAGCGCGGATTTTTGCAGGCAACGGCACCCAGGTGCTCAATCGCGACGACGCGTGGAGCATGGGCATGCGGCAGGTCGGACGGCGCGTAGAAACCTTCGGCCGTTCGGCGCCGGGAGCCGACGGCGAATGGGGTATTCGCACGGAAGGTCCCGGACGCGCGCTTGCGCGCGGCGCAACGGCACTGTTGCCGCTCGATGCATTGCCGGTCACCGGTCTGCACAACGCCTCGAACGCGCTTGCGGCCGCGGCGCTCGCACACGCCGTCGGCGTACCGGATGCCGCGATCGTCGCGGCGTTGCAGAATTTCGAAGGATTGCCGCACCGAGTCAAAAAGATACATACAATCAATGATATAGAGTTCTACGACGACTCGAAGGGCACCAATGTGGGCGCAACTGTTGCTGCGCTTGACGGCATGTCGAGGAGCGTAGCGCTCATCGCCGGCGGCGATGGCAAGGGACAGGACTTCACGCCGCTGGCGCCTGCGGTCGCGCGTCGCGCGCGCGGCGTGGTGCTGATCGGCCGCGACGCCGATGCGATTGCGCGCGTGCTCGCCGGTACGGGTGTGCAGATCACGCGCGCCGAGTCGCTGGAGCAGGCAGTCGGCGCAGCCTTTGCCGCGTGCCGGGCAGGCGACGCCGTGTTGCTGTCGCCGGCCTGCGCGAGTTACGACATGTTCCGAAATTACGTGCATCGCGGCGAAATGTTCGCGCGTGCCGTCAGGGCATTGGAAGGCGGTAGCGCGTGACCGCGTACGCCGACCTCAAGCCCAAACTGCCGGCCGATGAGTTCGACCCGGTGCTGGTATGGGCCACGGCCCTGTTGCTCGCGCTCGGGCTGGTGATGGTCTACTCGGCCTCGATCGCGATTGCTGAAGGCAGCCGGTACACCGGGCAACAGCCGGCGTACTACCTCGTGCGGCACGCCGCTTTCGTACTGGTGGGCATCGTGCTGGGACTCGCCGCATTCGAAATTCCGTTGCAACTGTGGCAGCGCGCGGCACCCTGGTTGTTCGTCGCGGGCATCGTGCTGTTGATCCTCGTGCTGATCCCCGGGATCGGCCGCGAGGTCAACGGCAGCCGCCGCTGGCTCTCGCTCGGTGTTGTGAACGCGCAGCCTTCGGAGTTGATGAAGTTTTTTGCGGTGCTGTATGCGGCGGATTACACCGTGCGCAAGGCCGCGCTGATGCACAGCCTGCGGCGCGGTTTCCTGCCGATGTTCGGCGTCATGCTGCTGACCGGCGGATTGCTGCTGCGCGAACCGGACTTCGGCGCCTTCGCGGTCATCACGGTAATCGCGATGGGCATCCTGTTTCTCGGCGGCATGAACTGGCGCCTGTTCGCCGGGCTGCTGGTGATGCTGGTCCTGGG
>CAZMBS010000315.1:0-2611 GCA_964564295.1 uncultured Streptomycetaceae bacterium
TCGCTGCTGCGGCATGTCCGACAGCAGCAGCTCCAGCACCATTTTCTGCGACTTCAGCGCGCGTTCGCTGTCGGTCGTGACCTCCATGCCGGCCGCGGGCTTGCGGCAGCACGATGCGGCCAGCACGCGCTCGCCCTTGACCTCGACCACGCAGGCGCGGCAGTTGCCGTCCGGACGCAGGCCGTCCTTGTAGCAGAGATGCGGAATGGCGATGCCGAGGCGCCGCGCGGTCTGGATGATGGTTTCGCCGGCAAGAGCCACGACATCCCTGCCGTTCAGCTTGAACTCCACCGGCATCGCCGCGCGCTCGTCCTTGCCCATCGCAGTCATGTCTGGCTCCCTACCCGACTTCTTTCGGGAAATACTTCATCACGCACCGGATCGGATTGGGCGCGGCCTGCCCGAGTCCGCAGATCGACGCATCCGCCATCGCGCCTGACAGTTCCTCGAGCAGTCCCTGATCCCAGCGCGATTCGTGCATGAGCTGCAGCGCCTTCGCCGTGCCGACGCGGCACGGCGTGCACTGGCCGCACGATTCGTCCGAGAAAAATTTCATGACGTTGCGCGCCGCCGCGGCCGCCTTGTCGCGATCAGAAAGCACGATGACCGCGGCGGAGCCGATGAAACACCCGTAGGCATTGAGCGTGTCGAAATCGAGCGGTATGTCCCCCATCGACGCGGGCAGTATGCCGCCCGACGCGCCGCCGGGCAGGTACGCGTAAAACGCGTGTCCCGGCAGCATGCCGCCGCAGTACTCGTCGATCAATTCCTTGACCGTGATGCCGGCCGGCGCGAGGTGGACACCGGGCTTCGCCACGCGCCCCGAAACCGAAAACGAGCGCAAGCCCTTGCGCCCGTTGCGGCCGTGCGACGTGAACCACGCCGCGCCTTTTTCGAGGATGTCGCGCACCCAGTACAGGGTCTCCATGTTGTGTTCGAGCGTCGGGTAACCGAACAGCCCCACCTGCGCAACGTACGGCGGACGCAGCCGCGGCATGCCGCGCTTGCCCTCGATGGACTCGATCATCGCGGATTCTTCGCCGCAGATATAGGCGCCCGCGCCACGCCGCAGATGAATCGGCGGCAACGCGCACGGGGGATTCGCCTGCAACGCCTTGATTTCCTTCTCGAGTATGGCTCGCACGCCCGCGTACTCGTCGCGCAGATACACGTACACTTCGGAAATCTGCACGGTCCAGGCCGCGATCACGAGACCTTCGAGAAACCGGTGCGGGTCGCGCTCGAGGTAATGGCGATCCTTGAACGTGCCCGGCTCGCCCTCGTCGATGTTGACCGCCATCACGCGCGGACCCGGTTCGGCACGCACGATGCGCCACTTGCGGCCCGCCGGAAAGCCCGCGCCGCCGAGTCCGCGCAATCCGGAATCCTCCATCGCCTTGATGAGCGACTCGGCATCGCGTTTGCCGGCAAGACACTCCGCGGCGATCCGGTAGCCGCCTTTCCTGCGATACGCCGCGTATCCCGCGTACTTGCCGACCGCGCACGTCGTCGCGCCTGCCGCGACCACGGATTTCACGGCGGCAACCGACGCACCCGCAACCGGGTTCTGCCCGACAACCGCGACGGGCGCCTGCTCGCAGCGGCCGACACAGGGCGCCGGCAGCACACGCACGCCGTCTCCCAGCGCGCGTTTGAGTTCACCGAGCAGCGCGCCCGCGCCGGACAACTCGCACGACAGCGAGTCGCAGACGCGAACCGTAAGCGGCGGCGGCGCGGGCTCGCCTTCCTTCACGATGTCGAAGTGATGGTAAAACGTCGCGACTTCGTAGACCTCGGTCATCGACAGCTTCATTTCGCGGGCGAGCGCAACGACATGCGCCGCGGAAATATGACCGTAGCGATCCTGAATCCTGTGCAGGTGCTCGATCAGCAGATCGCGCCGCCGCGGCGCGTTTCCCAGCAGCGCCTGCACTTCCGCCAGTGCCCGGGCCTCCGGAACACGGCCTTTGGGCGTGCCGCGCTTGTCGCGATTATCCTGTTTGACCTTGCCGCCTTCCAACGTACCCCTCCTCGTGTGGCGAAAAGCAATCGCCCATCAGGAAACGCATCCGGTTCGAATTGAAACAACGCGGGCCGCATAACGGCCCGGATCGCTGAATCGCCCAGCGCAGCAATTTCAATACCAGCTACTTCAGCACGGACTTCAGCAGCATTCCCATCTCCGCCGGATTCTTGGTCACCTTGATGCCGCACGCCTCCATGACAGCGAGCTTCTCCGCCGCCGTGCCTTTGCCGCCTGAAATAATCGCGCCGGCGTGCCCCATGCGCTTGCCGGGAGGAGCCGTGACGCCGGCAATGAAGCCCACCACCGGCTTTCTCATGTTCGCCTTGATCCAGTGCGCGCATTCCTCTTCGTTCGAGCCGCCGATTTCGCCGACCATGATTACCGCCTCGGTGTGCGGATCGTCGTTGAACATTTTCATCACGTCGACATGCTTCAGTCCGTTGACCGGGTCGCCGCCGATGCCGACGCAAGACGACTGGCCGAGGCCGACTTCCATCAACTGCCCGACCGCCTCGTAGGTGAGCGTGCCGGAACGGGACACGACGCCGATCGGGCCCTTCTTGTGGATGTGGCCGGGCATGATGC
>CAZMBS010000316.1:0-2604 GCA_964564295.1 uncultured Streptomycetaceae bacterium
GCGCGGATAAATGTGCCGGCGCACTTCATACAGCGCGGTTTCCGTGTCGCTCGTGACCGACGCGAGCTTCAGATCGCGTGACGGCTGGCTCAAGCCGGTTGCTCCGGATACCCTGCCGTCATCGGCGACCCCGTTTCGGCAACCGGCTACTTCGCGACAGCGGAAGCAGACAAACCGTACACATAGGCTGTCAGCAGATGGATCTTCCCGGCATCGAGAAAATCCTTGTGGGCGGGCATTACGTTGTTGCGCCCCTTGTTGATGGCCTCGATGATGGCAGCCTCGGTTCCGCCGTGCAACCACACGTCGTCGGTCAGATTCGGTGCGCCAAGCTGGTGGTTGCCCTTGCCGTCGGCACCATGGCAGGCCGCGCACAACGTCGCAAATTTGCTCCGACCGCGCTGCGCGCGCAGGTCGTCGTGCGTCCTTCCGGCGATGGACAACACGTACTGGGCGACATCGCGTACGTCCTGATCATTCCCCACCGCCGCGGCCATCGGTGGCATGACGCCGGCGCGCCCGTTCACGATACTCGTGCGTATCGCCTCCGGTTCGCCGCCCCACAACCAGTCGCCGTCACGCAGGCTTGGAAAACCCCGGGCACCACCGGCATCCGACCCGTGGCACTGCCCGCAATAATTGAGAAAGAGGCGCTGCCCGATCTCGCGGGCGCCCGGGTCCGCGGCGACCGTCCTGATGTCCTGCTGCAGATAGCGGTCCACGATCGGCCCGTACGTCGCGGCTGCGGTCTGCTGCTCCGCCTCGTACTGGCCGCGTGACGACCAGTTGTAGTGCCCGGCGTAGCTGCCAAGCCCGGGATACAGCGCGAGATACACGATGCTGAACACGATCGTGATGTAGAACAGCCAGATCCACCAGCGCGGCAGCGGATTGTTCCACTCCTTGAGATCCTCGTCCCAGACGTGCCCTGTCGTGCCCGCCTGTTCTCCGGAAGCAATTTTGCGCGTCGACAGCGACTGCAGCAAAACGGCGCAAGCGACGATGCTGACTACGGTGATCGCGGCGACATACACGCCCCAAGCCTCGTGGACAAAATCGCTCATGCTCCCGCTCCTCAGTCGCGGCGCCGGCGGACTGCCGGGGCCACGTCGTTGTCGTCCAGCGGCAGGCGCGCCGCCTCGTCGAACGCCCGCTCGCGGCGCCCGCTCCACGCCCAGGCCACGATGCCCAGGAATGCAACAAAGAGCACCACGGTGGTTGCCAACCTCAGGCCGTCGACGTCCATGGCGCTACCGTGCGTCTCGCAGCGCGGTACCGAGAACCTGCAGGTAGGCGATCAGCGCCTCCATTTCGGTCTTGCCTGTCACGCCGGCTTCCGCGCCGGCGATATCGGCGTCGGAATAGGGCACGCCCACGCGTCGCAGTGCGCGCATCTTGACCGGAACCTCGGCGGCGTTCAGCGTCGCCGTGGCCAGCCAGGGATAAGCCGGCATGTTGGATTCGGGAACCAGATCGCGCGGATTCAACAGGTGAACGCGATGCCACTCGTCCGAATAGCGCAGACCCACGCGCGCAAGATCCGGCCCTGTGCGCTTGGAACCCCACTGAAACGGATGGTCGTACACGAACTCACCCGCCACCGAGTAGTGACCGTAGCGTTCGGTTTCCGCGCGGAACGGCCGTATCATCTGCGAATGGCAGTTGTAGCAGCCTTCACGGATATAGATATCCCGTCCCGACAACTGCAGTGCCGTGTAGGGCTTGAGCCCCGTTACGGGCTGCGTCGTGGACCGCTGGAAAAACAGCGGCACGATCTCGACGAGCCCGCCCACGCTGATGACCAGTACGATCAGCACCATCAGCAGCCCGACATTGCGCTCGATCACGTCATGCGCGGATGTGCCGCTCATGATCTTGCTCCCGTTCAAGCAGCCGCGGGCACAGGAATCGGGGCCTCCGATGCCGTTTGCCCGACGACTGTCTTCCAGACGTTGTAGACCATGACCAGCATGCCCGAAAAATAAAGCAGACCGCCCGCAAGCCGAATGCCGTAGTAGGGATACGTCGCCTTGACCGACTCGGCGAACGCGTACGTCAGCGTGCCATCGGGGTTCACCGCCCGCCACATGAGTCCCTGCATGACGCCGGCGATCCACATCGCCGCGATGTACAGCACGATCCCGACGGTCGCCACCCAGAAGTGCAGCGTCACGAGCGGCACGCTGTGCATTTCCGTGCGTCCAAACAGCCGAGGGATCAGGTAATACAGGCTGCCGATCGACACCATGCCGACCCATCCCAGTGCTCCGGAATGCACGTGCCCCACAGTCCAGTCGGTGTAATGTGAGAGCGCGTTGACGGTCTTTATCGCCATCATCGGCCCCTCGAAGGTCGACATGCCGTAGAACGACAGCGAGACCACGAGAAACTTCAACACCGGGTCTGTCCGCAATTTGTGCCAGGCACCCGAGAGCGTCATGATTCCGTTGATCATTCCGCCCCATGAAGGCGCGAGCAGGATCAGCGAAAACAACATGCCCAGCGACTGAGCCCAGTCGGGCAGCGCCGTGTAGTGCAGGTGATGCGGCCCGGCCCACATGTAGGTGAAGATCAGGGCCCAGAAGTGCACCACCGACAGGCGGT
>CAZMBS010000317.1:0-2557 GCA_964564295.1 uncultured Streptomycetaceae bacterium
GCGTTTCATTGTCGGCGTGCTGGTGATGCAGCGTCCACGGCGCCTTGCCGCGGAGCACGACCTGGTCCATGCCGACCATCAGCGTGCCGGTGTAGAGTCCCTTGCTCATCCAGGGCTTGAAGTTGCGGGCACGGTGCAGCTCGTCGTGCAGCCAGCTTGCTCGGAAGGCCTCCGGGTAGGCGGCAAGTTCGTCGCCCGCGCGCGCGCCGCGGATCGCGTCGAACGCCGCCTCCGCCGCCAGCATGCCGGACTTGATCGCGGCATGGCTGCCCTTGATGCGTGACGCGTTGAGGAATCCCGCGTCGTCGCCGATCAGGCAGCCGCCGGGGAACACGAGTTTCGGCAGCGACTGCAGTCCACCGGCCGAAATCGCGCGCGCGCCGTACGCGATGCGCTTGCCGCCGTCCAGGAACGGCCGGATCGCGGCGTGCGTCTTGTAGCGCTGGAATTCCTCGAACGGGCTCAAGTACGGATTCGTGTAGCCGAGCCCCACGACGAAACCGATCGAGACGAGGTTGTTTTCCATGTGGTAGCAGAACGATCCGCCGTACGTGCTCGCGCCGAGCGGCCAGCCCGCGGTATGCACGACCAGACCCTGCTGGTGATTTCCGGGCTGGATTTCCCACAGTTCCTTGAGTCCGATGCCGTAGACCTGCGGGTCGACGCCGTCGCGGAGCCGGAATTTTTCCTGCAACTGCTTGCCGAGGTGTCCGCGGCAGCCTTCCGCGAACATCGTGTACTTCGCATGCAGTTCCATGCCGGGCTGGTGTGCATCGGTGGGCTTGCCGTCCTTGCCGATGCCCATGTCGCCGGTCGCAACGCCCTTGACCGCGCCGTTGTCGTGATACAGCACTTCCGCGGCGGCGAAGCCGGGAAAGATCTCTACGCCGAGCGATTCCGCCTGCTGGCCGAGCCAGCGGCAGACCGCGCCGAGGCTCACCACGTAGTTGCCGTGATTCTGGAAACACGCCGGCAGCGCGAACCCGGGCACCGCCAGCGACGATTTCTCGAACAGGAACAGGAACCGGTCTTCGGACACCGGCGCGTTGAGCGGCGCTCCGAGTTGCTGCCAGTCGGGCAGCAGTTCGTTCAGCGACCGCGGGTCCATCACGGCGCCGGACAGGATGTGCGCGCCGACCTCCGAGCCTTTCTCGATCACGCATACGCCGAGTTCGTGGCTGTGTTCGGCGGCGAGCTGCTTCAGGCGAATCGCCGCGGCGAGCCCGGCCGGGCCCGCGCCGACGATGACGACATCGTATTCCATCGATTCCCGTTCGGCCAAAATCGTCTCCCTCGAAAGCGTGGCCGCGATTATAACGCGGCGCAACCGGCGGATATTCTAACCTGATGTTTTTATTATATTTTCCGCGCAGCGTATGCCGCTGCGTACCGCGGCTTCGAGCGTGGCCGGGTAGTCTCCCGCCGTGTAGTCGCCGGCGAGGTACAGGTGTCGCAGCGGCGTCTCCGACGGCGGGCGGCGCAAATGCGGCGTGCACGAAAAGGTCGCGCGTTTTTCGGTGATGACCCGATGCCACGCGAGTGGCGGCAGCGGACCGCAGCGCGCGGCGACTTCCGCATGAACGCGCGCGGCTAAGTCGTCCTGCGCGAGATCCAGGTGGGGTCCTTCGGCGCTGATGACGGCCGCGACGAGTCCCCGTTGTCCGGCGATCCTTTCGCGGTCGAAGAGCCACTGCGCCGTCGCGCCGTCGAGGCCCAGCATCGGCACCGGCAACCGGACGGCGCCTTCGAACTGAAGATAGATCGTGACGATCGGCTGGTAGTCGAGGCGCCCCACTGTTTCCGCGGCGTCGGCTAGCGCCGTGATGCCGACGAGGAACGCGCGCACCTGATGCGGCGGCAGTGCGCAGATCACGTGGCTCGCGGATGCGACGCCGCCCGCTGTGGTGATGGAAAACCCGTCGTGCTGCGGGTCGATCGCAGTGACGCGCGTTGCCGTGCGCACGGTGCCGCCGCGCGCCCGCACGTATTCGGCTGCCGGCGCCGGAAACAGCGCGGTGAGATCGGTGCGCGCGAGCAACACGTCGGCCGCGTCGCGGCCGGACGCGAGGCTGTCGCGCAACACGTTGAGGAACACCTGCGCCGACGCCTTTTCGGGCGGCGTGTTGAGCGCCGACACGCAGAGCGGATTCCACAGGTAGCGGATCATGCCGTCGCCCTGCCGATACTCGGCGAGCAGTCGTGCCACCGTCGTGTCGCTGTCGAGCCGGAAGCCGCGCCATCGCAGTGCCGCCATGAAGCGCACCGCCGACCAGCGCTCGGCCGGGCTGACGCCCTGCGCGCGCAGCAGGCCCGCGAGCAGATGCAGCGGCGCCGGCGGCCACGAGGCCGCCAGCGAAAATTTTCCGTGCACGTGCCACGCGAGCGGCATGCGCTGCAACGCGCCGGCGGCATCGGGGTGCACGAGCCGGATCAGGCGCAGCGTCTCGCGGTACGCGCCGATGAGGATGTGCTGTCCGTTGTCGAGCGCGGTCTCGCGGTGCATGACCATGCGCGCGCGCCCGCCGAGCTCACGCGCGGCTTCGTATACCGTGACGGG
>CAZMBS010000318.1:0-2497 GCA_964564295.1 uncultured Streptomycetaceae bacterium
GCTCAACATCGAAGGTTACGAGGACTTCATCCAGACCGACGCGTCGATCAATCCCGGCAATTCCGGCGGCGCGCTCGTGAGCCTGCGCGGCGACCTGGTCGGCATCAACACGGCGATCATCGGACCTGCGGGCGGCAATGTCGGCATCGGTTTCGCGGTGCCGTCCAACATGGCGCGCGCGGTGCTGGACCAGATCGTGCGCCACGGCGAGGTGCGCCGCGGCCGCCTCGGCATCGAAATGGTCGACCTGACGCCGGACGTCGCGAAGAAGGTCGGCGTCGCGATACTCGAAGGCGCGGTGGTCGCGGCGGTGCAGGCCAACTCGCCCGCCGAAAAGGCCGGATTGCGCGTCGGCGACGTCGTCGTCGGCCTCAACGGACGCGCGATCCGCAACGCCGCCGAGCTGCGTGCGCGACTCGGACTGACACCGGTCGGTGACGACGTGGAACTGCGCGTGAATCGCGCGGGAGCGCTGCGCAACGTGCGCACGCAGATTGCGGCGCCACAGGCTCCGACGGCAGGCGACGCGCGGACCATCGCGCAACTTCCCGGGCTGTCCGTCGTGGAAATCGAAAAAGGCAGCCCGCTGTTTCAGCGGCTGCGCGGCGGCGGGCTCGTGGTCTCCGCCGTCGAAGCCGGCAGCCGCGCGCTGCAGGTCGGCCTGCGGGCGGGCGACATCCTCTATGCGGTCAATCGCCGGCGCATCCAGACCGTCGCGGAGTTTCAGGCGGTGACGGGCGGCGCGGAGCGGGGGTACGCCCTGAGCCTGCTGCGCGGCGACTTCAACATCACGATCGTCGTGCGGTGAGGTCCGGGGACTCGCGCGTGTCCGAGCCCTGCTTTTTTGCCGTTCCGAGTTCGGCCCACAGGCGCAACTCCGGCGGCATCGGGGGTGCCGCGCCCGCGTAGCCCAACGCGGCGACGACCGTGGCGCTCGGCACGCGCCCTGCGCGGTCGAGAAAAAGTCCTTTCACGAACGCATGCGCGTGCAGCGTTTCGCCGGACTCGAAGCGCTGCTCCATGTAGGCATATTTGTCGTCCCACGTGACGAGCCGCGTGACGAGATCGAATTTCTGCAGCGGCGCGAGCTGCCGGATGAACTGGATTTCCGCCGCCGCAAGCACCGGTGCCCAGCGGTTCGCGCGGATGTGCGGGATCAGTCCGATCTGCTGCATGAGATGCACGCGCCCGAGGTCCATGAACGTGAGGTACCGTCCGTTGTTCATGTGAAAATTGACGTCGCAGTCCGTCGGCAGCACGCGAAACGACACGCGGGACGGCTCCAGCAGCCCGCGCCGCGGCAGTCTCCACAGCCGGAACAGCAACAACAGCAGCCGCAGATAGAGGTTCATGACCCGGTCGCGCGCACGCCGTCGCGTCAGGCGCGGCGCCCGCGAGTGCGCAAGTACTCGATCACTCCGGGCAGGATCGACAGCACGACGATACCGATGATGACGAGCGTCAGATTCTTCCGGACCCACGGCAGATTGCCGAAGTAGTAGCCGGCGTAGGTGAGCGACCCGATCCAGAACACGCTGCCGGCAAAGCTGTAAAACACGAATCGCGGGTACGCCATGCGGCCGATGCCGGCGACGAACGGCGCGAAAGTCCGCACGATCGGCACGAAACGCGCGATCACGACCGTCTGCGCGCCGTATTTCTCGTAAAAGCGCTTCGTGCGGTCGAGATGGGCGGGATCGAACAGCAGCGATTTCTCGCGCCGGAACACGCGCGGGCCCGCGATGCGGCCGATCCAGTAATTCGTGTTGTCACCCGAAAACGACGCGAGCACGAGCAGCGCGAACAGCCCGTGGATGTACATGCCTCCGGTCGCGGCGACGGCGCCCGCCACGAACAGCAGCGAATCGCCGGGCAGGAACGGCGTGACGACGAGACCGGTCTCGCAGTAGATGATCAGAAACAGCAGCAGGTAAATCCAGGCGCCGTAATGCGTCACCACCCACTGCAGGTGGCGGTCGAGGTGCAGTACGATGTCGACCGCGGCAGCGAGCAGCTCCACGCGGCGCTCCGGCCTAGACGGACTCGGCCGCCGGTTTCTTGTCCGCGTCGGGCTTGACGAGATCCTCGCGCGTGAGCCCCAGCCACATGAGCAGCGGACTGCCGACGAACACCGAGGAATAGATGCCGAAGCAGATGCCGATCGTCAGCGCGAGCGCGAAATAGTAGAGCGTCTCGCCGCCGAATATCAGCATCGAGCAGACCATGAGCTGGGTGCTGCCGTGGGTGATGATGGTGCGCGACATCGTCGCCGTGATCGCGTTGTCGATGACCTGCGGCACCGGCGTCTGGCGGAAGCGGCGGTTGCGGAAGTTCTCGCGCACCCGGTCCATCACCACCACCGATTCGTTCACCGAGTAGCCGAGAATCGCAAGCACCGCGGCGAGCACCGGCAGCGAAAACTCCCAGCCGAACAGCGAAAAGCAGCCGAGGATGATCACCACGTCGTGCAGGTTGGCGATGATCGCCGACACGCCGA
>CAZMBS010000319.1:0-2485 GCA_964564295.1 uncultured Streptomycetaceae bacterium
CTGTCTACCGGGAAGCGGTTGAGGTAACCGCGCGAGGAGTAGCCGTTGCCGAAATCGTCGATGGCGAGATGGATGCCCATGCCGCGCAATTCCCGCAGAAGGGCCACGGCGCGCTCGGGGTTGTGCATGACCATGCTTTCGGTGATTTCGAGTTCCAGCGAATCGGGATCGAGCCCGGTCTCGGCGAGGACGCGGGCAACGTCGCCGGCAAGCCCCTCGTGCGCGAACTGGCGCGCCGACAGATTCACCGCAACCCGCAGCGGCGCGAGGCCCCGCGCATGCAGTGCACGCGTATCGGCGCAGGCCTGCCGCAACGCTTCTTCTCCGATCGGCACGATGAGCCCGGTTTCTTCCGCGAGCGGGATGAACTTGTCCGGTGAAATCGTGCCCATGACCGGGTTGTGCCACCGGAGCAGCGCCTCCATGCCCACCACGCGCCCCGTGCCGATCTCGACTTTGGGCTGGTAGTGCAGCGCGAACTCGTTCTGCTCCAGCGCGCGCCGCAGAAACCGCTCCAGCACGAGCCGTTCGAACGAATGCAGATTCATCTGCGCCGAATGGAACTGGTAATTGTTCTTGCCCTGCTCCTTGGCACGGTACATGGCGATGTCCGCGTTGCGCAACAGCATCTGGGCGTCCGAACTGTCGTCCGGGAACGTGCTGATGCCGATGCTCGCGGACAAATGGTACTCGTGGTCGTCGAGCACGAACGGCCGTGCCAGCACGTCGAGTATGCGCTGGGCCGTCGCGGCGATGGCGGCGGTGTCGTCGGCGTCGCGCATCATGACGACGAACTCATCGCTCGCGAAGCGCGCGACCGTGTCGTTCGGCCGCAGGCATTGCGTGAGGCGCGCGGCGACCTCCTTCAGCACGTCGTCGCCCACGTCGTGGCCGAGCGTGTCGTTGATGAGCTTGAACCGGTCGAGATCGACGAACAGCACCGCCAGCGCCCGGTGATCGCGCTGCGCCTCGCGCAACGCGCGGTGGAGCAACTGGCAGAACAGCACGCGATTCGGCAGCCCGGAAAGCTCGTCGTAATGGGCGAGTTTGCGGATGCGCTCCTCCGCCAGCTGGCGCTCGCTGATGTCGCGCAGGATCACCGTGTAGCGCGCGGCGCCGTCGACGCGCATCCGGCTCGCCGTCAGCTCTACCGGAAACGTCGCGCCGTCCCGGTGCCGCGCGCGCATCTCGCAGTGCGCGGGCGGTCTGCCCGACACCCGTTTCGGCACGAGCCAGGGCAGGGCTTCGGCCGCGGCGTCCGGACCGGCGGGCAGCAGCAGCGTGAGGTTGCGCCCGATTAATTCGATTGGCTTGTAGCCGAACATGCGTTCGACCGCCGGATTTACGAACTCGACGTCGCCCTGCTCGCCGATCACGAGTATGCCGTCGGCGGCATGGTTGACGATCGAGTTCAGCAGCGCCTCGCTAGAGCGCAGATTCGCCTGCGCAAGACGCGCCGCCCGCCGCACGCCGGCCTCGTTGATCTCGCGCACGAGCACCGGCGCGAGCCGGCTGAGATCGTGCTTCATCACGTAGTCCTGCGCGCCGAGTTTCATGGCGGCGACGGCGGTATCCTCGCCGATCGCACCCGACACCATCACGAACGGCACGTCCGGATCGCGCGCGCGCGTGAGCGCGAGCGCGGCGAGACCGTCGAACTGCGGCATCGCGTAGTCCGAGAGCACTGCGTCCCAGGGTTCGGCGAGCGCCTGCTCGAGATCCGCGGGCGTGCATACGCGCGTCGTTTCCGGCCGATAGCCGCCGCGGCGCAACGCCCGGATCATCAACGCCGCATCGGCTTCCGCATCGTCGACGATCAGGATGCGAATGCGAGTCAGATCCGACGCTGCCGTGTCGATCTTGCGCATGCCTGCCTTGCAGCCCGAAAAATACTCAGTAAATACAAAAAGTTGTATGCGCCGATCGCGGGCGAGCCGCAGCCGGCGCAAGCAACCCGCCTGTGTGGAAGAATCATGTCGTGGGTAACGGCAGGCGGCCATCGGCGCTTGAATTCCGCGCGATGACGCACGAAGGCGCCGCAACCGGGTCAGGCCTTCACGCGCGTGATGCGGATCACCTCGGGAATGCGGCGCAGTCCGCGAAGGATGCGCGCAAGATGCAGGCGGTTGCCGACCTGCAGCGTGAACTGCATGCTGGCGTACGCGCCGCCGTCGTCGGGATCGACCGAGACGTTCTGGATATTGGAGTCTGCCTCGGCGATTTCCGCGGCCACCTGCGCGAGCACGCCGCGCTGGTTGGCGACCACGAGCCGGATGCTCACGTCGAAGAGTTTCTTGGTCTCGCGATCCCACTCGACGTCGAGCAGCCGCTCCGGATCGTGCCGGGCCTTCGCGACGACCGGGCAGTCATGAGTGTGGATCACCATGCCCTGTCCCTTGCTGATGAGCCCGATGATCGGGTCACCGGGTATCGGCTGGCAGCAGCGCGCGAACTGCACGGCGATGCCCTCGGTGCCGCGGATCAC
>CAZMBS010000320.1:0-2483 GCA_964564295.1 uncultured Streptomycetaceae bacterium
AACGGGGACTCCACCATGTAGGTCCAGGCGGCGTTGCCGGCCGCGAATTTCGGTCTTCCGGGCCAGCGCAGGCTTGACAGTGCCGGTTGCGGTGCCGCGTCGAGGCGCAGGCGGCGGTCGGCGTCCGTCGTGTCGAGATCGTTGGGTTGCTCCGCCGCCTGTGTCGGCGCAGCGGTCAGCACGGCTCCCAGCACCTTGTTCGGCCGGTACGTGGTGATGCCCTTGAGCCCCGCCCGCCACGCCTGCAGGTACAGGTCGCGGAATTGCTCGTACGGATAGTCTTCCGGGACGTTGACGGTCTTGCTGATCGCGGAATCGACGAACGGCGCGACCGCCGCGACCATGCGCATGTGGTCCATCGCGCTGATGTCCATCGCGGTGACGAACGCCGGCGGCAATGCGTTCGTGTCGCCGCCGAGCTGCCGGTACAGCCGCCACGCGTGGTCTTCGACGTCGTAGGTTTTCGTGCCGCCTTCCGCCGTGCGCTTGCGCCGCTGGTAGGTCCACGAAAACGCCGGCTCGATGCCGTTCGAGGCGTTATCGGCGAACGCGAGCGAGATCGTTCCAGTCGGCGCGATGGAGAGCAGGTGGCTGTTGCGCAGCCCGTGCCTGCGAATGTCCGCTTTCAATGCGTCGGGCAGGCGCGATGCAAAGCGCGGCGAAGCAAGGAATTGCGCGGCGTCGAACGCGGGGAACGCGCCTTTCTCGCGCGCGAGGGCGGCGGAGGCCGCATAGGATTCGTCGCGCATCGACTCGGCGATCCGGGCCGCCATACGGCGCGCTTCCCCGGTGTCGTACCGGAGCCCCAGCATGATCAGCGCGTCGCCGAGTCCGGTGAATCCCAGCCCGATACGGCGCTTCGCGCGCGCCTCGTCCTGCTGCCGCTGGAGCGGCCAGACCGTGGCGTCGAGCACGTTGTCGAGCATGCGCACCGCCGGATGCACGACTTTCGCGAACGCGTCGAAATCGAACCGGGCCTTCGGCCGGAACGCGTCGCGCACGAACGGCGTCAGGTCGATGCTGCCGAGGCAGCAGCAGCCGTAGGGGGGCAGGGGTTGCTCTCCACACGGATTCGTCGACTCGATGCGTTCGAGGTAGGAAAGATTGTTGTCCGCATTCGCGCGGTCGACGAAAAACACGCCGGGTTCGGCGTGATCGTAGGTGGACTCCATGATCGCGCGCCACAGATCGCGCGCCTTCACGGTACGGTAGATCCACATGCCGTCCTCGCGGCGGCGCGCAGCCGCCGCGCCCGAATCGGGGCCCGACAGGTGGACGAGTTCCCAGTCCGCGTCCGCTTCGACGGCGTGCATGAACGCGTCGGTGACCGCCACGCTCACGTTGAAGTTCTTGAGGTCGCCGTGGTCCTTCGCGCGGATGAAATCCTCGATGTCGGGATGATCGCAGCGCAGTATTCCCATCTGCGCGCCGCGCCGCGAACCGGCGGACTCCACCGTCTCGCAACTCTTGTCGAACACGCGCATGTACGACACGGGTCCGCTCGCCGTGCTGTCGGTGCCGCGCACGTGCGCGCCCTTGGGCCGGATCGAGGAAAAATCGTAACCCACGCCGCCGCCGCGACGCATGGTTTCCGCGGACTCCATCAGCGCGACGTAAATGCCCGCCTTGCCGTCGACGGTTTCCGACACCGAATCTCCCACCGGCTGCACGAAGCAGTTGATCAACGTGGCCTGCAGCGGCGTGCCGGCCGCGGAGTTCACGCGGCCGCCCGGGATAAAGCCGTTTTCCAGCGCTTCGAGGAATACCGGCTCCCAGCGCGCGGGATCGGATTCCACCGCGGCGAGCCCGCGCGCGACGCGCTGTCGCACGTCCTTCACCGTGCGCTCACCGCCCTTCGCATACTTTTCCAGCAGCACGTCGGTCGTGACCTGCTGCGGCGGCAATTCGAGTTGTGTGTCGTTGAGTTTCATCGCGTAACCGGGCCGGCGAACTGGGTGCGCCGGGATGCGAATGATACTCTCAAACGGCGCGCCACGCGCAGCGATGAAACGATTGTAACCGATTGTTTTTATTGATATTGATGCAGATCAAATCGTGGCATCAGGCAGCGCTCCGCGCGCACGCAAAAACGCACCCAGAATACGGCCCGTATGCGAACGCCCGGCAAGGCGCGCGACCTTCGCGGGAGGCCCTTCCGCGACCACGCGTCCGCCGCCGTCGCCGCCTTCCGGACCCAGGTCGATGATCCAGTCGGCCTCGGCGATGACGTCGAGGTTGTGCTCGATCACGACCACCGAGTTGCCCGCATCGACGAGGCGATGCAGCACGTGTATGAGCTTCTCGACGTCGGCCATGTGCAGGCCGACCGTGGGCTCGTCGAGCACGTAGAGCGTATGCCGTTGCGCACCGGCCCGGCCGGGTCGCGTGCCCGCATCGCCTGCATCCGCGCGCACCTTCGACAACTCGGTCACGAGCTTGAGCCGCTGCGCTTCGCCTCCCGAAAGCGTCGGGCTTTGCTGGCC
>CAZMBS010000321.1:0-2456 GCA_964564295.1 uncultured Streptomycetaceae bacterium
CGCCGTGCCGCCCACGCCCACGCCGACGATGGTCGGCGGACAGGTTTTGCCGCCGGCATCGAGCACGCAGTCGATGACGAAGGTCTTGATCGCGTCGATGCCGTCGGCGGGCACCGCCATCTTGAGCCACGAATTGTTCTCCGAGCCGCTGCCCTTCGGAATCATCTCGATCGACAGTGTCTGCGCGTCCGGCACGAAATCGATGTGGATGACCGGCACGAGGCGCCCGCAGGACGTGTGTTCGTTCTTGCGCGTGGTCGGATGCACGACGGACGAGCGCAGCGGGTGCTCCTGCGTCGCGCGGCGGCAGCCGGCCGCGATGGCCTGCTTGAGACCGTAGCCGTCGACTTCGACGCCTTCGCCGATGGTCACGTTGTAGATCGGAATGCCGGTGTCCTGGCACAGCAGATTGTTGTTCGCCTCGGCCACTTTGATATTGGTGATCATCGTGCCGAGCACGGATTTCGCCGTCGCGTCCGTTTCGGCCGCATCGATGCGCGCGAATCCCGCCTTGATGTCGGGCGGAAGCAGCTTCACCGCGCGGATGTACAGCTCCTTGGCGGCGTCCTCGACGGCTTTCAAATCGACTTTCACGTGTGCGTTCCCCCGATTACTGCACCGCGAGCTTGCGCTCTCGCACGATTTTTGCCCAGCGCGCGGATTCCTCCCGCATGGCTTTCGCGAAATCGGCCGAGCTGTTGCCCACCGGCACCATGCCGAGTTCGCCGAATCGTTTGCGGATATCGTCGCCCTGCAGCGCCTTCACCGCGTCCGCCTGGATCTTCGACACCACGGCTGCGGGTGTCGCGGCGGGCGCGACGAGACCGAACCAGCCGAGGTTCTCGAATCCCGGCAGGGACTCCGCGACCGCGGGCACGCTCGGAACCTGCGGGGCGCGTTCCCTGCTGGTCACGCCGAGCGCGCGGATCTTGCCGGAGTTGACGAGGCCGATCGCCGCCGAGAGGTTCGGCGTGACCATCTGGATCTGGCCGCCTGCGAGGTCCGTCAGCGCGGGTGCCTCGCCCTTGTACGGCACGTGTGTCGCGTTGATGCCGGCGCTGAACAGAAAACTCTCCGCGGCGAGATGGGTCTGCGTGCCGACGCCGGCCGAGCCGAACGTCAGCGGCTTCGATTTCGCGAGCGCGATGAACTCCTTGACGGTTTTCGCCGGCGCGCCGACCGCGACCGCGACGATCTGGGGGCCGCTCGCGAGATTCGTGATCGCGACGAAATCCTTCGCCGGGTCGAACGGGATCTTCTTGTACATGTGCTGGTTCGCCGTCATCACCGAGCCCGACGGCACGAACAGCGTGTATCCGTCGGGTGTGGCCTTGGCGGCAAGATCGGCGCCGATGTTGCCGCCGGCGCCGCCGCGATTGTCGACCACCACGGTCTGCCCCCAGGCGTCCGTAAGCTTCTGGGACACGATGCGGGCCACGATGTCGGTCGCACCGCCCGGCGCAAACGGCACGATCACGCGCACGGGGCGATTCGGAAACGGCTGCGCGACGGCTGCGACAGCGAACAACCCGGCGCTCAATCCGCAAAGCAAAGTCGGGATGCGCATGCTGACCTCCAATTTGTCTTTTTCGATCAAAGTGTTTCGCAAGAACCGCACCATACGCCTGCCGTGGCCGGTCCGCTACAGCCCCAGCGCGTCCGCCGCAAGTTTGCGCAATTCGCGCTGCAACCGCGACCGCACGGACTTCGCCGCCGGTCGCCGCGCGATGTTCACAAGTTCGTGGGGATCCTTGTCGAGGTCGTACAGCTCGTCGAGTTCGCCGTTGCGCGAGCGATTGACCCACTTGATGTACTTGTAGCGGTCCGTGCGCACGGCCTTGTAGGTCATGCCCACGAGCCACGGGTACGCGTTTTCGGCCCAGTACTCGATCAGCACGGACTTGCGCCAGCCGGCGGCCCGGCCCCGCGCGGCGAACAGCGGTACGAGCGACTGGCCCTGGATGTGCGCGCCCGGCCTGCCGCCGGCGATATCGATGAGCGTCGGCGCGAGGTCCTGCAGAATCACGAGTTCCCGGCGGCGCGTGCCCGCCTTGATGCGGCGCGGGTAGCGTATGGTGAGCGGCGAGCGTATGCCCTCTTCGTAGGCAAACCGGCGGTCCGGGCCGATGCCGTGCTCGCCGAAGAAAAATCCGTTGTCGCCCATGAACAGGATCACGGTGTTGTCGAGCTGGCCGGTCTCTTCCAGGGCCTGGAACAGCATGCCCACACCCTCGTCGACCGCGGCCATCATGCACGCGCGCAGGCGGATTTCTTCCTGTTCGCACGAATGCAGCGGATCCATGATCGCTCGCGATTGCGGAAGCTTCCGCAGCTCGACGGCCTCGGTCCAGGCCGGTTTGTGCTTCAGAAACTCCGCGGGCGACTGCATGTTCGGCTTCTTCGGAAACACGCATCCGCGATACAGGTCCTTGTGCCGTTCCGCCGTCACGTAGCCG
>CAZMBS010000322.1:0-2451 GCA_964564295.1 uncultured Streptomycetaceae bacterium
CGACAGCGCGATGACCGGCACCTTGAGTTCCTTCGCGAGCCCCTTCAGCGAGCGTGAAATCTCTGCGATTTCGGTCGCCCGGTTTTCCTCGCGCCCGCCCGCCCGCGAACCGGTCATGAGCTGCAGGTAGTCCACGACGATCAGCGCAAGCCCTCCGGCGTCCGCGCACTGGCGGTGCAGCCGGCGCGCGCGCGAACGCACTTCGAGGGCGTTCAACCCCGCCGTATCGTCGATGTAGATGTGCGAATCGTTCAGCTTGCCGACCGCTTCCACGACGCCGGGCCAATCGGCATCCTCGAACGTGCCGGTGCGCAGCTTGTGCTGGTCGAACCGCCCGACCGAGCCGATCATGCGCATCGTGAGCTGCGTGCCCGACATCTCCATGCTGAACACGGCCACGGCCTTTCTGCCGTGCAACGCCGCGTGCTCGACGATATTCATCGCGAGCGCGGTCTTGCCCATGGAAGGCCGGGCCGCGATGACGACCAGCTCGCCGTTCTGCAGGCCGGACGTCATCCGGTCGAGGTCGACGAATCCGGTCGCGAGCCCGATGACGTCGTCCTTGTTCTCGCGGTTGTACAGCATGTCGATCCGCTCGACGGTTTCCTTCAGCAACGGATCGATCCGGACGAATCCCTGCCGCGACTTCGCGCCCGCCTCGGCGATCTGGAATACCTTGGCCTCGGCGTCGTCGATCAGCACCGCGGCGTCGCGACCCTGGGGACTGTAGGCGGAGTCGGCGATTTCCGTTCCGACAGCCGCGAGATTGCGCATGATCGATCGCTCGCGCACAATTTCCGCGTAGCGCCGGATATTGGCGGCGCTCGGCGTGTTGAGCGCGAGCGAACCCAGATAGGCCGAGCCGCCGACGTCGGCGAGTTTTCCGGAACGCTCCAGGTTTTCGGCAACCGTCAGCACGTCCGCAGGCCGGTTGTTCTCGATGAGGCCCGCCATCGCGCGAAAAATGACGCGGTGGTCCGCGCGATAAAAATCGGCTTCCGTCAGCACGTCGCCGATGCGGTCCCACGCGGCGTTTTCGAGCAGCAGCCCGCCCAACACGGACTGTTCCGCTTCCAGCGATTGCGGCGGCACGCGAGCCGTTTCGAGCTGCGCATCGCGCACCAGCGTGGTGACGACCTGAGCCATTAAATCGTCTCCATAACTTGTTGTTTATAAACGATTTTTACGAAACTAACGCGCAGCGGTGCGCGCCGTTCGCAAATCAATGTAACAAAAAAAAGGGCTGCCGCGAGCCCTTTTTTGAGCGCCCCGAAAAAGGCTTTGGAATGAGCGACTAAGCGGCTTCGCCCAGCACCGACACGGTGACGGTGACAACGACATCCGCGTGCAACGCGATTTTCAGCGCGTGGTCGCCGACGGTCTTCAGTGGCCCCTCCGGCATGCGAATCTGCGCCTTGGCCACTTCGACGCCCTGCTTCATCAGCGCCTCGGCGACGTCAATGTTGGTCACGGAACCGAACAGTTTCCCGTCGACACCGGCCTTTTGCGTGACCTGCACCATCATGCCGTCGAGCTTCGCCGCCTTGTCCTGCGCCTGCGCGAGCGCAGCCGATTGCGCGCGCTCGAGTTCCGCCCGGCGCTTTTCGAATTCGGCCAGATTCGCCGCGTTCGCGCGTTTGGCCTTGCCGTGCGGGATCAGGTAGTTGCGCGCATAGCCTTCGCGGACTTTCACGACATCGCCGAGTCCGCCCAGATTCGTCACTTTTTCCAGCAGGATGATTTGCATGGCCGCTCCTAGTGCAGGTCGGTGTACGGCAACAGCGCAAGATATCGCGCGCGCTGTATCGCCACGCCCAGTTGCCGCTGGTACCGCGCCTTGGTTCCGGTGATGCGCGCCGGAATGATCTTGCCGTTCTCGTTGATGAAGTCCTTCAGGATGTTGATGTCCTTGTAGTCGACCTGGGCGATCTTTTCCGCCGTGAAGCGGCAGAACCGCCGGCGGCGGAACAGCGCGCCGCGGCCGCGACCGTCCTTGCCTTTGCCCTTGAATTTGCCCTTGCCCTTTGCTCCGGCCTTGCCCCTGCTGGGTCCCAGTCTTGGCATCGTATGTCCTTTGCTAATCCGTTCGTGTTACGTGCAGTATCAGTTGCGTGCTCATCCGGCTTTTGCGGCTCAAAAACCCGCCGACCCTGACCGGATCGCCGTTTCGCTTTTGCGCCAGCGCGCTCGCGGCCTCGCCCAACGCCACACCGGTCACTTCACACTCCACCACCCTGGGGTGACCCGCCTCGGTCTGCCGGGAGCGGTGAACGATCCTGAAGTGAAGCAGCGGTATGCCGGCCGGCGTGCGGCGCAGGGTTTCGACACCCGCGAGTTCGCCCTCGAGCACGACCTCGTTCAAACTCACCTAGGCTGCCGCCCCCTCCGTCGCGGGCGCAGGCGCGGGCGTCGCCGCCGGCTTGGTCACTTCATCGCCGGCGAGCGAGCGGC
>CAZMBS010000323.1:0-2448 GCA_964564295.1 uncultured Streptomycetaceae bacterium
CAGGGCCGTGCGCACCGGCACGGCCTCCGGAAGCAAGTATAGCGGCGATTACCGAAGCAGCACTCGCGCGTACGGGGCCCGGCGCGTTTTCCGTGCCTGTCGTGGAACGATCCTGGTCTTCCAGCGCGGACTTGCCGTGGTCGCGCATACTGTCGTATCGTGCCGTGCAACTTTCCGCGACATGCCGGCGCGGAGAAAGCGGAGGAAATACCGTGAAATCGTCGAACCGGATTTGCCGCGCCGCAGTGTGCGCCGCAGTGCTGGCCTTCCCCTGTGTCGCGCCGGCGCAATCCTGGCCGTCGCGTCCCGTGCGCATCGTCGTGCCGTACGCCCCCGGCGGAGGCATCGATGCCGTGGCGCGCACACTGGCGCAGAAACTCACGGAGCAGACCAGCGCGTCGTTCATCGTGGAGAACCGCACGGGCGCGGCCGGGATCATCGGTGCCGAGCTCGTGGCGCGCGCGGCGCCGGACGGCCATACGCTGTTCGCGTCGGCAACCGAATTCGCGATCAATCCCGCAGTCAAGTCAAAACTGCCCTACGATCCGATGAAGGATTTCGCGCATGTCTCGCAGCTCGCGACGGTGCAATTCATCCTTGGTGGGCACCCGTCCGTCCCGGCGCGAAACGTGAAAGAACTCGTGGCGCTCGCGAAAGCACGTCCCGGCGTGCTGACGTATGGCTCATCGGGCACCGGCGGTGGGCCGCACCTCGCCGGCGAACTGTTTCAATCGATGGCAGGAATCAAGTGGACGCACGTGCCGTTCAAGGGCGCGGCGCCGGCCACGATCGGCGTGCTGAGCGGCGAGATCGATTTCACGTTCGGCGCCACGATTGGGCTCCTGGGTCCCGTGCAAAGCGGAAAACTGCGCCCCGTCGCGGTTACCGGCGCGAAACGATTCGCGGAACTGCCGAACGTGCCGACGGTTTCCGAATCGGGGGTGTCGGGCTACATCGCCACGGGATGGTACGGTCTCTACGCGCCGGCAGGAACGACTCCGGAGCTGGTGCGCCGGCTGCACAGCGAATCGGCGAAAGCCCTCGGCGCGCCGGACGTGAAGGAGCGGCTGGCCAAGGCCGGCAACGAATACGTGATGAGCGCGCCGGAAGAGTTCGTCGTTTTCCTGCGCGGCGAGATCGACAAGTGGACTCGCGTCGTGCGTCAGGCGGGCATCAAGATCGACTGAGCGATCACGTCGGGAGTTGCAACGTAACCCATTGAAATAATTGAATTAAGTAAAACGACTCCCGACAACGCCACCGCTCACCCGACCGGCGGCCAGATACGCGCGGCAACCGCCGGCGAGCCCGGCGCATGGACGAGCTTCTTGATGACTTCCTCGGTCCATGCCGCCTCCTTCGGATCCTTGTGCTCGTGCGCGCGAAAGTTCCGGTTGCGGTCCTCGAGCGAAGTGAACTCGTACAGCACGCCGTGCTTGGCCCAGCCGGATACGGAAACCATCTTGCGGATGCCGATGCAGGACGGCATCGTGGTGCCGTGCGGCAACCGGAAGTGCGCATACCAGGACAGCAATTCATCCTCGTCTTCCCACGAACCCGCATCGAAGTTGCCGAGCTGTATGCCCGCGCCGAGCGTGTGGCGGCCTTCGCGCCGGGCGGCCTCGGGGCCATCGATGCGACACTCCTCGGTGAAGAGATTCTGCCGCTCGCCCACGCGCATCGCGAGCATTTTCTGGTCCTGCGGCGACACGCTCCCGCGCGTCCGGTACGGCGTGAGGTCCGCGAGCACGTGCGCATCCTCGGCGCCGATGATCAGGATGTAATCGTTGCCTGCCGGCAACGGCTCCTTCGTGTGGCGCAGCACCGGCAGCGGCTTCTGGGTTCTGTCGTTGCGGTAGTGCGCGGCATGCAGCACGCGCGGTTTCTTCAGCAACCGCGGCAGATAGTCCTCATGCAGCCATTTCAGATAGGCATCGCGGTTCGCATCCGCGAGGTCGTACCACGAAATCCAGAGCGAGCGGTCCATCATCGTGTCCTCAGGTTGAATTGCGAAATATTCGCAGGCAGCAGTGTAAACCCGCCGTGCGCGCGCGGGTCGCGGATTCCAGTTACTGGACTTCGCGGGGACGCATCGGGATGCTACCTGCGCCAGCGCTCCGCCGCGGTATCGTCGGTCGCGCGCGCCTCCACCCAGCGCGCGCCGGCGGGCGTGTTCTCTTTTTTCCAGAACGGCGCCCGCGTTTTCAGATAGTCCATGATGAATTCGCAGGCGGCGAAGGCGTCGCCGCGATGCGCGCTCGTCACGACGACCAGCACGATCTGGTCGAGCGGCTTCAGCGTTCCGACGCGATGGATCACAAGCCCGTCGAACATGCGCCAGCGGCTGCGCGCCTCCTCGATGATCGCCTCGATGGATTTCTCCGTCATGCCCGGATAGTGTTCGAGCGTCATTTCGGCAACCGCGTCGCCGTCGTTCACGTCGCGCAC
>CAZMBS010000324.1:0-2440 GCA_964564295.1 uncultured Streptomycetaceae bacterium
CGCCACCGCGATTCCCGGCAGGCACTATCTGCAGCTAGACACCTGTCCGGCAGGCGCGGCCGCGGCGTTCAGTTTAGTCAATAAAAACAAACAATTACGTTTCGTCCGCCATTGTCGCGTGCCACTCGGCCCGGGGCATCGGAGTCGCGCGGCGGGTAGAATCAAGCCCGGTGACGCATTTTCGCGGTCACGAAAGGAGCGCGTGATGGCAAAAAAACCGGCCCGGCTCGCCTATTCGGCGGCAAGTCTGCGCCCGACGGTGACCGGCAAGTCGCACGCCGTGTCGTGCGGGCATCCGCTCGCGGCTGCGGCGGCGATGCGCGTGCTGGACCGCGGCGGCAACGCGGTCGATGCCGGCGTCACCGCGGCGATGGCGCTCGCGATACTGCAGCCCGACATCGTGAGCTTCGCGGGTGTCGCGCCGACGCTCGTGTTCGCGCAGGACACGGGGCGCGTCACGAGTCTCGCGGGGCTGGGCTGGTGGCCCGCCGCCACCGATGTCGAACGCCTGCGAGCGGAAGGCGGCGCGAGCGTGCCCGAAGGTCTGCTGCGCACGGTGATGCCGGCGGCGCCCGCAACGCACGTCGAAGCGCTGCGCCGGTTCGGCACCGTGTCGTTCGAAGAGGCGGCAACTCCGGCCATGGAACTCGCGCGCGACGGCTTCGTCGTGTATCCGTTCCTCGCGAGCAATCAGGCTGCGCGCGTGGATCGTCTGCGGCGCTGGGAGTCCAGCGCCGCCGTGTTTCTGCCCGACAACCGCCCGCCCGCCGCCGGCGAGGTATTCCGGCAGACGGATCTGTCCGGCGTCATCGCGGGCATGATCGCCGCGGAACGCAACGCAGCCGGCAACCGCGACCGCAAGCTGCGCGCGGCGCATGATTATTTCTACCGCGGTCCGGTAGCCGAGGCGATCGCGGCGTACCACACGCGCCACCGCGGGTTCGTCACGCGCGACGATCTCGCCGCGTTCGAGACGCCGGTCGAAGACAGCATCCGCGTGCGCTACCGCGACTGCGAGGTGCATGCGTGCGACGTGTGGTGCCAGGGCATCTCGCTGCTGCAGGCGCTGAAAATACTCGAAGGCGTCGATCTTCCGGCGCTCGGCCACAACACGCCGGAATATCTGCACCTCGTCGCCGAAGCGCTGAATCTCGCGTTCGCCGATCGCGAGGCGTACGTCGGCGATCCGAAATTCGTCAAGGTTCCCACCGCGGCGATGCTGTCGGACGCCTACGCCGCGCGCCAGCTCGCGCGGATCGACCGACGCCGGGCGTTCGGGCGCATGCCGGAGCCGGGAAATCCGGCGGGCGCCACGGTCGCGGGCGGCGCCGCGCAGGCGGCCTACGCGCAGGCGCGCGGAAAAACCGGCATGTCGCCGGACACCATCTACTGCGCGGTGATGGACCGTTTCGGCAACGCGTATTCGGCCACGCTGTCGGACAATACCGACGACACGCCGGTGATTCCCGGCACGGGACTCGCCATTTCCTCGCGCGGCTGCCAGTCGCGGCTGACGCCGGGGCATCCCGCCGAAGTGAAGCCCGGCAAGCGCCCGCGGCTCACGCCCAGCCCCGCGCTCGCGCTTCGTGACGGCAAACCGTACCTGTGCTTCGGCACGCCCGGCGGCGACGTGCAGTCGCAATCGATGCTGCAGGTGTTTCTCAACATCACGGCGTTCGGCATGGCCGCGCAGCAGGCGGTCGAAGCGCCGCGCGCCTACAGCGCGAACTTCCCGAATTCGTTCGCGCCGCACGAGATTCATCCGGGCCGGCTGTCGATCGACGGACACATGCCGGCCGGCATCGCCGAAGCGCTCGCCGCGCGCGGCCATGACGTGGAGGTCTGGCCGCCTTATCCTGCGTCGGGCGGCGCCGTTTGCGTGGTCAAGCGCGACCCGGCAACCGGGTGCCTTCATGCGGGCGCCGATCCGCGGCGCGAGGCCTACGCAGTCGCCTGGTGACGCACCCGCGACCGCGGAGACCGGTCAAGCGATTTTCAGCAGCCGCGCGGGGTTGTCGCAGAGGATCGTCTCGCGTTCGGCGTGCGTGAGGCCCGGGATGGATTCGACGAAGTCGACGGGTTTTTTGACGGACATGCCCTGCGGAAAATCGGTGCCGGTCACGATGCGGTCCACGCCGACGAGGTCGATGAGATCGCGCATGATCCGCGGGTGATGCGTGATGAGGTCGTAGTGAAAGCGCCGCAGGTAGTCCGCCACGCGCTTGCCCTTCATGTGTTTCAGTTCGGTCATGTTCTCGACCGCGTATTCAAGGCGTCCGATCAGCCACGGAAACGTGCCCCCGGCGTGCGGCAGGAACACCTCGAGCTTCGGAAACGCGTCGAGCACGCCGCCGCACACGAGGCTCATCGCCGCGTATCCGGCCTCCTGCGGATTGCCGATGGTGTTGATCATGAAGAAATCCTTCATGCGTTCGGCGCC
>CAZMBS010000325.1:0-2375 GCA_964564295.1 uncultured Streptomycetaceae bacterium
CCGCTATGCCATTGAAATAATTATATAAATTTTATGGTCCGAAGTGATCGAAACCCGCCCGCACCGGCCGCATCGGCAACCCTTGCGCGTCCATCACCACCACAGCGCATGCACCGGCGGGCGGGGACACGATATGGCCGATGCGCGCGACTGGGACGCCCGAGCGCGTTCCGGCGCGCATGACTTCCTCGCGCTTCGAGCGCGCAGCGGTAAAGCAGAGTTCGTAATCGTCGCCGCCGCCCAGCATTGCCGCGCGCGCCGTCGGACGGTCGAGATGGCGTCGCAGGGTCGCCGACACCGGCACGCGCGCGAACTCGATTGCCGCCGCGACGCGCGATCGCGCGCAGATGTGCCCGAGATCGGCGACGAGGCCGTCGGAGACGTCGATCGCGCTACGCGCGATGCCGCGCAGCGCGATGCCGAGGCCGATGCGCGGCGTCGGCGCGTGCAGCCGGCGCGCGACGGCGGCGCGCTCGCGCGCGGCGAGCTTCAGCCGGCCCTGCATCGCCGCCAGCGCGAGTGCGGCGTCGCCGAGCGTTCCCGAAACCCAGATATCGTCGCCCACGCGCGCGCCGTCGCGCCGCAACGTGCGCCGCGCCGGCACTTCGCCGACGATCTGCACGCAGATGTTGCGCGGCCCCCGCGTCGTGTCGCCGCCGACGAGATCCACCGCATGCCGGCGCGCGAGCCGCAGGAATCCGCGCGAAAACGCGGCCAGCCAGCGCGTGTCGACGTTCGGCAACGCGATCGACAGCGTGGCCCAGCGCGGCGCGGCGCCCATCGCGGCCATGTCGGACAGGTTGACCGCCAGCGCCTTGTGGCCGAGTTGCTCCGGATCGGCATCGGGGAAAAAATGCCGGCCGGACACGAGCATGTCGGTCGAGACGGCCAGCACCATGCCGGGCCCGGGGCGCAGCAGCGCGGCATCATCGCCCACGCCCAGCACGGCTCGCCGCGCGGGATGCGTGAAGTAGCGGCGGATCAGATCAAATTCGGATAAGCGGGGCATGATGCCCGCAACGCGTGGCGCGCGGATTCAGCGCTTGTCGGCGCCGGCGCCCGCCGACTGCTGCTGCTGGCGCCGCCATTCGGCGAGCTTCGCCTGCTCTTCGAGATGCTTTTTTCTCATGGCCTTCGGAAACCAGAAGTCGACCGCGGCAAACACGAAGAAGAAGATCATCAGCCAGTTCGCCGTGTCCGGCTCGAGAAACCGCCGCCCCTCGACGAGCACGTAGAGCCCGAGAAACAGGTTCACGACACCTGCGAGGTAAAACATGATCGCGCGCTTCTGCAGCCGCTGGTCTTCCATGGCACCGCTCTCCGTTCAAACCGTGTTGGTCTCCGCGGCCCGCAATCGCGTCGCGAGTCTGTCGAGCACGCCGTTCACGTACTTGTGGCCGTCGGTGCCGCCGTAGCTTTTCGCGAGCTCCACGGCCTCGTTGATGACGACCCGGTACGGCACCTCCGGGCAATGCCGGAGCTCGAACCCCGCGAGCATCAGAATCGAGCGCTCGATCGGCGACACGAGCGCGAGCCGGCGATCGAGCAGCGGTTCGAGGTCCGCGCCCAGCACATCCGCCTCGCGCACGACGCCGTCGAGCAGGGCCCGGAAATAGCCGGCGTCGATCCTGTCGAACCCCGTTGCCTCGCCGAGTTGCCGGGCGATCGTCGCGGGCTCGGTGCGCGCAAGTTGCCACTGGTACAGGCCCTGCAGCGCGAACGCGCGCGCGCGGCTGCGTTTATTCTTCATCTAACTCATTGATAAGATTGAACATTTCTATCACGGTCGCCGCGCATTCCGCACCCTTCTGCGCCATGCGCGCGAGCGCCTGATCGTCGTTCTCGGTGGTCAGTATGCCGTTCGCGATCGGCACGCCGGTATCGAGCTGCACGGACAGAATGCCGCGCGCCGATTCGTTGGAAACGATTTCGAAGTGATAGGTCTCGCCGCGAATCACCGCGCCCAGCGCGACGAGGCCGTCGTATTCGCCGCTTTTCGCCATGCGTTGCAGCACGAGCGGCACCTCCAGCGCGCCGGGCACCGTCACCACGCGGATGTCTTCGCGATCCACGCCGTGTTTCACGAGCGCCTCGGTGCAGCTCGACAGCAGGCCCTCGCCCACGTCCACGTTGAACCGGCTCATGACGATGCCGATGCGCAGTCCTTCGCCGTTCAGGTCCGGTTCGTATTCGTCGATGTCGTTCGCGGCCATGCGTTCACTGCCCTTTCCCGGGCGGTTGAGAATAGCCCGTCACCTCGAGTCCGAAACCGGCCATGCTCGGCATGCGCCGGGGCAGAGCCATCAGCCGCATCCTGCGCACGTGCAGATCGCGCAGGATCTGCGCGCCGATGCCGTAATTGCGCAGCGCGATGC
>CAZMBS010000326.1:0-2371 GCA_964564295.1 uncultured Streptomycetaceae bacterium
TTTCGAATACGCCGGCTTCAAGGTCAACGCCTACCCGTATTACGATCCCGCGACGCACGGCGTACGAATGGATGCCATGATCGCCACTCTCGACGGGTTGCCGGCCGGCACCGTCGTCGTGCTGCACGCCTGCTGCCACAATCCCACCGGCGTCGATCTCGATGCGGCTCAGTGGGAACGCGTCATCGAGGTCGTCAGGCGCCGCGAACTGGTTCCGTTCCTGGATATCGCGTATCAGGGATTTTCCGAGGGACTCGACGCCGATGCGCAAGCCACGCGGCGATTCGCCGAGTCGTGCCCGGTGGTGCTCATCTCGAGTTCGTTTTCAAAATCGCTGTCGCTGTACGGGGAGCGCGCGGGCGCGTTGTCGATCGTCACACAAAACGCGGACGAAGCGGCGCGCACGCTGAGTCATGTGAAGCGCGTGATCCGCACCAATTATTCCAATCCACCGACGCATGGCGGACAGACCGTCGCGACGGTGCTCGCCTCGCCCGAGCTGCGCGCACAGTGGGAGCAGGAACTCGGCGGCATGCGCGATCGCATCAAGGTCATGCGGCGCAGGCTCGTCGACAAGATTCGCGCCCACCGCGCCGACTTCGACTTCAGCTACGTGGTCGAGCAACGCGGCATGTTCTCGTATTCCGGCCTCACGAAGGAACAAGTGCGCCGGCTTCGCGATGAATACGCGATTTACGCGCTCGACAGCGGCCGGGTGTGCGTTGCGGCGCTGAACACGAAGAACGTCGACTACGTCGCGGACGCAATCGCCAAGGTGCTCGTGTAGCCTCGCCGGCGCGGCGGCTACTTCTTCGCCCCGTCCTTCCTGCCGAACAACCCCTCGGTCCAGCCGCCGACTTTCGCGCCGACCGACGTGCCGACGCCGGGCCCGAGTATCGCGGTGCCCAGCGCCGCGCCGGCGACGGTCGCACCGGTCGGCAGCAGGATCGGCGACTGGGTCGTGCCCGACACGTTCAACGGGACCGCAGCGGAGCCGAGTTTGGCTGCCGCGATCTTCGCGTCGATCCGCCCGGACAGGTCGTCGTTCGGCGAAATCGTCACGTTGCCCGTGGCGGATATTGAACCCGACGCGACGTTGAGCGTCGTGAGTCTGCGCGTGCCGCGGTCCAGGACCAGGTGTCCCGACAGTCGATCGAATCGCGTCTCGCCGCCTTTCCCGCCTTCCTTGCTGATTAACGACGTCGCGGCCTTGCTGATGTCCACGCCATGCAGAACGCCGTTTTGCACGCTGAACGGCGTCTCAAGCCGCAGCGCGCCGGCGATCCGCGCGGCATCCTTGGCCGATGCCGAGAATACCGGCTTCGCATTGAGTCGCCCGCTGACGTTGTCCGGCCGGCCCATGGCTTTCAGCAGCGGGCGAATTTCGACCTGCTGCACATCGAGCATGCCCTTCAGCTGAAATCCTTTCTGCCACGCTATCGTGGTTGCACCTTTGACCGTGCCGCCATAAAGCTTGGCGCTGACGTCCTTCAAATCCGCGCCGTTCAGCGTGGCAGTGCCCTGGATGCCGAGTTCATCGAACGTGATGGCCATGCCGGCCGGCACCGTCCACGCCTTGGCAATCGCATTTATTGCATACCCCCCTGCATTGGGCGTCACGTTGATCTTCAGTTTGCCGTCTGCCGTGGACACGCGGGCTTCGACCGGTTCGCTGCGCTCGTTCAGGCTGATGCTCGCATCCAGCGGTCCGACCGTGGCCTTGTCGAGTTTGACAACCGCACCGTTGAGTCGAACGGACTCGATCCGTACCGGCGCCGGACCCGTCGCCTTCGGATCGGCCTTGGTCCAGACGGGAATCCGGTCGATCGCTTTCTGCGTCAGCACCAGCCCGCTGACGTCTATGGTACGCAGCACCTTGGTATCGCTCAGCAGCGTCCCGATCGCCGGCGTAACCACGATCTTGCCGACCCTCAAGTCCTCGGTCTTTCCGACGGTGATGGAGTCCGCGGTTGCATGGGGCAACGGCAGCAGGGCCACCCGCAGACTGCCGATTTTCACCGGTTCCTGCAGCTTGTCGGCCGCCGCCTTTTCGATTTTCGGAACGAGTTCGTCGAGAGAATAAAACCACGGTGCGATGACGGCCAGTAGCAGCAGCACGCCGGCCCCGATCGCCGCGAATTTGATCCATTTCATGCTTTTCCCCTCGTGTTCCCGCGTTGACCCGGCAGGGGCAAACGATTACACTACACGCCTTCCGAAATTTGTATCATCCGGATTTTTCACGAGTATTCTCAGGAATCCCTGCTGTTGCGGGAATATTCGTAGGATTTCGCTGCAGTTGCAAGCCCGGCACATTTCCCCGATAGCTCAGTCGGTAGAGCGACGGACTGTTAATCCGCAGGTCCCTGGT
>CAZMBS010000327.1:0-2283 GCA_964564295.1 uncultured Streptomycetaceae bacterium
CGCCGGCATCGAATGCACCGGCTGCGGCGTGTGCTACAGCGCGTGCGATGTGGTGACGTGGAATCGCGACTACCCCGGTCCGGCCGCGCTGAACCGCGCGTGGACGCTCGTGAATGACGTGCGCGACGTCACGAACCCGGAGCGGCTTGCCGCCGTCGCGGGCGACGCGGGCTGCCACGCCTGCCACACGCATCTCAACTGCACCGAACGCTGCCCCAAGGGCATTTCGCCGACCGCGGGCATCGCCGGACTCAAGCGGGCCGTGCTGGCCGCGACGCTGAAAGGTGCGTTGTGAGTCCGCGCGCGCAGGTGCTGCTGTGGGGCGCGCAGCGCCTGTCGGCGATGGTGCTGGCGTTGTGCGTGGTCGTGCATCTGCTCACGATCATCCTGGCTGTTCAGAACGGACTCTCGGCGGCGGAAATTCTCGGCCGCACGCGCGGCAATGCCGGCTGGGCCGTGTTCTACGGCGTGTTCGTTGTGGCCATCGCGATCCATGCGCCGATCGGCATGCGCAACGTGCTCGCGGAGGCGCTGGGATGGCGCGGGCGCGGCGTCGACGTGCTGCTGTTGATGCTCGCGCTGACGCTGTTGATGTGGGGCGGGCGGGCGATCATCGCCGTGTTCGGGGGAGCCGGATCGTGAAGAACGACATCCGGGCCCGCAACCATCCCGCCTACTGGGCGTTCATCGTGCACCGCTTCTCGGGTGTGTTGCTCACGCTGTTCCTGCCGCTGCATTTCTGGGCGTTGGGACTTGCGCTGCACGGCGAGGCGAAATTCGAGGGTTTCCTGCGCTGGTCGGATCAACCGCTCGTCAAGTTCGCCGAATCCGCGCTCGTGCTGCTGCTCGCGGCACATCTGACGGGCGGCGTGCGGCTGCTCATGCTGGAATTTCTCGACTGGCGCGACTGGCAGAAGAGCCTGCTCGCCGCGGCCGCCGGCGTCGCACTCGCGGTCGGGCTCGCGTTCGCGCTGCACGTTTCCTGATAGATGGAACATAACATATTGTTTTTATGGGAAAAATGAGATCAACGCCACCGCGTGCCGCCCCGTCTCCGTTTGCATTTGTGGAACTGCCGCGCGCGCGCAGCTGTGCCAAGCCGCGTGCGAGCGGGCTCACGATGATGGCGGATTTCGGATTGCCGTATCGATATGCCGAAGACATCGTCGAAATGGCGGCGCCGTACATCGATCTTGCGAAAATCGCGGTCGGCACTTCGCGTCTGTACGCGCTGCCCTACCTGCGCAGGAAACTCGCGCTGTACAAGAAAAACCGGATCCGGCCGTTCGTCGGCGGCCAGTTCCAGGAGTACGTGTTTGCCGTGTACGGCGCGGCTGCGCTGCGCGGGTTTCTGACCGAGGCGAAACGCGTCGGTTTCGACGTGGTGGAAATTTCCGACAACTGCGTGCCGCTCACCGATCGCGAGCGCGCGCGCCAGATCGCGCTCGCGATGGACTGCGGACTTGCCGTGTTCGGCGAAGTGGGATCGAAGGACATGAAAAACGACGCGGCGCTGCTGGTGCGACAGGCCGAGGTGTGCTTTCGCGCGGGCGCGGAACTCGTGCTCGTCGAGGCCGCAGAGCTCATCGAAAACGGCAAACCCAAGATGAAGCTCATCAACGGCATTCGCCGCGCTCTCGACATGACAAAAGTGCTGATCGAGTTGCCGGGGCCGTGGATTTCGGGCGTGACGCTGTCGGCGGTGGAGGACATGAAAAAATTCCTGGTCGCGGAATTCGGCCCCGACGTGAACATCGCGAACGTGATGCCGCAGGATCTGATCGAAACCGAGGCGCTGCGCGTGGGACTGGGCGTCGTCGGCCCCGGCCCCGCGGCGCAGCGCGGCAAACGGAGGTGAGTACATGGCGAAAAAACCCAACATCCTGCTGATTCTGGTCGACGACCTGCGGTACGACGAATTCGGTGCCGGCGGGCATCCGTACATGAAGACGCCGCACATCGACCGCATCGCGCGCGAAGGCGCGTTGTTCGAGCGCGCCTTCCACACCACGCCGATCTGTTCGCCGAACCGCGCCTCGATCCTGACCGGCCAGTACGCGAGCCGCCACGGCATCATCGATAACGTCGCGCGCGATGCCGCGAGTCATCGCATCCCGAACTACCACCTCGAGCTGCAGCGCGCCGGCTACGAAACCGCGCACATCGGCAAGTGGCACATGGGCAACGACGGCAAGCCGCGGCCCGGCTACGACCACTGGATCGCCTACGACGGGCACGGGCGCCTCAACGATCCGACGCTGAACGAGAACGGCCGCTACGTGA
>CAZMBS010000328.1:0-2245 GCA_964564295.1 uncultured Streptomycetaceae bacterium
CGTGCAGGTCGTCGAGCGCACGCTCGCGCAGGCCGTGGCCGCGCGGTAGGTCACATCGTCTTATTTCAGATGGCGCCGTCGTGCGAGGACACGGCGACGACGGCGGGCCGGCTCGTGCGATTGCTCCACGCGTGATTGGCGCCACGGAGCAGCGCGATTTCGCCGGCCTGCATCGCGACTTCCTGCGTGTCGAGCACCAGCACGACCTCGCCTTCCAGCACCACGCAGAAGTCGAACGTGCGCGTCTTCTGCATGTACGGGTGCAGCGCCGAGGTGGCGTAGGTCGAGGCGCCCGGAGAACCCATGGACCGGAAGTACGCCGCCACTTCGGCCGGGCCGATTTTGCCTTTCCAGACCGCGTCCGGCGGTATCGTGTACGTGCGGCACACGGTGCCGTTTTTCGGCGGTTCGATCGTGTGCGGCAGATGCAGCGTCTCGTGCACGATTTTCGCCGGCGTGCTGTCGGTGACCCACAGCCGCGTCGCCGCGAAGCCGGGACGCGCCGGATCGCCGCGCACGTCCGGCGCCGGCCCGTCGCAGACGAGC
The DNA here is from genome assembly GCA_964564295.1 of uncultured Streptomycetaceae bacterium. Taxonomy (GTDB): domain Bacteria; phylum Pseudomonadota; class Gammaproteobacteria; order Burkholderiales; family SG8-41; genus CAZMBS01. The sequence goes on from CAZMBS010000328.1 coordinate 547, forward strand.
ACGCCGAGGCCCGGCTCGCGGTCGATCGTGACGATGCGACGTTGCGGCTTCACGCCCGCCGGCAGTTCCGGCGCGGCGCGCAGCGGCGGGTCGTTGCCCTGGGCCGTGCCGGCGGGGCCATCCACGAACTGCGCGCCGATCATGTCGAACGCCATGATCGCGCCGTTGGGATAACTCCACTGATGGAACGCGCCGACCTGGATCACGATGTCACCGGGATTCATGACGAGCCGGCAATCGTCGAGGATCAGGTCGCGCTGCCCTGCCATCAGGATGCCGTAGTCGACGGTCTGCGTCTTGTGCATCGACGAGGTGTAGGCGTTGTTGCCGCCGCGGTCCCACGTGCCGGTCGTGCCCGGCCGCAGTTTCACCGGGTGGCGCGCGACGATTTCCCGGTCCTTCGCCGGATTGTAATTTTCCGGCTTCGGGCGCGATTGCACGACCCGCATGTGGCCGCCCTGCGGCACGCCCGGAAAATCGTAGTGCAGAAATCCGTCGTCCTGCGCGCCGGCAAGCGGCATCGGCGACTCGTTCCAGACCCACAGGTCGACGTGCCCGCGGCCGATGGCCATCGAGGCCTCGTGCGCATTGGGCGCGGGGCCGTCCCACACCACTTTCGAGCGGCCGCGTTCATCGTTGCCGGTGACGACCCGGCGTATCGGTTTGAGTCCTGACATGTGCGGTTTCCTTCCAGGCCCGTAGTCTACGGGAAACGCGGCGGATTCTCGTCGTGATTTCCGCATTGCGGACGCCTGCGATGCGCCTCGTGCATAATCGGAATCTTTGCGAAACCGATGGGTAGGCACATGCCTCCAGTCGATCCCCGACGCTTGCTGGAGTTCGCGACCGCCGTGTACGCGGGCGAGGGCGTGCCGGCGGCCGATGCGCGCCTGCTGGCCGACACGCTCGTGCAGGCGGATCTCTGGGGCCACCAGTCCCACGGCGTGCTGCGGCTCGGATGGTATTTCGAGCGGTTGCGCAACGGCGTGATGAAGCCGGTGACGACGGCCGAGTTCGTCGTCGATGCCGGCAGCGTAGCGCTGATCGACGGCCACGACGGCATCGGGCACGTGCTCACGCAGCGCGCGATGCAGGAAGCCGTGCGCCGCGCGCGGGCGCACGGCATCGGCGCGGTCGGCGTGCGTAATTCCAACCACTTCGGCACCTGCATGTATTACACGATGGCGGGCGCGCGCGAGGGATGCGTGATGTTCCTCACGAGCAACGGCGGCCCCGCCATGGCGCCGTGGGGTGGCCGCCGCAAAATCATCGGCACCAATCCCTGGTCGATCGCCGCCCCCGCCGGGAGCCATGCGCCGTTCTGCGTCGACATGGCCAATACCGGCGTCGCGCGCGGAAAAATCTACCTCGCGCGCAACCGGCGCCAGCCGATACCCGAGGGCTGGGCAATCAACGCGGCGGGTGAGCCCACGACCGATCCGCAGGAAGCCATCGACGGCATCATCCTGCCGATGGCCGGGCACAAGGGTTATGCCATTGCAGCAATGGTCGACATGATGTCCGGCGTGCTGACCGGCAGCGGCTTCCTGTCGGCCGTGCACAGTCCGTACAAAACCGCCGAGAAGAGCAACTGCGGGCACATGATGATCGCGCTGAACATCGCCGCCTTTCAGCCGCTCGCCGATTTTCACGCGCGCATGGAGCGGTTCATCGCGGAGATCAAGTCCGTGCCGCTCGC
>CAZMBS010000329.1:0-2194 GCA_964564295.1 uncultured Streptomycetaceae bacterium
TGACGACCGCCGGCGCTGCAGGCTTCGCTGCCGCGGCATCGGCCTTCTTCGCGTCGCCTTTTTTGTCCTGCGCGCCCGCGAACATCGGGAACGCTGCCATGGCGGCACCAGTAGTCGCGGCGGCCTTGCTCAGGAATCGACGGCGCGACGGATTCGGATTGTCCAGCGGTTTCTTCTCGGGCAGCTTTTTCATGTTTTCCTCCAAGGCGGACGGGTTACGGGTGGGAATGTGGATGATACCGGGGTTTGTGCTCTAAATCACGCTTGCAAAATCAGATTTCACGATGTGAAAAACTGGTTCTCGGCTTTTCGAATGCGCGATTTCCCGCGGGGCGCTCAGGGCACGATGACGACGTGTACCCGGTAAGGGCCATGCGCGCCGAGACTCACGGTCTGTTCGATATCGGCTGTGCGCGAGGGGCCCGAAATGAAATTGACGGCGCGCGGCAGGCGATTCCGTTCTCGTATCAGCAACGCCCATGCATCCTCCATGGCCGGCAGGATACGGCCGCGCGTAATCAGGGCGATATGCGTTTCGGGCAACAAGCTCACCGCCGCGGGCGTATCGGGTCCCGAGACGGTCATGAGCGTCCCGGTTTCGGCGATCGCGCAATAGGCGCCCGTAATGCCGACGAGGTCGTCGCCGCGGGCATCGCGCGATTCGACGGTCACGCCTGACTCGGCCCAGGCGAGCCCCGCCAACCCGGGCCAGCACACCGCGGTTCGCGGCAGACCGTGAGTTTCCAGATAGCGTGCAATGGCCTGCGGCGCCGCGTCGATGGACGGCACCTCGTCCACCGTCGTTGTCAGCGCAAGCGCGCACGCCTTGAATCGCGCGACGGGATCCGCATCGGGCTTCGGGCGGGGGTGCGCGCGCGGCGCCAGGTTCGCGGAAATTGGCGACGCCCGATGCTGTTTCTCGCGTATGCGCGAAAGGATGCGTTCGCGCGCGGTCACGAGACCAACCCCCGATGCGCGCGCCGATCCGTTTCGATCACGTTTTCACAAGTCATTGTTTTTATTTATTTCTTACTCTATTCGCATACAGGCTGCGAAAGGTTGCGCCCGGCGGCGCAGGGAGTTCGCGTCCGTCGGTCCATCCGCCGCCGAGCGGCAGGCGGCTGATGCGCCCCGCCGGCCCCCCGAGCGCCGCGAGCACGCGTGCCGCGACACCGGTAACCCACGCGTACCAACCCGGATGCGCTGCGAGCCAGCCCCACCCCGCGAGCGCGGCGCGCTCGGGCCACGCTTTCAGCCGGCGTTCGAACTGGCGCTCCCGCAATTTGCGCAGCAGATCGGGCAACGGAATTTTCACGGGGCATGCGACCCCGCACTGATTGCAGAACGTCGCGGCGTTCGGCAGGTCAAGCGCGTTCTCGATGCCCACGTAGGACGGCGTGAGTATCGAGCCCATCGGGCCGGGGTAGACCCAGCCGTACGCGTGACCGCCGACGCTTTGGTACACCGGGCAATGATTCATGCACGCACCGCAACGGATGCAACGCAACATGTCCTGCATGTCGCCGCCGATGAGTCCCGTGCGCCCGCCGTCGAGCAGGATGATGTGAAAGTGTTCGGGCCCCCCAGTGTCGTCCGCCCGGCGCGGGCCGGTGGTGACGGAAATGTAATTGGTGATCGTCTGCCCGGTACCGTGGCGCGGCAGCACACGCATGAGCGTCGCGACATCGGCGAGCGTCGGCACCACTTTTTCGATGCCGGTGATGGCGACGTGCACGCGCGGCAGCGTCGTCACCATGCGGCCGTTGCCCTCGTTGGTGACGATCAGCGTCGATCCGGTTTCGGCCACGATGAAATTCGCGCCGGTGATGCCCATGTCGGCCGACAGAAAATGCGGCCGCAACTGCTCGCGCGCCTCGCGCGTCAGCGCGGCGATTTCGGTCTTGCGCGCGAGCCCGTGTTTCGCCGCGAACAGGTCCGACACTTCGTCGCGCGTCTTGTGCACGACCGGCGCCACGATGTGCGACGGCGGCTCCTGCGCGAGTTGCAGGATGTACTCGCCGAGATCGGTCTCCACCACCTCGACGCCGGCCGCCTCGAGCGCGTCGTTCAACGCGCACTCCTCGCTCACCATCGATTTCGACTTGACGGCCTTCCTGACGCCGTACCGGCTCGCGAGCTCGCAGACGATGCGGTTTACGTCCGCCGTCGTCTCGGCCCAGTGCACGACGGCGCC
>CAZMBS010000330.1:0-2086 GCA_964564295.1 uncultured Streptomycetaceae bacterium
AAGCGCCCGGCGCCGTAGCCGCGCTCGCGTGCGGCCGGTACGCCCGCGAAGAGTTCTCGAATCGGCGTGAAGAGTCCCGTGTACGTCGCCGGGTTCGAACGCGGCGTGCGCCCGATGGGGCTCTGGTCCACGTTCACGACCTTGTCGAAAAATTCCACGCCGGTGATCGACTCGTGCGGCGCGGGTTCCGCGGCGCTGCCGTAGAGGTGGCGTGCGACGGCCTGATACAGCGTGTCGTTGATCAGCGTCGACTTGCCGGAGCCCGACACCCCGGTCACGCAGATGAACAGGCCGACCGGGATCGTGACGTTCACGTTCTTCAGATTGTTGCCGCTGGCGCCGGAAATGACCAGGCCGCGCTTCGGATTGGCGCGGTGGCGCAGCGCCGGCACGTCGATGCGCCGGCGTCCCGAAAGGTACTGCCCGGTCAGCGACGTTTCCGCGGCCGCGATCTCCCGCGGCGTGCCCTCGGCGACGACGGTCCCGCCGTGTTCGCCCGCGCCGAGGCCCATGTCCACGACGTAGTCGGCATGCAGAATCGCTTCCTGGTCGTGTTCCACCACGATGACGGAATTCCCGAGATCGCGCAGCCGCTGCAGTGTGTCGAGCAGCCGTGCGTTGTCGCGCTGGTGCAGCCCGATCGACGGCTCGTCGAGCACGTACATGACGCCGGTCAGCCCTGATCCGATCTGGCTGGCGAGGCGGATGCGCTGGGCTTCGCCGCCCGACAGCGTGTCCGCCGCGCGATCGAGCGTCAGATAGTCCAGACCGACATTCACGAGGAACTGGAGCCGGTTCACGATTTCACGGACGATTTTTTCTGCAACCGCCGCACGCGCGCCGGCGAGCGCCACGTGCTCGAAAAACCGGATCGCTTCCGCGAGCGGCAGCGCGGACAGCTCGAATATCCTGCGGTCAGCCACGCGCACGTTGCGGGCCTCGCGGCGCAGCCGCGTGCCCGCGCATTCCGGACAGGCCTGCGTGTTCAGGTATTTCGCGATTTCCTCGCGCACGACGAGGGAATCGGTTTCCCGGTGACGGCGCTCGAGGTTCGGCAGCACGCCTTCAAACGCATGTTCGCGCACGAACTTGTTGCCGCGTTCGCCGAGATAGATGAACTTGATCCGGTCGGTCCCGGACCCGAGCAGCACCGCGTCCTGGGCGGCTTGCGGCAGCGTGTTGAACGGCGCTTCGAGATCGAAGCCGTAATGCGCGGCGAGGCACTGCAGCATCTGGAAGTAGAACTGGTTGCGGCGGTCCCAGCCCCGGATGGCGCCCGACGCGAGGGACAGATCCGGGAACGCGACCACGCGTTTCGGATCGAAAAAACTGACCGTGCCGAGCCCGTCGCAACGCGGGCAGGCGCCCATGGGGTTGTTGAACGAAAAAAGCCGCGGTTCGAGCTCGGGCAAGGCATAGCTGCACGCCGGGCAAGCGAACCGCGCCGAAAACAGGTGCTCGCGGCCGGACTCCATTTCCACGGCGACCGCGCGCCCGTCGGCGCGACGCAGCGCGGTCTCGAACGATTCCGCGAGCCGTTGTTTCATGTCGGCGCGCACTTTCACGCGGTCGACGACGACTTCCACGGTATGTTTCGCAGTTTTCTTCAGCGCCGGCAGCGCATCCATGTCGTGCACCACGCCGTCGATGCGCACGCGCACGAAGCCCTGCGCGCGCAGTTCCTCGAACAGATCGGCCTGCGCGCCCTTGCGCCCGACGATGAGCGGCGCGAGGATCATCACGCGGGTGTCCTCCGGCAGTGCGGCCACGTGATCCACCATCTGCGCCACGCTTTGCGCCGCAAGCCGGATGTCGTGATCGGGGCAGTAGGGATCGCCGACGCGCGCGAACAGCAGCCGCAGGTAGTCGTGTACTTCGGTGATCGTGCCGACCGTCGAGCGCGGATTGTGGCTGGTGGCCTTCTGCTCGATCGAGATGGCGGGCGACAGACCCTCGATGAGGTCCACGTCGGGCTTTTCCATGAGCTGCAGGAACTGGCGCGCGTACGCCGAGAGCGATTCGACGTAGCGGCGCTGGCCCTCGGCGTAGAGCGTGTCGAAGGCGAGCGAGCTCTTGCCGGAGCCGG
>CAZMBS010000331.1:0-1989 GCA_964564295.1 uncultured Streptomycetaceae bacterium
ATCGGCGCGCGGATGTTCGTCCTTGTCGAATACCGTGACGCCCTTGCGGGTCTTCATCTCGATCGGCAGGATCTGGTCCTTGAAGTAGCCTTTCTCGATCGCGTGTACCGCGCGCCGGTGGCTTTCGACCGCGAACGCGTCCTGCTGCTCGCGCGTGATTTTCCATTTCTCGGCGATGTTCTCGGCCGTGATTCCCATGTGCACGGTGTCGAACGGATCGGTGAGCGCGCCCACCATCATGTCGACGACGCCCCCGTCGTTCATGCGCTGGCCCCACCGCAGCGTGGGCATGAGGTAGCCGCCGCGGCTCATCGATTCCGCGCCGGCGCCGACCGCGGCATCGGCATCACCGAGCTGGATCATCTGCGCCGCGCTCACGATGGCCTGCAGGCCGCTGCCGCACAACCGGTTCACGGTGAGCGCCGTGGCCTCCTGCGGCAACCCGCCCTTGATGCACGCGACGCGCGAGATGTACATGTCCTTCGCTTCGGTATGAATCACGTTGCCGAGCACCATGGCCCCGACGGTTTTCGGGTCGATCCCGGCGCGTTTGACGGCTTCGCCAACCACGCGGCCCGCGAGATCCGAGGGCGCGAGGTCTTTCAGCGCACCGCCGTAGTCACCAATCGCCGTGCGCACGCCGCTCAATACCACCACTTCGCGCCCGTTGCTCATGACAGTCTCCTTAACACATTGATTTAAAATAATTTTTTACATTCGGACGGATGGCGATCCGAAGGGGAGGAGAAGTTTACGCCAGCATGTCTGGCGTGTCGAGACGGTTGTGCAGCGCGGCAAACGCGGCGTTGGACCGACACGCGCATCGCGTGAATGCGCGCGATCGCATCCGCGGTCATGCGGGTTTGCCGCAGCCGCCGCCGCCCGCGGTTTCCATCACCACGCGGTCGCCTTTTTTCAGCACCCAGTGCTCGGCCGGATCGATGCGCTCGCCGTTCAGCCGCAGGCCGCCGACGCTGCCGGGCGCGCCGCCGAACAGGCCTTGCGGCGCGGTTTTGTGACGCGTCATGATCATCGAGGCCATCATCGGCGAGTCGGCAACCACCTCGATTTCGAATCGCAGGCCGTCGCCGCCGCGATGCGCGCCGGCGCCGCCGCTGCCGCGCCGGATCGCGCGCTCGATCACGCGTAATGGTGCCATCTGCTCCAGCACCTCGATCGGCGTGTTCGAGAGATTGGACGGAAACGACAGCATCGTGAAGCCGTCGCGGTGCCGCGTCGCGCCCTGTCCCGCGTTCATGAAGTTGACCGCCGCATACGGTCGTCCGCGATGCTCGCCGGTCACCGTGATCGACGAATTGGACGAGCCCTCCGCGAGCGCGCGCTCCGGCAGCACGTCGGCGAGCGCCATGAAAATCGCGGGCACCATCATGTGGCCGATCATGCCGCGCCCGCCGCTTGCCGCCGGATAGCGCGGATTGAAGATCGAACCCGGCGGCGCCGAGGTCGAAATCGGAGCGAAACTGCCTTCGTTGTTCGGCACGTCGGGGCACAACAGCGCTTTCACCGCGAACGCCGAGTAGGCGAAGCAGTAGATCGGCACGACGTTCACCGCGCGCGGGACCTGCGCGCTCGACCCCGTGTAATCGATCGCGAGCGAGTCGCCCTTCACCGTTACCGCGCATGCGATGTGGATCGGCGTCTCGAATCCGTCGTGCACCGTCCGCGCGCGGTACACCCCGTCGGGCACGGCGCGGATGCTTCTGCGCATCGCCGATTCCGAGCGGCGGCGGATTTCCGCGCCGAGCGCGTCGAGGTCGGTGTCGCGCAGCAGCGGTTGCAGACGCTCCTCGAGCATCTTGCAGGCCGCGACCTGGGCCCAGATGTCGCCCAGCGTCTGCTCCGGCACGCGCACGTTCTGCCGGATCATGTCGAGCAGCGCCGCATCGGGCCGGCCCGCGTCGATCAGCTTGAGCCGCGGAATCTGCAGCCCCTCCTCGTAGATGTCGCGGATGCCGGCGTTGCGAATGC
>CAZMBS010000332.1:0-1936 GCA_964564295.1 uncultured Streptomycetaceae bacterium
GAAGCCGTCAGCGAAGCGCTCGTGTTCGCGTCGAAAGCCGGCGCCGATCCCGCGAAAGTACGGCAGGCATTAATGGGAGGATTCGCCGCCTCGCGCATCCTCGAAGTGCACGGCGAGCGCATGATCAAGCGCACGTTCGATCCGGGTTTCCGCATCGAACTGCATCAGAAGGACCTGTCGCTCGCGCTCGCCGGCGCACGCGCGATGGGCCTGTCGCTACCCAATACCGCGACGGCGCAGGAATTGTTCAACGCCTGCGCAGCCGCCGGCGGTGCGAAATGGGATCACTCCGCCATGGTGAAAGCGCTCGAGCGCATGGCGAATCACGACGTGGCCGGGTAGCCGGACGCCGCGGTCAATCGCGCGTCGCGGTCACTTGACCTTGACCGCGGAAGTCTGCATGACCTTGCGCCACTTCTGCATTTCGGCCAGCACGTAGTCGCGGCTCTCCGGCGGACCCAGGAACAGCGGGTCGTAGCCGTTTTCGTTCATGCGCGCCACGAGATCGGGCATCTGCGCGAGTTTGCCCATCGCCGCGACGAGCTGCTGCTGGATCGCGCGCGGCATCGCGGACTGACCGGCGAGAAAACGGAAATTGCCCGGGCTGACGCCCGGCAGCCCGAGACTGTCGAACGTCGGCACGCCGGGCATCGCGGACGAGCGTTTGGCGCCGGTGATCGCAAGCGCGCGCACGACGCCGCTCTGCACGTGCGGCGCGATGCTTCCGGGCACCACGTACGACACGTCGATGTGCCCGCCGATCAGGTCGACGATCGCCGCGCCGGCGCCCTTGAACGGCACGTGCGTGATGTCGACGCCGGCCGCGGCATTGAACATCGCGCCGGTCAGATGCCCCGACGAGTTGTGCCCGGCGGATCCGAACGTGAGTTTGCCCGGATGCGCTTTCGCGAACGCGATCAGTTCCTTCAGCGTTTTTGCCGGCACGTTCGCATGCGCGACGAGCACGGTCGGCGACGTGCCGACGATGCTGAGAAACACGAAATCGCGTTCGGCGTTGAACGGCATCTTCGGCAGCACCGCCGGATTGATCGTGAACGCGGTGTCGAGAAAGCCGAGCGTGTAGCCGTCCGGTGTCGCGCTCGCCACGATCTGCGTGCCGATGAGACTGCCGGCCCCGCCGCGGTTGTCGACCACCACCTGCTGCCCGACCACCTCGCTCAGGCGCGGCGCGACGAGCCGCGCGAGCAGGTCGGTGCCGCCGCCCGCGGCGAACGGCACGATGAGCCTGATGGATTTCGTCGGGTATCCGGCGGCGGGCACCTGCGACGCCGCGAGCACGGCAAACGCACCACACCACCCGGCCACCGCACGAATCACGATGCGACGATTCACCAGCAGACGGATCATGTGCAGGCTCCCCGCGATTTACGAGAGGCGACGACTATACCATCGCCGGCGATGGGACGCCGGGCACTGCGTTAGAATGACCGCCATGCCCGCGGTCGTCGAAACCGTTCCGGTTGATCTCGCGCGCCAGAAGGCGGTGGCGGCCGCTTTGCGCGCGTTTCTTCCCGCCGACGCCGTGCTGTTCGACGCGGAAGATGTGAAGCCGTACGAATGCGACGGGCTGTCCGCGTACCGGCAGTTGCCGATGGTCGTGGCGCTGCCGTCGTCCGAAACGCAGGTGTGCGCGATCCTCGCGGCCTGCCACGCGATGCGCGTGCCGGTCGTCGCGCGCGGCGCCGGCACCGGACTGTCCGGCGGCGCGCTGCCGCTCGGCGACGGCGTGCTGCTGTCGCTCGCGAAGCTCATGCGCATCATCGAGATCGATCCGCTCGCGCGCGCGGCGCGCGTGCAGCCGGGCGTGCGCAACCTCGCGATTTCCGAAGCCGCGGCGCGCTTCGGGCTGTACTACGCGCCCGATCCGTCGAGCCAGATCGCGTGCTCGATCGGCGGCAACGTCGCCGAGAACTCC
>CAZMBS010000333.1:0-1927 GCA_964564295.1 uncultured Streptomycetaceae bacterium
CGTGATCTCCGCCCATGCAGTCGACGGCGAGGATGACTTCAGTGGTCACGAATCGGGAGGGCCGACCAGATTGTTTTTTGTGGGCGCATTACTCGCCGCGTATGCAACGCGCCACGCCCTGCAACAGGGCCTGGACGCCGCGAGCACGCGATGTTTGGTCGCGCGCCGAGCGCTATTCTTCTTTGACTTTGATCACCTTCTTGCCGCGGTAATAGCCGGTCGGGCTCACGTGATGCCGCAGGTGCACCTCGCCGGTGGACGGCTCGATGGCCAGCGGCGGACGCGAAAGCGCGTCGTGCGACCGGTGCATGCCACGCTTGGAAGGCGACTTCTTGTTCTGCTGCACTGCCATGGAATACTCCTCTTCAACTGTGCTTGAGTCGCTTCAGTGCGGCCCAAGGACCTGATTGGTGTTCGTCGACTGCGCGCGACGTGTCGCCAGTCAACTCACAGGCTGCGTGCCGGGCAACCATCGGCAGCGCGAGCAGGATTTCATCTTCGACCAGTTCAATCACATCGAGCGTCGGGCTTGCCAGCACCCGATCCGTATCGTCCTCCGCCGCGTCGATCTCGCACTGGTCCGCGGACAACTCCAGTTCAACCGCCTGGTCGACGTCGTACTCGAATGGTTCGAGGCAACGCTGACACAGCAACGTCACCGCGCATCGCACCTGGACCCGAAGCGCGGGCCTGCCACGCATTGACCGCTGCCCCGTGACGCAATACCAAGCGCCTCCGTCGATCGCCCCCAAATCGCGCACCCGCGGCAACCCGTCGGGCGCAATCTCGCCCTGCATCGACGAACCGTCGCCCGCGAACTGCACGGCGTCGATAGTCAGGCGCACCAATGGTTCCAACGTTGATCGCGAACTCGCAACGAAAAGGTACCAACGAGAAAACGCGGATTGCAGCGAACTGCGGGGGAAGGGCATCCTGTCGCGTCACTGCGTGCGACAGCCGTGATCTGCGCCCTGCAGAATCGCGAGATAATACCAATCACGCAGAAAGACTGTCAAAAGAATCAACCGGATAGCGCCCGCCCCGGCGCCTCTCTTCAGTTCACCTTTGCCGTCATGCCAGCGCAAGCTCCCGCCACAGTCCGCGCGCCTCGCCAGCTCGTCCTGGCTTCGACCTCGCCCTACCGACGCGAACTGCTGGGCCGCCTTCGGGTCCCGTTCGAAGTTCATGCGCCCGGTGTAGCGGAAACCCTGCGCGACGGGGAGCACCCGGCGGATCGGGCACAACGGCTTGCCCAGGAGAAGGCGCGCGCGGTTGTCTCGCCCTTCCCTTCGGCGCTGATCATCGGATCCGATCAAGTCGCCGCGCTCGGCGAGGCGATCCTCGACAAACCCGGCAGTTTTGCGAACGCGCGCGACCAGCTCAGGCGATCAAGCGGCAACGAAGTGAATTTCTATACGGCCCTGTCAGTTCTCGATGCCCGGTCGGGCGAAACCAGCGACCGGCTGGTCATCTACCGGGTGAAGTTTCGATCGTTGACCGACGCGGCGATCGAACGGTACCTGCACGCGGATGCGCCCTTCGATTGCGCCGGCGCGGCCAAATGCGAAAGCCTGGGCATCACGCTGATCGAGCGCATGATCGGTGACGACCCGACCGCCTTGATCGGGCTGCCGCTGATCGCGTTAAGCGAGATCCTGAGGCGCCACGGGTTTGAACTCCCCTGATCGCCACGAAGGCCCGCTCCTCACGGGACCGCACGCGCGCAGCGCCGGCACGCCGTCCGGCGTGATCAGCGCAGCGTCCTACTGCAGCACGATGCCGCCGGTTCGCAACGCGCTCACAAGACTCGATCCCATCGCGGCCCCGAAGCGCTTGACGACACGCTCAGCAATGCTTTCGCGTTGCGTGAACTCCACGATCTGCTCCGCTTTGATCACCTCACGCGCAACGTAGTCGACGCTGCCGA
>CAZMBS010000334.1:0-1838 GCA_964564295.1 uncultured Streptomycetaceae bacterium
GAATCCGACGTACGTGCTGCGCAACTACCTTGCGCAGCAGGCGATCGACGCGCTCGCCGCGGGCGACGCGTCCGTCATGCAGCGGCTGATGGCCGTGCTGCGACAGCCTTATGACGAACAGCCCGGGAACGACGATCTCGCGGCGCGCCGCCCGGAGTGGGCACGGCACAAACCGGGCTGTTCGGCGCTCTCCTGCAGTTCCTGAAATCCGTTTTTCAACCTGAAGAAGGCATCATGATCACCGCACTGGTATCCAGGCAGTTCGTCGCGCGCTTCGGCGACGCATTCAAGAATGCCGGTGCCGCCGCCGGCAAGCCCGTCACGTTTCTCCATCTGCCCGAGACTCCCGGCGCGCGGCTTTCCGCGGCGGACTGCAGCGGCATCGATTTCGTGTTTCTCGACCGCGACATCCGTTTCAACGAACAGCTGTACGCGGCCTACCAGGCGGCGGTGGTGGCGGCGACGAACCTCAAGTGGGTGCACTACACGAGTTCCGGCATCGGGCAGCAGTACTACGTCAGGCACCTCAACGCGAAGGGCGTGATCACGACGAGTTCCACGGGCTCCAACGCGGAACCGGTCGCCCAGACGGGATTCACGGGGCTGTTGATGCTTGCGCGCGGTTTTCCGACCTATATCGCGGGGCAACACAAGCGCGAGTGGAGCCCGCTGCGCGGCGCGGCGTTGCCCGACGATCTGCGCGGCCAGACGCTCGTGCTGATCGGCGTCGGCGCCGTGGGCAGGACGTTCGCGGGTTACGCGCGCGCCTTCGGCCTCAAGATAATCGGCGTGCGCCGGAGTCCGCTGCAATCCGGCGACCCGGTGGATGAAATGCACCATCCGTCAAAGCTGCCCGACGTGCTGCCGCGCGCGGACTGGGTGGTGATCGCGTGCCCGCTCACGAAGGAGACGGAAAACCTCGTGAATGCCGATGCGATCGCGCGCATGAAAAAAGGCGCGCGCATCATCAATATCGGACGCGGCGAGGTGCTGGACGACAAGGCATTTGTGGCCGCGATCCGCAGCGGTCATCTCGGCGGCGGCGCGCTCGATGCGCACAACCCGGAGCCGCTTCCGGCGGATTCACCGCTGTGGAATCTGCCGAACGTCATCATCACGCCGCACAACGCGTCCGCGTCCACCGGAAACGAGCCGCGTTGCGCCGAGATGTTCATCGCCAATTTCGGCCATTGGGCGCGCGGCGAGCCGATGTTCAACGTGCAGCGCGTGGCGTGACCGCCTCGTTCGGCAATCCAAGGCGCACCGGCAGCTCGACCGTCTTGCCGTCCGCGCGCACCAGCGTGAGTTTCACGGTGTCTCCCGGCTGGCGCTGCTCGAACGCGGCAAGCAGTTCGTCGAGGTTGGCGACGGGTTTGCCGTCCACGGCGGTGACGATGTCGCCGACGATCAGCTCGCCGCCCGCCGCGCGCTGAAACGGCACGATGCCCGCCGCGGCCGCCGTGCTGTTCGGCAACACTCCCACGACGGCAACGCCGCTCTTGATGCCGAGTGCGGTCTGGAATTGCAGCGGCGCGGCCTGTATGCCCAGCGTCGGGCGGATGAATTTGCCGTCCTGGATGAGGCGCGGCACGATGCGGTTCACCTCGTCCACCGGAATCGCGAAACCGATTCCCGCCGACGCGCCCGAGGGGCTGTAGATTGCGGTATTCACGCCGATCAACCGGCCGGCGGAATCGAGCAGCGGTCCGCCCGAGTTGCCCGGATTGATCGCGGCGTCGGTCTGGATCACGCCGCGGATCGTGCGCTGCGTGACCGACTCGATCTCACGGTTGAGCGCGCTGATGATGCCGGTCGTCAGCGTCTGGTCGAGGCCGAAC
>CAZMBS010000335.1:0-1829 GCA_964564295.1 uncultured Streptomycetaceae bacterium
CCACCACGCGCGCCGGCATGCTGACCAATCCGCTGCGCGACCGCTTCGGCATCGTCGCGCGGCTCGAGTTCTATTCCACCGACGAACTCACGCGCATCGTGGAGCGTTCGGCCCGTCTGCTGGAAATCGGCGTGGACGCCGCGGGCGCGCGCGAGATCGCCGGCCGTTCGCGCAGCACGCCGCGCATCTCCAACCGGCTGCTGCGGCGCGTGCGCGATTACGCGCAGGTGAAGGCGCAGGGCCACGTCACGCGCGAGGTTGCCGACGCGGCGCTGAAAATGCTCGACGTCGACCCGGTGGGGCTCGACGTCATGGATCGCAAGCTGCTGCTCGCCGTCATCGAAAAATTCGACGGCGGCCCGGTCGGTGTCGACAATCTCGCCGCCGCGATCGGCGAGGAACGCGACACGATCGAGGACGTGCTCGAGCCGTTTCTCATTCAGCAGGGCTACCTGCAGCGCACGCCGCGCGGGCGCATGGCGACCGTCACCGCGTATCGCCACTTCGGGCTCGCGCAACCCGCGCGCGCGGGAACGGCCGACCTGTGGGAGGACAAGTCAACGTAAATGCATGATTAAGAACAATAAAATGACTCAGCGCGCGCCGTCACCCGATGCCGAACCCTTTTCGTGGCCGGTGCGCGTTTATTACGAGGACACCGACGGCGCCGGCGTGGTCTATTACGCGAATTATCTGAAGTTCCTCGAGCGCGCGCGCACCGAATGGCTGCGCGCGCTCGGCCACGAGCAGCCGGAACTTGCCGAGCGCGAAGGCGTCGTATTCGTGGTGCGCGCGTTGTCGATCGACTACCTGCGGCCGGCGCGGTTCAACGACAGCCTGCGCGTGACCGTGGCGGTCGCGAACCGCGGGGCGGCGCGGCTCGACCTCGCGCAGCGCGTGCTGCGCGGCGACGCGGTGCTCGCGACGGCGGACGTGAACGTGGCCTGCGTGCGACGCGGGACATTCAGGCCGGTTAGAATACCGAAGGACCTTGTCATCAGCATGGGAAAAACGCCGTGAATCCGACCACTGCTCCCGACATGTCGATCCTGCACCTCGTCACCGGCGCGAGCGTGCTGGTGCAGCTCGTGATGGCTTCGCTGGTGCTGGCGTCGATGTTCTCCTGGTACTACATCTTTCTGAAGGTGTTCACCTTCAAGCGCGCGACGCGGCTCGCCGACGAATTCGAGAAACAGTTCTGGAGCGGCGCCGATTTGAACGAGCTCTACCAGCGCGCGTCGACCGCGCGCAATTCGGCGGGCAGTCTCGAGCGCATCTTCGAGTCCGGCTTCCGCGAATTCGCGAAGCTGCGCAAGCAGCCGGGCATGGACGTCGGCGTCGTGATGGACGGCACGCGGCGCGCGATGCGCGCGACCTACCAGCGGGAGATGGAGCAACTGGAGTCCCACCTGTCGTTTCTCGCGTCGGTCGGCTCGGTGAGCCCGTACGTGGGACTGTTCGGCACGGTGTGGGGGATCATGAATTCGTTCCGGGGTCTCGCGAATACCGCGCAGGCGACGCTCGCCGCCGTCGCGCCCGGAATCGCGGAAGCGCTGATCGCGACGGCGATCGGGCTGTTCGCGGCGATTCCGGCGGTGGTCGCCTACAACCGCTTCGCCGGCGACCTGAACCGGCTCGCGATCCGCTTCGATTCGTTCACGGAGGAGTTTTCCAACATCCTCCAGCGCCAGTCCAACTGACCGGCTCGCGCGATGCTCATCGAAAAACGCAGCAGCCGCCGGTTGATGAACCAGCTCAGCGTCGTGCCGTACATCGCCGTGATGCTGGTGTTGCTCGTGCTTTTCATGGTGACGGCGCCGCTCGTGAAT
>CAZMBS010000336.1:0-1827 GCA_964564295.1 uncultured Streptomycetaceae bacterium
GGGTCGGAAATCGTGTAGACGGGGTGGCCGAAGCCGATCACCACTTCCTTGTTGCGGATGCGCGTGACGATGTCGCTTTCGGCGGCGTCCGGCGTCTCGTAGCGGTTCATGACCTCGTAGCCGACTTCGTTCGCGCCGCCGTGTTTCGGGCCGCGCAACGCCCCGATGCCGCCGGTGATCGCCGAATGCATGTCGGCCCCCGTGCCGGCGACGACGCGGCAGGCGAAAGTGGATGCGTTGAATTCGTGCTCGGCATACAGGTTGAGCGACGTGTGCATCGCCTTCACCCACAGCGGCTTGGGCGCCTTGCCGTGCAGCAGATGCAGAAAGTGCCCTCCGATGGAATCGTCATCCGTTTCGACGTCGATGCGGCGCCCGTTGTGACTGTAGTGATACCAGTAGAGCAACATCGATCCGAACGAGGCGATCAGGCAATCCGCGATGTCGCGGGCGCCGGGAAGATTGTGATCGTCCTTCTCCGGCAGCGCGCAACCCAGGGCGGAGCACCCGGTGCGCATGACATCCATCGGGTGCGCTGCGGCGGGAATCTGCTCCAGCACCGCGCGCACGGCCGCCGGCAGTCCGCGCAGCGCCGCGAGTTTCAGCTTGTAATTGGCGAGTTCGGCCGGCGCGGGCAGCCTGCCGTGGATCAGCAGGTGCGCGACTTCCTCGAATTCGCAGTGATCGGCGATATCCAGGATGTCGTAGCCGCGGTAGTGGAGGTCGTTGCCGCTGCGCCCGACCGTGCAGAGCGCCGTGCTGCCGGCCGCGATGCCGGAAAGCGCGACGGATTTTTTCGGTTTGCCCGTGACGGGCGCGTCATTACCGCTCACGTTTGCCGCCATCCATGTCAGTTGCTCGCTAAAAAAACGGGGCGGCCGCACGACTGCTCCGCCCCCGGTTGCCTGGGCTGCATCGGATCAGCCGAGCAGATGCGCGATGGCGTCGCGCTCTTCCTGCAGTTCCTTTTGCGTGGCCGCCATCCGCGCGCGGCTGAACTCGCTCACGTCGATGCCCTTCACGATCTTGTACTTGCCGTCCTTGCACGTGCACGGATAGCCGTAAATGAGGCCCGCCGGGATGCCGTAGCTGCCGTCCGACGGTATGCCCATGCTGACCCAGTCTCCGGCCTTCGTGCCTTTGACCCAGTCGCGCACGTGTTCGATGGCCGCGTTGGCGGCGCTCGCGGCGGACGACAGGCCGCGCGCATCGATAATCGCGGCGCCGCGTTTCTGGATGACCGGTATGAACGTATTCTCGAGCCAGGACTGATCGTTGATGCGCGGCCAGACTTTTTTCCCGCCCGCCGTGGCCTGAAACAGGTCCGGATACTGCGTCGCGGAATGATTGCCCCATACGGTCATTTTCCTGATTTGCGAGACGGGGACGTTGATTTTCTGCGCGACTTGGGACAGCGACCGGTTGTGGTCCAGCCGCATCATCGCGGTAAAGTTCGACGGCTTGAGGGACGGTGAATTATTCATTAAAATCAAGCAGTTAGTATTTGCCGGGTTGCCGACGACCAACACCTTCACCTTGCGGCTCGCCACTTCTGACAGCGCGCGCCCCTGCGGCCCGAAAATCTTGCCATTCGCTTCCAGCAGATCCTTGCGCTCCATGCCGGGTCCGCGCGGCCGCGCGCCGACCAGCAGCGCGACGTCCGCGTCCCTGAACGCAACCATGGGGTCCGACGCCGGAATCATGCTGTGCAGCAGCGGAAACGCGCAGTCGTCGAGTTCCATCATGACGCCGCGCAACGCCTTCTGCGCCTTTTCGTCGGGAATTTCGAGCAACTGCAGGATGACGGGCTGATCCTTGCCGAGCATT
>CAZMBS010000337.1:0-1779 GCA_964564295.1 uncultured Streptomycetaceae bacterium
ATGACGCCGGATCCGGCCGCCTGCTCGCGGCGTTGCTGCGGCCGGTCCGGCACGTTGAAGAAGCGCCGGAAAAAAGGGTCTCGAAACAACGGGTTATCTTCCATCGCCGCGCGCGTGACCACCGAGATATTGACGACGGCGGGCGTCACCTCGTTGACGAGCGGCGCGAGCGTGGGCAGTCCGCGCGGGTCGGAAGCAGGCTGCGCGACGGCAGCCCATGCGGTTGCAACCAGAACAAGGCCGGTGATGCGCAGTGCATGCAATGGGGTCATGGCGATCCGCTGTTTCGTGTGCGACAACTCTCGCGGGCCAACATGGTATTCACGGTTGCAGGCGCCCGCAAGCGCCGCCGCCCGCACTTCGTGAAAAATGTCCTGCCGCGTTCGTGCGTCGGCGCTACTTCAATATCTGCAACAGGTTGTTGAAGTCGTCGGTCCACGGCCGCAGGCCCGGGAGCGGGCGGATGTCGCGCGCCGCGGGCGCGATCGCGGGATGCGCGAGGAGCGCCCGGTCGCGCGTGACGAGCACCCAGTCCGTGCCGTCGGCCTGCGGGCGGTCGGGAAAGTCCGACACCAGCACGGCGTGCAGCTTCTGCTCGGCCGCCAACTGGCGAACGACGGGCGGCAGGTCGAGAAAGCGGTTGGTCACGTGGATCGCGATCATGCCGCCGGGCTTCACGTGCCGCAGGTACACGGCCATGGCCTCGCGCGTCAGCAGGTGCGCCGGTATCGCGTCGCTCGAGAATGCATCGATCACGAGCAGGTCGTAGGCCTGCGGCGATTCGCGCTCGAGCGTGAGCCGCGCGTCACCCAGCACCGTTTCGACCGCGGCCTTGCTGTCGCCGAGATAGTGAAAATTCCCGCGCGCGATCCGGATGACCAGCGGATCGATTTCGTAGAAGCGCATGACGTCGCCGGGCCGGCCGTACGCCGCAAGCGTTCCGGCACCGAGTCCGACCACGCCGACGCGGCGCCGCGGCGCATCGAGCGCGGCGAGCGCGCGGCCCACGCCCGACGTCTGCGTGAAATAGGTCAGCGGCTCGTGGCGCCGCGCCGGGTCCAGCAGTTGCGTGCCGTGCAGGATCACGCCGTGCACGAGTTTGCGGGTGCGTTCGGTTTCCCCTTCTCCCAGGCTTTCCCGCACGCGCAGCGCACCGTAGAAATTGCGGACCATGATCCGCGCATCGGCGTGCAGCCACCCGACGTATTCCACCGCATGGTAACCGGTGGCGAGCGTCGCGACGATCGCGAGCGCCGGCAGCAAGGCCGCCTGCTTCCGCGTCAGCCAGACGAGCAGCAGTCCCGTGAAAACCAGGCCGGCGCTGAATTCGTAGTACGTGTCGAATACGTTCGGCGCGACGACGCCGACGAGGCCCCCGCCCAGCACGCCGCCGAGCGACACCATCAGGTAGAAGCTCGTGAGATGCCGTGCCGCGGGTTTGGTTGCCGCGAGTTCGCCGTGAAAGAACATGCACAGCACGAAGAGCCCCGCCGAATAGAACGGAATCGCCTGCGTGATCTCCATGACGCCGCGATTCGCGCGCAGCCCCCAGGCCATCGCGACGAGCAGTACCACCAGCGGCCCGAAAAACAGGATGCGACGGTACCAGCCGCGCCCCTCGAAACACAGGATGAAGGTCACCAGGTAAACGGTGAGCGGCAGTATCCACAGGAACGGCACGGACGCGACGTTGTGCGTGATGTGGTTCGTGACGGCGAGCAGCATGAACGAGCCCATGGCCGACAGCGTGAGCCACAGCACGAAATCGGCCGCGCGCGG
>CAZMBS010000338.1:0-1763 GCA_964564295.1 uncultured Streptomycetaceae bacterium
TCGCTTCGACAACGAAAAGCGGAGCATCAAAGTGTCATGCATGCACTGTTTTTGCGGCCACACTACAGGTAACTCATTGAAAGTACAAGTCGATTCGTGGGGAAACCTCAGGGTCAGACTCGATATAAATGATACCCTGTTGTTTTTATTAACTATTTTCCACTATTCGCGGTGCCCACATTCTTCCCGCTCGGGTCCGCTATAGCCGTTTCCCCGACTACCGTAACCCCTCCAGGATCGCGAGTGCGCGATCCATCGAAAAATCATAGGTCTTCCGGTCGTACGCCTTGCCGCCCCCCTTAAGCATGTAGCCGTGCAGAATGCCCGGAAAAATGTGCAGTTCGAGGTTCTTGATTCGCGCAGCGGCGGCGCGATAAGACTCCTGCACCGGCGGCGGCGCCTGGTTGTCGAGGTCGCCCCAGATGATGCACACGGGCTGCGAGACGCCATCGAGTTCCTTGAGATAGTCGCCAAGCTGCGAGCCGTGCACGGAGATGCCCGCGGCATACCCGAGCCGCTTCGGGCCGAGTATCGCGTAGGGACCGCCGTAGCAGAACCCCATCGTCGCGGCACGGCCGTTGAACTGCGGCAGCTTCCCGAGTTCCGCAAGCGTATCCTTGAAATCGGCTTCGCCGGTGGCGATTCTCTCGAGCCTTGGCTGCCCGCGCGGGGCGGAGCGCGCGTCGCCGCGCCCGAGCGGACCCGGCACCGTTCGCCAGAACGGGTCCGGCGCGGCGGCGATGAATCCGCGCGACGCGAACACATCGGCGATCGCGCGATGATCGTCATCGACACCGTGGATCGCCGAGGCGATCACGACCGCCGGGGTTCTGCCCGCGCCGTCGGGAGTGACGAGATAACAATCGAATTCGCCTCCGCCGCTCGCCTTGATCTTGATGTCCTTGCGTTTCATGGTGTTGATCCTCATCGGGAAATTGAACTGCGGAACATCGGGTCGCGGCCCGACGGCTGACTGCGACCATACCAACCGGTGCGGCGTTCGTCCATTCCGTGACGCCACCGCGGCGTGCGGAACCGGCAACGATCCGCTATGCTTGCCGTCCCCTGCCCGACCGCGCTTTTTGACAAAGGCATGCCATGAACGACGCCGGACCCGCCGCGGCACCAACCGTCACCGTCGAGATTCCCTACACCGTGGACACCGGTGAGAAGCTCGTCAACGAAACCTTCGAACACGGCAACATCTCGCGGCGCAGGACCGGCACGCTCGATCCGCGCCCGATGACGATGCGCGACGGCCGCTCGTGCGCGGAGACGTTCACGCTGGAGAAGAACGGTTTTGCGCTCGTGGAACACCGGACCGCCGTGGCCGATTTCTTCGACACGGCGCAACTGGACACGACCTACCGTGCCGAGGTCGAAGCGCTGATCGCAAAAACGTCCGGCGCGTCGCGCGTTTTCATGTTCGACTACACGCTGCGTTCGGGCAGCCGCGACGAGCGCGAGGCGCGGCTCATCCGCGAGCCCGTGCTCTCGGCGCACAACGATTACACCGAGTGGTCCGGCCCCCAGCGCGTGCGTGACCTGCTGCCCGATGAGGCCGACGAACTCCTCAGGCGGCGCTTCGCGATCATCCAGGTCTGGCGCGCGATCAACCAGCCGATCCGTTCGAATCCGCTGGCGCTCGCCGACGCGGGCAGCGTCGCGTTCGACGATCTCATGATCGCCGAGCGCCGCTATCCGGATCGCATCGGTCAGACCTACCGGCTGCGCTACAACCCGGCGCACCGCTGGTTCTACTT
>CAZMBS010000339.1:0-1762 GCA_964564295.1 uncultured Streptomycetaceae bacterium
GTCATGAACGCGGTGCCGGCCGCGATGCCCTTCATCAAATCCAACCGCCTGAAGGTGCTCGCCATCACGAGCGCGCAGCGTCATGCGCTGTTGCCGAACGTGCCGACCTTCGTCGAGTCCGGCGCGAAGGACATGGTGTCGTTCCAGTGGTACGGCATGCTCGGGCCGGCCGGCATGCCGAAGGACATCGTCGCGAGGCTCAATCGGGAGATCAACCGGGCGCTGCAGGCGGGCGACGTGAAGGACCGCTTCACCGCACTCACGCTTGATATTACAACCGGGTCGCCCGACGCGTTCCGCGCGCTGCTCGAATCCGAGGACAGGCGCTGGCGCGAGGTGCAGGCACAGGTCAAGGTCAGGCTCGACTGAATCAGGTTGTTTTATGCACGCATTTTCAATACATTACGAACGGATCGCCGGTCACACCGGCTTGCACGGTCCATCCAACTACGGGAGGAACCACATGTCGCCCAATCTGATGCGCGTTGCGGTCTGTGCCGCACTCATGTTCACCGCGTGGTCCGCCGGGGCACAAACGTACCCGGCCAAGCCCATACGCATCATCGCGCCGTACCCGGCCGGCGGTTCGTCAGACACGATTGCGCGCATGATGGGCATCAAGTTGAACGAAGCCTGGGGTCAGCCCGTGGTGGTGGACAACCGCGGCGGCGTCGGCGGCAGCCTGGGCACCGAAGTCGTCGCGAAGTCCCCGCCGGACGGCTACACGCTGCTCGTCGGCAACATTCAGCCGGTCGCCATCAACAACAACATCTACCGCAAGCTCGGTTACGACACGCTGCGCGATCTCGTGCCGATTTCGCTCGCGGTGACGGGACCGCAGATTGTCGTGGTCCATCCGTCCGTCCCCGCGAAAAACATGAAGGAACTCGTCGCGGTCGCGCGCGGGCGCAAGGACAGGGACCGGCTCAATTTCGGCTCCAGCGGGCCGGGATCGATTTCCCAGCTCGCGGCGGAACTGTTCAAGCGCATGGCGAAGGTCGACATGGTGCACATCCCGTACAAGGGGTCGGCGCTGATCACGAACGACCTCATCGGCGGGCACCTCGACATCGTGTTCTCCGACATGGCGGTGATGCTGCCACACGTGAAATCGGGCCGCGTGCGCGCGCTCGCGGTGACGGGACCGAAGCCCACGCCGCTGGTACCCGGCGTTCCGACAGTGGCCGAAACCGTGCCGGGATTCGGGATGGAAAGCTGGTGGGGCATGCTTGCCCCCACGGGCACGCCGGATGCGGTCATCACGCGACTCAACACCGAACTCGCGCGCATATTGCAGCTGAACGACGTCAAGGAGCGATTCGCAAGCCTCGGCGTCGAGGCCAAGAGCAGTTCCGCAGCCGAGTTCGGCGCGCTGATCAAATCCGAACTCGCGCGTTACGCGAAACTCATCAAGGAAATCGGCATCACACCGGAGTAGCGCCGGAGCGTTTCGCTCTGCTGCGGCGCCGGCAAGCCTTGCGGCACCGGCCGCCTCGCTGCGTCAATCCAGCGCTTTGACGAGGTCTTCGACGACTTTCTTGCCGTCGCCGAACACCATCATGGTTTTTTCCATGTAAAACAACGGGTTATCCAGTCCCGCATAACCCGCGGCCATCGAGCGCTTGTTGACGAGCACGGTGCGCGCCTTCGCGACATCGAGGATCGGCATGCCGTAGATGGGACTGCCCTTCTCGTGCGCGAGCGGATTCACGACGTCGTTCGCGCCCAGCACCAGCACCACGTCGGTGGTGCCGAAGTCGCT
>CAZMBS010000340.1:0-1740 GCA_964564295.1 uncultured Streptomycetaceae bacterium
TCACCTTGTCCGCGCCCGCGTTCAAAAGCCGCCGCACGTCATCCACCGCGCGCACGCCACCGCCCACCGTGAGCGGAATGAAGACCTGGGCGGCAACGGCCTCGATGATGTGCAGTATCAGCCCGCGTTCGTCGCTCGATGCCGTGATGTCGAGAAACGTCAGTTCGTCTGCGCCCTGCTCGTCGTAACGACGCGCGATTTCGACCGGATCGCCCGCATCGCGCAGCCCGACGAAATTGATGCCCTTGACGACGCGACCCGCGGTTACGTCGAGGCACGGAATGATGCGCTTGGCGAGGCCCATACGGGGGGACGGGGTTGCGGAGCCGGTGATGCCGCCGGGACATTCACCGGCGGCCGGGCGCATACGCCGGCCGCGCGCCTTACCGGTCGTCCCTCACTCCTTGTTTTTCCCGGACAGTTTGTCGGCAAGCTTCTGCGCGTCGGCGAAACTCAGCGTGCCCTGGTAGATGGCGCGCCCGGTGATCGCGCCGGTGATGCCTTCGGCCTCCACCTTGCAGAGCGCCTTGACGTCTTCGAGATCGGTGATGCCGCCGCTCGCAATGACCGGCACCGTCAGCGCGCGTGCCAGCACGACCGTCGCGTCGATGTTGACGCCCGACAGCATGCCGTCGCGCCCGATGTCGGTGTAAATCACCGCCTCGACGCCGTAGTCCTCGAACTTTTTCGCGAGATCGACGACGTCGTGGCCGGTCATCTTGGACCATCCGTCGACCGCCACCTTGCCGTCCTTGGCATCGAGCGCCACCATGACGTGGCCGGAAAACGCCGTGCACGCATCGTGCAGGAATCCCGGCGTCTTGACCGCGGCGGTGCCGATGATTACGTACGAAATGCCGGCATCGAGATACTTCTCGATCGTGTCGAGATCGCGTATGCCGCCGCCCAGCTGGATCGGCAGCTTGTCGCCGAGCGCATCGACGATCGCCTTGATCGCCTGCTGGTTTTTCGGCCGGCCTGCCGCGGCACCGTTCAGGTCGACCACGTGCAGGCGGCGCGCGCCCTGCGCGAGCCACAGTTTCGCGGTGGCGCCGGGGTCTTCCGAGAACACGGTGGCGTCGCTCATTTCGCCCTGCTTCAGGCGCACGCATCTGCCGTCTTTCAGATCAATCGCCGGAATGATCAGCATGCGTCGAGCAAAACGTTACCTGTGTGCGCCGGAGAACCCGGAACGGAAATATTGCAGGCGGGTGTGTGGGAATGCGTCGGAAAGGAAAACGTCGGCGCTACGGGATTCGCGTTCGGATAATCATACACGACTGCGGCGCATCGGCAAGCGTCAGGCGCGCGCCGCGCCCGCGCCCCCCTCCTGCGGTCGCCAGCCGGCGAAATTCGCGAGCAGCCGCAAACCGGCTGCCTGGCTTTTTTCCGGGTGAAACTGTACGGCAAACACGTTTCCGCACGCGGCCGCGCACAGAAACGGCTCCGGGTAGCTTGCCTCGCCGGCGGAAAGCCCGGGATCACGCGACTCGGGGTAATAGCTGTGCACGAAATAGAAGCGCGTCCCGCTCGCGATGCCGCTCCAGAGCGCATGCGTGCGCGTCTGCCGGACCTCGTTCCAGCCCATGTGCGGGACTTTCAGCTTTTCGCCGTTCGCGCCCCGCAGCGGATCCGCCGGAAACCGCCGCACGACGCCGGGCAGCAGCCCGAGGCCGGGCGTGTCGCCCTCCTCGCTGCGCTCGAACAGCATCTGCAGCCCGATGCAGATGCCGAGGAACG
>CAZMBS010000341.1:0-1705 GCA_964564295.1 uncultured Streptomycetaceae bacterium
ATCTTCAGCGTGAGATCGATTCCTTCCTCCCGGAATATCCCGCGGTCGATCCCCAGGCGCAACTGCAGCGCCTCCTTGTCGGTCGGGATGCCGTATTCCAGCCTGACCGTCATTTTTCCGCCATGTCGGCCGCCTGCCGCACTTCGCCGTCCTTGTATTCGCCCCACGCGGCCGACAACTGCGCCATCGACGCCGGATCGAGATCGATGCGCGGTTCGTGATCCGGATCCCAATGCCCGTGTCGATCGACACCGCGCACCAGCGTGGCGCGTCTTCGGCCGAGGGTCGATCGCACGTGCGTCGGAATGTAAAAAAACGCGAATCCGATGCGGCGGTCCGTGCCGCGATTCGGTCTGGAGGCATGCGCCATGCGCTCGTGGTGCAGCGAGAATTGCCCCGCCGCGAGTTCCATGCACACGGCCTGCGATTCGTCGAGACCTTCGATGCTCTGGCCCTTTGCGAGCATGTTGTCCCGCGCGTAGGTCTCGACATGATGCAGATCGGGGCCGAGATGCGTGCGCGGCATCACCATGAGACAGCCTTTTTCCACCGTGCTCTCGGTGAAGGCCACCCATACCGTCACTTCCGCGTGCGGCGTGAGCCCGAAGTAAGCCGAATCCTGGTGCCAGGATACGTAGCTCGGATCGCGCCCGTTCTTCGCGAATATCGACGCGCCGAACAGCAGGATGTCCGGCCCGATCACGTCCTCCACCGCGTCCAGAATGCGGGCGTTGCGCGCGAGGTCCATGAGCCAGGGGAACGCGAGATTACCCTTGATCTTCAGCGTGCGGTTGGCATCGTGTCCCACGCGCGCTTCATAGGCCTCTATGCGGGCACGATACCCGGCCGCCTCGACTGCGCTCACGGCCTGCAGCGGGTAGACGTATCCTTCGCTTCGAAACTTCGCGAGTTGCGATTCGGTCAGCAGTTTCGGCATACCCTTACCCTTTTAGCCGGACAAATGATATGCTGATCCCGTCATGAATTCCAAGCGGACACGCTGCCCATCCAGGACACGCTTTCCATCTGCGCGGAGACCTCCGGGCCGTGGACCGTTCGCGGCTGGCGCGAACGGCATCGCGGCATCGGTCTGTATCGCCATCGCCACGGCGACGACGTTCGCAAGCGCGCAATCCTATCCTGCCAAGCCCATCCGGCTCATCGTGCCGTACCCGCCCGGCGGCGGAGTCGACGCGACGGGCCGTCTCATCGCCCAGGCGTTGACGGAACAACTCGGTCATTCGGTGATCGTCGAGAATCGGGGCGGCGCGACGGGTCGCATCGGCACCGAACTTGTCGCGAGAGCGTCGCCGGACGGTTATACGCTGCTGCTGGGCAGCGGCGCGCCCAATGCCGTGATCCCGAGCGTGACGCCCAACCTGCCGTACGACGCCGTGAAGGACTTTGCGCCCGTGAGTCTCGTGGGCACCACCGACTACACGCTGGTCGTGCATCCGTCGCTGCCCGTGCGCACGGTCAAGGACCTGATTGCATTGACCAAAGCGAATCCCGGCAAGCTGACCTACGGCTCGAGCGGCATCCTGAGCAACACGCACCTGTGCGGCGAACTGCTCAACCTGATGGCCGGAATCAGCGCCGTTCACGTCGCATACAAGGGAACGGGCCCGGCTTTGCTGAGCGTGCTGACCGGTGAAACGGTCATGTCCTACGGCGGCGGCGGCGCGGTAATGCCGCACGTGACGGC
>CAZMBS010000342.1:0-1699 GCA_964564295.1 uncultured Streptomycetaceae bacterium
AAAATGGTGTCGTCGAAGCTGCGCCCGCCGACGAATCAGCCGGTGTTGACGTCGACGGTGGTCATGGCCTCGGTCTGGTCGATGATCAGATACCCGCCCGACTTGAGGTCCACACGCCGCGCGAGCGCGCGCTCGATTTCGTCCTCGACGCCGTGCAGATCGAAGAGCGGCCGTTCGCCCTGGTAATGTTCGATGCGGTTCGCGGCGGTCGGCATATACTCGGCCGCGAACCGGCGCATGGCTTCGAAGGCTTCGCGCGAGTCGACGAGAATGCGCCCGGTTTCCTCGGTCGCGATGTCGCGCAGCACCCGCAGGCTCAGGTCGAGATCCCGGTACAGCGCGGTGATCGGTCCCGCGGTCCGCGCGCGGTCGCGGATGCCGTGCCAGAGCTTGCGCAGGTACTCGACGTCGGAGGCGAGCTCGCGGTCCGACGCCGTCTCCGCCATGGTGCGGATGATGAAGCCGCCCTTTTCCTCGGGCGGCAGCAGCGCCATCAGCTTCTCCCGCAGGTGCTGGCGTTCCTCCTCGTCCTCGATGCGCTGCGAAATGCCGATGTGCGATTCCTGCGGCAGATACACGAGGAATCGCCCCGCGAAGCTGATCTGCGTCGAGAGCCGCGCGCCTTTCGTGCCGAGCGGGTCCTTGACGACCTGCACCATCAGATTCTGGCCCTCGGACAGGAGCTTCTCGATCGGCGTCGGCGGATTGCCGTTCTGCCGGTTCGACCAGATGTCCGCCACGTTCAGGAACGCCGCGCGCGCGCCGCCGATGTCGACAAACGCCGACTGCATGCCCGGCAGCACGCGCACCACCCGCCCCATGCACACGTTTCCGACCAGCCCGCGCGCGGACATGCGCTCGACGTGCAATTCGTGCGTGACGCCGTGGTCGATCACCGCAACGCGCGTCTCCTGCGGTGTGACGTTGATGAGGATGTCTTCGGTGGTCACGCGCGGCCCGCGGTCAGATGACGTCGATGCCGAAGCGCGACAGCAGATCCGCGGTTTCCGACAGCGGCAATCCCATGATGCCCGAGTAACTGCCGTCGATGCGCAGCACGAATGCCGCTGCGCGGCCCTGGATCGCATAAGCGCCGGCCTTGTCCGTCGGCTCTCCGCTCGCGACGTATCGGCGCAGCTCAGGCTCGGTCAGTTCCCGGAACCACACGGAGGAAGCGGATATCTGCGTTTCGACCTGGTCCCGCAACGCCAGAGCGACCGCCGTGATGACCTTGTGCTCGCGGCCCGACAGCGACCGCAGCATGCGCACCGCGTCCTCGGTGTCCGCGGGCTTGCCCAGTATCCGCTCGCTCGCCACGACCGTCGTGTCCGCGGCCAGCACGGGTTTGTGCGGCAGTCCGCGCTGCGCGATCTGCTGCAGCGCGACGGTGGCCTTGGCGGTCGCGATGCGCAGCGCGTAGACGCCCGGCGATTCGTCCGGCAGCGGCGTTTCGTCCACGTCGATGCCGCGCCGGAGGTCTTCGCGCAGCAGCAGCATCTCGAACGGGACGCCGATCTGTTTCAGCAGTTCGCGGCGACGCGGGCTGCGCGATGCAAGATAGATGCTGCGGTCCATGCCGTCACTCTCGATGGTACGGGTGATTCTTCAGGATGGACGCGGCCCGGTACAACTGCTCCGCGAGCAGCACGCGCGCCAGTCCGTGCGGCAGCGTGAAGCTAGACAGCTGCAACGTGAGCTG
>CAZMBS010000343.1:0-1551 GCA_964564295.1 uncultured Streptomycetaceae bacterium
CGACCAGCACCGCGCCTTCGGCATGCTTGGTGAAGCCACGCTGTATACGAACCGGGCGCAGCTGATCGGGACGACGGCCGGATGGACGCATCGGGAACTCGACTGGCAAAGTGAGGGGGCGCCGCAAGGATGTACGCGCTCATCAGCGCTGGCATCAGTCCTTGCAACGGCGCGGCAGTTTAGGTCAAAACCGCACCAGGCGGCGCGTTCCTGATCAGCCGCGCGCGGTCAGCCGTGACCGCACACGCGTTCGATGCGCAGCGACCGCGGTGTCATCCGCGCGGCGCGTCAGACCCGCTGCTTGTGGATCGCGTCGCGAATCTCTTCGATTGCATGCTCGATCTCTTCGTCGGTGAGATAGTCGGCGTGCAACGTGCCTTGCGACTCACCGAAGCCGGTCGACTTCGACGAATGGTCGCCCAGTTCCAGTAGCAGGGTGGAAATGCTCGACTCGTCGGCGCGCGCCTCTTCCTGCCACGTCATCGCGACGACCGACAGGTTGTCGCCTTCATCTCCGCCACGCAGCTCGGCGGTATCCATCAATTGAGGCATCGCCTGCAGCACATCCTTGCGCAACAGCTTCTCGACCACCAGGCTTTGCGGCAACGGGGCCCAGAATCCATCACTGGCAAGGAGGATGGTGTCGTTGTGCTTGAGCGGTGTCTTGCGCGAAATGTCCACCCGCGGCGGATGCAACTGGCCCAGGCAGTTGAATATCTTGTTGCGGTCGGGGTGCGCGAGCATCGCCTCGGGCCGCATCCGTCCGGCGTCGACCAGCATCTGTACGCGCGAGTGATCCTTGGTCACGGCCTCGACGCGTCCGTCACGCAGCAGATACAGCCGCGAGTCGCCGACGTGCGCCCAGTATGCGTGCCCCCCCTGCACGACGCAGGCAACACAGGTGGTCCGCGGGGTTTCGATCAGCTGCTTCGCCTCGGCATAGCCAAGGATCGCCAGATGCGCGCTGGTGATGGTGTCGAGCAGGAAGCGGTGCGGATCGGTGATCAGCGGCTGCGCTTGGCGCTGGAACGCCTCGATCATGAACTGCACCGCGATCTGCGCCGCGATCTCGCCGTGCAAGTGACCGCCCATCCCATCGGCCAACGCCATGAACAGCGAATCGCGACAGTAGGAATAGCCGCTGCGATCCCGATTGGTCTTGCGGGCGCCGATCCGGCTGTCCTGATAGATCAAGAACCGCATGGTGGGTGACCTTGAATGCACCTAGCGCCGTGCCAGGCGGCTGAGCGCACCCCGCAGGTGCAACACGAATGTGCGTCGGCTGGAGATGTCGGGATCGCGCTCGCGCAGCAACACCTTCTGCAACGCATGCGCGCTCTGCGGGCGCTTCAAGTAGTCGAGCTGCAGGCACCAGTCGATGGTCTCCAGCAGGTGCTCGGAATACCGCCCGGTGAACTGCTTGATCGCGGACACGTACTTGTCTTTCTCGACGCGCTGATCGGCCGGTTGCGGCGCGACCCCGGCGATGCACGCGTACATGGCGGCCCCGACGCTGTACAGATCGCTCCACGGGCCGAGCAACTCGCGGTT
>CAZMBS010000344.1:0-1508 GCA_964564295.1 uncultured Streptomycetaceae bacterium
CGGATGTATTCCAGCACCAGCGCGTCGACGTCTTCGGCGAGGCAGTCGAATTCGGTGACGCCCTCCATCGCGCGCAGCCACGTCAGCTGGCGCTTGGCGAGCTGGCGCGTCGCCGCGATGCCCTGTTCGCGCAGGTCGTCGCGCCGGATGCGGCCTTCGAGAAAATCCCACGCCTGACGGTAGCCGACGCAGCGCATCGCGGGCATCGTGGATTCGAGCCCGTATTCCTCGCGCAGCGCCTTCAGTTCGTCGACGAGTCCCGCCGCGAGCATCGCGTCGAACCGCTGCGCGATGCGCTCGTGCAGCACGGCGCGATCGCCGGGGACCAGCGCGATGCGGATCGGCGTGTACGGAAAGTACACGTATTTCGGCTTCTTCAGCAGTTCGGTCATCGATTTGCCCGACACGTAGTAGATCTCGAGCGCGCGCTGGATGCGCTGCGTGTCGTTCGGATCGAGCCGCGCGGCGGTTTCGGGATCGACCTTGCGCAGCCTGGCGTACACCGCCGCCCAGCCTTCCTCCTGCGCCATCGTGTCGATGACGAGCCGGATCACCGGATCGGCTTCGGGCAGGTCGTTGAGCCCTTCGGTCAGCGCCTGGAAATACAGCATCGTGCCGCCGACCAGCAGCGGGATGTTGCCGCGTTCCGTGATTTCGCGCATGACGGCGAGCGCGTCGTCGCGGAACCGCGCGGCCGAATACGATTCGTGCGGCTCGATCATGTCGATCAGATGGTGCGGCGCCTGCTGCAGCGCCGCCGCATCGGGCTTGGCCGTGCCGATGTTCATCGACCGGTAGATCTGCGCCGAATCGACGCTGACGATTTCGCACGGCAGCACGGCGGCCAGTTTCAGCGCGACGGCGGTTTTGCCGCTGGCCGTCGGGCCCATCAGCAGAATCGCGGGCGGGGCGGTCCGGCTCATTGTCCGCGCAGGAACAGCCTGTCGAGCTCGGCGACGCTGATTTCGTGCCAGGTCGGGCGGCCGTGATTGCACTGGTCCGCGCGTTCGGTCGACTCCATTTCGCGCAACAGCGCGTTCATCTCGGGCACCGTGAGCCGCCGGTTCGCGCGCACGGCCGCGTGGCAGGCCATCGTCGACAGCAGTTCGTTGCGGCGTTCGGTCAGCACGCGGCTCGCGCCGAATTCGCGCACGTCGCGCAGCACGTCGGTCGCGAGCGCGCGGGCGTCGGCATCGGCGAGCAGTGCCGGCACCGCGCGCACGACGAGCGTCGTGGGCGACGAAGGGGCCACGTCGAATCCGATGCCTTCCAGCGTATCGCGATGCTCCTCCGCGGTGGCGATGTCGAGCGCTTCGGCGCCGAAACTCACGGGAACCAGCAGCGGCTGCATCGGAATCGCGCGCGCATCGAGCTGGCCCTTCAGCTTCTCGTACAGGATGCGCTCGTGGGCCGCGTGCATGTCGACGATCACGAGCCCGCCGGCGTTCTGCGCGAGGATATAGATGCCCGACAGTTGCGCGAGCGCGTAGCCGAGCGGCGGCGCGGCG